>SLOE01000100.1 GCA_007132715.1 Bacteroidales bacterium
AGACCCTGTATCCCTTTTTGTCCTTCTTGCCCGCCAGCGCGATGCCTGCACTTATTGCCAGTCCGTGTCCCAGTGCTCCCGTGTTGAATTCCACACCCCTGACCTTCCTTGTCGGGTGGCCGACAAAGTGCGATTGATAACTGCATATGGTTTCCAGATCCCTTTCGGGGAAGAATCCCCTTTCGGCAAGCACAACATACAGAGCCTCCACCGAATGCCCCTTGCTCTGTATGTACCTGTCCCTGTCCCCGCTGTCAATGGTTTCAGGAGACACATTCAGGACATCATTATAAAGGACATTGAGAATATCAATACAAGAAAGATCACCACCGGTGTGCCCCGCCCCCGCCATTTTTATGTACCGAAGCAGGTCAAGCCTCATCCTGGCAGATTTCTGCTCAAGTTCCCTGTCTGTATAACCAGTCATTTCAGGAAATATATTTAATAAACAACCACAGCAACCGCCAAAAGTAAATATTCAAAAATATTAATAAATTTTCGAAACAACAAACTAAAAAACCCACAGATAAAAATTATCTGCCATTGATAATTAATCTGCTATTATCATCTCAATCTCATGCTCCTTCATCATTGCCTGGTCCTTTGCAGAGATTTTCGAGTCTGTGATCAGGTAATTGATGAGTGAAAGGGTTCCCAGGCTGGCAAATGCATTCCTGCCGATCTTGGCAGAATCTGCAACCAGGTAAACAACATCGGCCGACTCGATCATCGCCCGCTTCACAACAATATCTGATATACTCGGGTAGGTCAGTCCGGCCTTCAGTGTGATCCCTGCTGTTGCCAGGAAGAGCTTGTCAACATGAAGATTATTGAAAAAGTCCGCCGCCTTCTGGCCGGTCAGCGACAACGTGGGGGCTTTGAATTCTCCTCCCGTAACTACCAGGTTGATGCCGGGGTCCCCTCCCAGGATCAGGGCGATATTAAGGGCATTTGTGATCACTGTAAGATTTCTGAAACCGTTTATCAGTTTGGCAATTTCAGTGGTGGTTGACCCTGAATCAAGGATTATGGTATCACCATCATTTATTAGTTCGACAGCCCTGCGTGCAATACTTGCCTTCTCAGTAAGGTTCTCCTGGTTGCGCAACGTGATGTTTTTCACATTGGATTCTACATTGATCAGGTGGGCACCCCCGTGCTCCCTCATGATCAGCCCCTCCTTTTCAAGTTTTTCCAGATCCTGCCTTATGGTCACCTCCGTGACCCTGAAGATCCTGCTGAGTTGCGTCACCTTCGCATGCCCGTCTTCCTTTATAAGTTCAAATATCTTTTCCCTTCGCTGGTTCGGAAGCATTTTCAGTCATATTTAATTATTGATTGTTTTTATTTTCGTTTTACAAAAATATCAAAAAAATTCATAAGTAGTATATCTGGTTGATTTAAGGACAAATATCTTTCCCTACGTTAAAACATATCAAAAACTTTTGCACAATCGTTTGCGCATTTACAATATTTTTTCAATATTTGTTATGATTTTTCCGCACCTGCAATCAACCTGAAATGGACCAGACCGTCAGAAATATCAAGGAACTAGCGGCACTTCTTAATATTTCGCCAACCACTGTTTCGCGCGTCCTTAACGGGAAAGCCGACGACTACAGGATATCTCCCGCAACAACCAAAAAAGTGCTGGATGCTGCAAGGGAGTTCAATTACCACCCGAACAGGATTGCACGCGGACTGCGCCTCGAGAAGACCGAGACAATCGGACTTATTGTGCCCGACATCGCCAACCCCTTCTTCGCCCATGTGGCCAAAACCATTGAATTTGAAGCACGGCGCAACGGTTATTCAATTATACTTTGCGACAGCCTTGATGATATAGAAACCGAATCAGAACTGCTCAAACTGCTTGCCGGGAGAAAGGTGGATGGAATAATTCTTGCGCCGGTAGGCACAGGTACCGGACATATATCAGAATTCCTGAAAAGAGAAATCCCGTCGGTCGTCATTGACAGGTACCTGCCGGGATTAGATATACCATCAGTCTCTACTGATAATTACACCGGTGCATATTTGGCAACAGAGCACTTCATAGCCGCCGGTCACAGCCGGATCGCCTGCATACAGGGGATTAACGGTATTTCTGTCAATACCGACAGGGTCGACGGTTACAGGGATGCACTTAAAAACCATAATCTGACAGTTGACAACTCGATGATCGCGGGTGATGATTTCGGTGAAAAAAACGGATACGATCAAACAGTCAGGTTGTTGGGAAGCGAGTGCCGGCCTACTGCGATACTGGCCCTGAGCAACCTGATTTCTCTCGGTGTAATGCGTGCCCTGTCAGAAGCGGGATTGAAAATCCCTGATGACATGTCCCTGGTATCCTTTGACGATCAGCCCTACTCGGCATTCCTGGCAAGCCCTATGACCACCGTTGAACAGATGAAGGAAGAGATTGCCAGGGAGGCCGTGCAGATACTTCTTGAAAACATAAACTCAGGAAGATCTGCCGGCAAAGTCAATAAAAAAATCATGCCAGAATTAATAATAAGGAACTCGGTAAAGAACATGAGAAAAATACCGGTTCGCGATCATAGCAGCCATTTATGACCGGGTAAATGACAAAAACTATTAATGTTAAATATGAACATCAATTAAATAACCAAACCAAACCTAAAAACTACAAGCCATGGTGATCATTGATTCTTACGCGTGGGCCGTTGTCCTGGCCTTTATCACAATGCTGTGCTGGGGTTCATGGGCCAACACCCAGAAACTGGCAACCAAACAGTGGCCTTTCCAGCTTTTCTACTGGGATTACGCGGTAGGTGTACTGCTTCTTTCACTATTACTGGCCTTCACAGCCGGAAGTATTGGTACGGAAGGCCGGAGCTTTATACAGGATCTCACCCAGGCAGATGCATCTGCACTGGGCTCCGCCTTCCTGGGTGGTGTTGTATTTAATATCGCCAATATCCTTCTCGTGGCGGCCATAGCAATCGCCGGGATGGCAGTGGCATTCCCGATAGGAATCGGACTGGCACTGGCGCTCGGGGTAATTGTCAACTATATTGCCACCCCCCTGGGGAATCCCGTGCTGCTTTTTATCGGTGTTGCACTGGTAGTCGTTGCTATCGTTCTAGATGCAATGGCATACAGGAAGCTGCCCGGCCAGACAGAATCACCAACCAAGGGTATTGTAATTTCACTTCTGGCAGGTGTTCTCATGGGCTTTTTCTACAGGTTCGTGGCCGCCTCAATGGTTGCAGACTTTGCCAGTCCGGAACCAGGCAGACTCACTCCCTACACCGCGTCGGTAATATTCGCACTCGGACTCCTGGCATCCAACTTCATCTGGAATACAATTTTCATGTATAAGCCCGTTACCGGGGAAAAGGTTACCTATGCCGATTACTTCAAAAAAGGCGACACGAGGCTTCACCTTATAGGTATCCTGGGAGGGGCAATATGGAGCCTTGGCTTCACCGTAAACATAATTGCCGCCGAACAGGCTGGTTTTGCGATTTCTTACGGACTCGGACAGGGTGCAACGGCAGTTGCAGCACTCTGGGGTGTATTCATCTGGAAGGAGTTCAAGGGAGCAAAGGGTGTGAACGCGCTGATTACAGCCATGTTCATATTCTTTATCGTCGGACTCGGACTGATCATTGCTGCAAGATTGTATTGATCCTGCTGCCGGTGCCGCATCCCGGCACCGGCGGTTATTCAAAATTGGAATGCTTTAAAAAACAAGTCTATGCAGATTATCCGGCAGTTTCACAAACTATCTTTCTCCGGAAGGGCTGTTTCCACGGCACTTACGATCCTCTTTATTACAGGCCTGATACTTATCATCCCCTGTTCATGCAATACGGCAGCAAACCAGGGTGATGTTCCCGCAAGCGACAGGATCGAATACCGGGAATACAACCCCGATCCGTCCGACCTGGTTGTGTGCAGGGAAACCTATCATGACAAGCTCCATGGGTTCTGGCTGGGACAGAGCATTGGCAACTGGACCGGACTGATTACTGAAATGGACAAGGTAGGAAATATTGGCGATATCAAAACGGGTGATTTCTATACCCGTGAGGATTGGGGCACTCCCGCGCGTCCGAATATCTGGGGTAACCTTCCTGATCACTCTTCAACGATCGATTTTTATTTCGAAGATGAAGGAGGGATCTGGGGCGCCGACGACGATACCGATATTGAGTATATGTACCAGTACCTTCTCTACACAAACGAGACCTCGGTTCTCTCCCCGGAACAGATCCGTGACGGCTGGCTTCATCATATTTACTCCAACAGGGAATGGACCCCTTTCGGGGAAATATCTGATGGTATTTATGAGAACTACCTGTGGGTTTCCAACCAGACGGCATATAACCTGATGGAAGAGAAGGGAATGGTACCCCCTGAAACGAGCCATCCCGATAATAACCCCAATTATGATATGATAGATGCCCAGCTCACAACCGAGATTTTCGGGTTGTTTGCACCGGCAAGGCCCGATATAGCCATTGAAATGGCATACCTCCCGATCCGCACTACCGCGAGGGAAAATGCTGCATGGATATCGGAGTTCTATGTGATTATGCATTCACTTGCATC
>SLOE01000119.1 GCA_007132715.1 Bacteroidales bacterium
ATATCAGATTGCCCGATGTCATTTCTGCAGCCAGGCAGGGTGACCAGTTTGCCATTGAACTTCTTGAAGAGGCAGGCGGGTTCCTTGCGCGCGGGATTGCAGTGCTGATTCACCTGCTCAACCCCGAAATGATCATCATTGGCGGCGATATGACCGGAGCAGGCAACCTTCTTGCCGACCCGGTACAGCAAAAACTCAATAAATATACCATCAACAGGATAAGGCAGGATACGGCAATCCATATCAGCGAACTTGGGGAACGGGCAATGCTGCTCGGCACTATCCCGGTTGTTATGACCAGGATCTTTTCACAGGAACCAAATATTAATAACATAAATAATCAATAGCGATGATACTACAACCTATCGACTGGGCAATCCTGGCAATCTTCTTCGTCATCCTTCTTTCAATAGGATTTTTTGCATCAAGGCAGGCCGGGCAGAGCACCACCAATTTCTTTCTTTCGGGCCGCAACATGCCCTGGTGGCTGCTGGGCGTATCAATGGTGGCTACAACTTTTTCGGCCGACACCCCAAACCTGGTAACCGATATGGTACGCACGGGAGGCGTAGCAAGCAACTGGCTATGGTGGGCCTTCCTCCTGACCGGAATGCTTACCGTATTTGTCTACGCCAAACTCTGGAACAGGTCAAGGGTAATGACCGACCTTGAATTTTACGAGTTGCGCTACAGCGGTAAAATGGCAGCTTTTCTGAGGGGTTTCAGGGCGATATACCTTGGATTCTTTTTCAATGTGATGGTTATCGCAACCGTATCACTTGCATTTATCAAGATAGCTGGCGTGATGCTGGGCCTTCAGCCTGCACCTGCGCTGATAATTGCCGCTGTGATTGTGGTTTTCTACAGCGGACTCGGGGGACTGAAATCGATATTGTGGACCGACCTTTTCCAGTTCAGCTTTGCAATGTTCGGCGCGATTATAGCTGCGGTTTATGTAACCAGGTCACCCGACGTGGGGGGACTATCGGCACTGTTTTCGCATCCCAACGTAGTCGACAAGCTTAGTTTCGTGCCAAGCATATCCCAGCCTGAACTGCTCCTGAGCATATTTATTATCCCTCTTGCAGTGCAATGGTGGTCGGTATGGTACCCCGGAGCTGAACCCGGAGGAGGAGGTTACGTGGCACAAAGGATGCTCTCTGCAAAGAGCGAGGATCATGCCGTAGGAGCAACGCTTCTTTTCAATTTCTTTCATTACGCACTCCGGCCCTGGCCATGGATAATAGTAGCTCTTGCCTCCCTGATAGTTTTTCCTGATATCCAGTCAATGGCTGACAGGTTCCCTGATGTAGCCACCAGGTACGTGCAGGAAGACTTTGCATATCCTGCCATGCTCAGGGAATATCTGCCGGCAGGATTGCTGGGACTGGTGGTTGCTTCCCTGATAGCCGCATATATGTCAACAACAGCATCACATATCAACTGGGGGTCATCATACCTTGTGAATGATTTCTATGGTCGCTTTTTTAATCCCAGGGCAACTGAGAAACAAAAAGTGGCCGTTGGCAGGATCAGTACAATTTCCATAATGGTCTGCTCAGTGATCCTTGCCCTGATATTGCAGAGTGCTCTTCAGGCATTCCAGTACATACTGATGATCGGTGCGGGAACCGGACTTATTTATATTCTCCGGTGGTTCTGGTGGAGAATAAACGCTTTCTCTGAAATAGCGGCGATGATAGCAGCTCTTGCCTTCTCCCTTATTTTTATCGCCATTGAGAACTTTGGCATAATACATTTTGAAAACGGAGCAATCGAGGTGCTGGGTATTCCCTCAACAGAAACATACTGGTCAATAATCAGATTCGTAGGAGTGGTGGTCTTTACATCAGCCACATGGATAATCGTTACCCTGCTCACAAAGCCTGTCAATGAAGAAACTTTGCGAAGCTTCTACACGAAGATCAGGCCCGGGGGACCAGGATGGAAGCCGGTAGTAGACAGAGCCAGGGCTGAAAGTGTTGAACTTGTCAAGGAGCCCGACCTCAAGTGGGATGTTCCTACCGGTATTATTTGTATGATACTGGGTTGTATATCCATCTACAGTATCCTGTTCACTATCGGCAACCTGCTCTATGGCAATATTACCCAGGCGGGTATTTTCTTTGCAGTGGTAGCTGTGGCATCATACCTTCTTTACAGATCATGGAACAAGCTTAAATCAAAATAGAACAACCTGAAGGAGAATGACCCGCGTGGTCATTCTCCCCTTTTTATAATTTAATTTCTATTATGTCAAAACCTACACTGCTCATCCTGGCTGCGGGACTTGGAAGCCGGTATGGAAGCCTTAAACAGATCGAACCAATTGGCCCTCATGGAGAAGCCATAATAGACTACTCTGTTTATGATGCAATTAAGGCCGGATTTGGAAAGGTCGTCTTCGTTATAAAGAAGGATATTGAAATTGACTTCAAAGAAAACCTGCTTGCAAGATTTCAAGATAAGGTAGAGACCGGCTATGTTTTCCAGGAGCTTGATATGCTCCCCGGCGGGTACGAATTACCCTCCAACCGCCTAAAACCATGGGGGACAGCCCATGCGATCATGGTCTCTGAAAAGGCCGTCACTACCCCTTTTGCAGCAATCAATGCCGATGATTACTATGGTTACGAGGCATTCAGCGAAATGCACGGTTTCCTTCAGGAAAAAGATACCTTGAAGGAATACTGCATGATAGGATACAGGCTTGACAACACCCTTTCCGATCACGGAACTGTATCGAGAGGTTTATGCAGTATTGACAGGGAAGGTTTTCTAGTCTCAGTTTCGGAGCTTACAAAGATCAAACGCGAAAAGGGAAAAATCTTCCACTATGAAACCGGTGAGTCGGTGGAATTATCCGGAGGTGCAACAGTATCAATGAACATGTGGGGATTCGGCACTTCCGTTTTCGGCCATATCAGACAAAGGCTCTCTTCTTTCCTTGATTTGAACATCAAAGACCCCAAGGCTGAATTCTACATACCAACTCTGGTCGACCAGCTTATCAGGGACGGAGAAATCAGGGTCAGGGTACTTGACTGTAACTCCACCTGGTTTGGAATAACTTACAAAGAAGACAGGGAGGCTGCCAGGAACAGTATCATTGAAAAGATCCGTAACGGAGAATACCCTGAAAACCTGTGGAAGTAATGGTTGAAAGCGAGATCAGATATGTATTCGGCAATTTCAAAACTACCGGCACATACCTCGACGGCAATCCGACCGGATCGGGACATATCCACAAGACATTACTCGTAAAGACAAAAGAAAAGGATGCTCCTGATTATATCCTCCAGAAGATCAATCACAATGTCTTCCCACCGGTCAGGGAGATGATGGACAATATCATCAGAGTTACCAGGCATATCAGGGAAAAAAGAGCCGGGGACAGCCAGGTTAGCGTTTTGGAAGTGATTGAAACCCAATCGGGAGATTCCTTTTTTACCGACCAGTCAGGCAACCACTGGCGGATGTATAATAAACTGGAACCGGGTATCAGCTATGATATTGTACCAGGCAACAAGGTCGCAAATGAGGCAGGAAAGGCATTCGGACAGTTTATAGGTGATCTGAGGGATATGCCTGCAGATGAGATATACCCGGTAATACCCGAATTCAATTCCATAGAAATGCGTTTTGAGAAATTCCGGAAAGCTATTGATGCAAACGCAGCAGGAAGAGCAGGTGAAGTAAAAAAAGAGATCGAAACAGCCTACCGTGCAATCGATGCCATGCTGGTTATCCCCCGTCTTGAAAGAGAGGGTGAATTACCCGTCAGGGTGACGCACAACGATACAAAGCTAAATAACATCCTTTTTGATGAAAAAGACAGGGCAGTATGTGTCATAGATCTGGATACCGTCATGCCGGGTCTGTCTCTCTATGATTTCGGCGATACTATCCGCACCGCTGCAAACACTGCCGAAGAAGATGAAGCCGACCTGAACAGTATAATGTTCAGCATACCTGTTTTCAGGGCATATTCAGACGGCTTTATCGAGAAGACCATTTCCTTCCTGACCCATGCCGAACTCGAATTGCTGCCACTCTCGGCACGTTACATGACTTTCATAATGGGGCTGAGATTCCTGACCGATTATATAATGGGCGATGTATACTATTCAACCGTTTACAGCGATCAGAACCTGAAGCGTTGCAGGGCACAGTTCAGGCTTATGCAGCTTATGGAGGAGAGACATGATGAATGCATGGATATTGTGATGCACGCTGCAAGGATGCAAGGAGCACAACAAGGCAGGAAGATTTAAGATTTTTTCACATAAAGAAAATCTTCGTAATAGTTATATTTGAGGCTTTCCGGTAAGGTTTTGTTTTACCTTTCCGCACTTAACTATCAAACTTTCATATACATAATGACTAAAAATAATTTTAACAGCAATACAAGGCCCAGGCTCGTATTGCTGGTGGCACTGCGCGTGGCGATAGGCTGGCATTTCATGTACGA
>SLOE01000073.1 GCA_007132715.1 Bacteroidales bacterium
ATGCATAAATTACCGGATCATCAATATTACTGAGGGCAAATTCATTCTGATCGCAGATGACAAGCATGCCGGCATCCCTGAAGGCATCAAGTTTTTCCTGGTTAAGGCCACCCCATATTCCGATGAACATATTTATGCCCATCTCTTTATAGGCCCATACATTTGTATGGCTTTGCATCCATACTGAAACGGGAAAAAAATCAGGATCTTCGCTAATGCTGCCTGCATTCTGGGCCGGAAGTGAAACAACATATAGCAGTATTGCCGGTAAAACCAAAATCCTTATCATAACGGAAATATTAAATAAACCCCCTCACCACCACCAGCGGGGTGTTGGTGTCGCCGCTGCCTGAGACAAGGTCGGCCAGCGAAGAGACGAGGTTCTCGATCTTGCGGGGTGTGGTGCCCTGGGCGCTGAATTCCTTCTTATCCTGCTCTTCAGCAAACCTGTGGCTCTCCTCTGCGATAATCTTTTCAATCTCATCCCGTGATTTGCCTTCATTGTGCAGCTTCTGCATCAGGTACTTGGTCTTAACCCCTATCCTGTTCCTGTTTTTAATCGCCGTCGTACAGCCGAAACAGGAGACCGGGTCAGCAAGCTCGAATATGCCCGACTCAGGATCCTTGTATGCACCGTCGCCGTAAATCAGCACTTCGACCGACTTTCCGAAATGGCCAACAATCATCTCCCTGATCTTTTCACAGAATTTGTCAGCTTCCCTGGGCATAAGCTTAAGCTGCTCATTAACAGGGTCAAGCAGGTTGGAGCCAAGAAGTCCGTATTCCGAATAGACCCCCTTCCGGGGATCCGAATATATATCCTGCAGGGTTATGACATTATCAAAGCCCGCCTCTTTAATCTCTTCAAGCACATCATACCTCTCATGAACATTGCTTACGATGATACCATCAGGCTTTTTTTCAGTGATATGGCTGAAGGTGTTCGAGAGGAATATTTCAACGTCACTGCCTGTCTCTTTCACGATCTCCTCATAATACCCGATATAGTCCATCCCTGTTTCAGGATGGAGCAACCTGTCGTTTCCGATCTCTTCCACTTTGATAATATCATCAAAGCACTTGCCCATTTTTTTGAGCATCTCCTTGGATATTACCGGGTTGCCCTGCTCATCGTCGGGAAACCTGAGCTGAATTATCACCTTGCCCTCCGGTACAGCCTTGGCTATAGCCTTCAGCATCATCGAGAATCGGTTGCGCGACAGTATGGGGTGCACAACACCTACAGTTGACCCTTTATCCAGGCTAAGTTTTCGCCCAATCTCGGCAGAAACATCGCCAAGGTTTACTACATTATGCTGTGTAATGGCGACAACAGATTCAGTGATACACAATATATCCCCATCCTTTAAAATTTCACGGTTCCTGGCAATAGTGCCCCTAATGACCTCTGCCAGGTCATCTTCGGCCGTTATTATTCCGGTTTTTACCCCGAATGCAATTACTCCTAAATCTTTTTCCGGCAAGGTCATAAGGTTGATTTTTCATTGGGATTGCTGATAAATAGTTCAATCCCGGTTGTAATTAAAATATCGCTGCAAAGTAAAGAAAACAGATCAAATATTACCTTCACAACGCAAAAAACTGATTTATGCTTGTGGCAAGTCAGGCCGGATTTTGCTCTGCTGCAAAAATATTCTTATCTTAATTTAAGAACTGGTGATAAAAATTCACGAATTGATGAAACTTTAAGAAATAATATGTCGTTATTTAACCCGTGATCAATTTTCTTTTTCCCTTACAACATTTATCGGATTATGAAGCTGACAAGGAACGCCTCAGGAAAATGGAGGTTAGTGCTGTTTGTATTCCTGGTTAACACCATTCCCCTGCAGGCGCAGATGATCGTCGAGGTGATGGCCGACCAGCCTGAGATCTTCGAGGTGACGGTTACGGGCGATATGTTCATTCTGACCGACACTTCACTGATACTGGGGGCAGGATATATCTTTTCTGGTGGGAAGGAGCCATATCAGTATACCTGGATGATGGACGATGAGCCCCTGGGTTATGAGCCCGTCCTTGAAATACCTCTGCCGGAGGGGGACCGTGTATTCAGGCTCCTGGTGCATGATGCCAACAACTGTACCGAAACGGTAATAATTACGCATGACTTTACAGTTTCTGCAGATATGGCGCCGACCGTTCCCGGCAAGTTCACGATCTACCCCGTTCCCGCATCAAGTCATATAACTATTAAACCGCACCGGGGAGAAGATATTTTTGATGTATCGATATTCAATATGCAGGGGGCATTGATCCTTAAGAGGCAGATATCGGGCGAAACATTGCTGGAGATTGATTTCCCTCCCGGTATATATAACGTGCTGGTGGAGGACAGAAACGGCAATGTTGCCGGAACCAGGAAAATCATTGTGCTATGAAGGGGCAGATTATACTGGCTGCATTTCTCCTGGCAGGGATACTGCACTCCGGGGCACAGGATGTACCTTCTGAAAGGGCGCGGGCCATAGCTGAAGATTTTCTCCGCTCACAGAGGGAAATGAAAAAGGTGTCGTCGAAAAGCGATATGCTTGAGGGCACATACAGTTCAGCCGACACTGCAGCCAACAGGGTGTTCGTGTTCAGCGATCCGTCAGGCGGTTTTGTTCTTGTTTCCGATAACGGGGGTTACCCTTCAGTCAAAGGTTATTCGCTTACCGGCAGTTTCCCTTCCGGGGAATTACCCCCTGCAGTATCAAGCCTGCTTAAGACATACGAACAGGATGCAATTCCCGCGGAAACCGGCGCTGAGACGCCCGGCAAAACCGCATTAGAAGGCATTAAGGGCGCTGAGGTTGTGGTCGAACCGCTGCTTTACAGCAGGGGCGTAAACATGAACCAGTACTGGCATGAGGAGGCAGGCGGGTGCCCGACAGGCTGCGCGGCAACAGCCATGGCACAGATAATGGCCTATTACCGTTACCCGTCAAGCGGGGAAGGATCCGTCTGCTATACCCACCCAGTTTACGGCGAACAGTGCGCCGACTTCGGCAACACCGTGTACAACTGGGAAGAAATGACGGACAACGACTCCAGGCTCCTCTCCTACCATGTTGCCGTTGCCATGAGCATGAATTTCTGCGGCGATGCCTCGGGCAGCATACCCTCCGATCCCGATTACACCTATGCGCTGCAGAAATATTTCAGGTATCACATGCACAGCGGCTCAAACGAAAGCTATTACATAGCCAATGAGCTTGACCATGAGCGTCCGGTCTACTGCGAGCTGCCCGGCGACCCGGGGCATTCGGTGGTTATAGACGGATATGACAGCGAGGGGTTCTTCCATGTCAACTTCGGATGGGGCGGCAACTACAACGGGTTCTACATGCTGAACAACAGCACCACGTTTTTTGCCGGATATACCTTCGGCACCAACCTGCAGACGACAAGGTTTATTTCCCCCGAAATGTTTGTCACCGACACAAATGATTCTCTCGCACTCGTTGCTTTTTACGAGAGTATGGACGGCTCGGTCGACTGGGACCTGACAAAACCTGTCGTGAACTGGCCCGGCGTCACGGTAATGAACGGCCGTGTAACCGGCATCAGAATAACCCACTATTATATGCAAGGGACCATCCCTGAGGAATTAGGTGACCTGACAGAGCTGAGGAGACTGAATATCAGGGGCAGGTTTCAAGGCCCGCTGCCGGCATCGCTAACCGGCCTCACCCGGCTCACAGAGCTGGAGATACGCGGCACTGAAAACTCGGTAAAAGGGCCAATGCCTGAAGATATCGGGAACCTTGGCGGACTGCATACGCTGCACCTGCCCTTCATCCTCAACGGCACTATTCCTGCATCGATAGGCAACCTCATCGAACTCAGGTCGCTGAATCTCTCTGTGGGAGAGCTGGAGGGTGACATACCGGTGGAGTTGTATAACCTCACACTTCTGGAAAGTTTGATGCTGCACCGGAACAACCTTACGGGTAACATTGATCCGGCTATAGGCAATCTTACCGGACTGAAATATTTATCCCTCTGGAGAAACAACCTGTCCGGGCCAATACCTGAAGAGATTGGTAATCTTATAAACCTCAGGGAATTCAGCATAGCAGAGAATGGGTTCTCGGGGCAGTTGCCTGAAACAATTGGCGGATGGAACGATATCAGGGAATTCAGGGTGGCCGGAAACCAGCTTGAAGGTGCGGTACCCGATGCCATAACCAGTTTCTCAAAACTTACAGATCTGAGACTAAACAATAACCAGTTTACGACACTTCCTGAAAACATAGGTAACCTTGAATTGCTCAAGGTCCTTGAGGCACAAAACAATCTTCTGGAAACGATACCGGCCTCAATATCACAGCTGACCGACATGTACCAGCTCAC
>SLOE01000155.1 GCA_007132715.1 Bacteroidales bacterium
GTACTGTCCGCGTGCCATCTTGAGGGAAAAGCTTCCGTCATGCCCTGTGGTTGCATGAAAGGTGCGTGTGGTATCCCTGAAATGCAGAAAAGACAGGTGAGCTCCTATAAGTGGGCTGTCATCGGAGGCATCAACCACTTTGCCTGTTACCGCCACCTCCTGCTGGCCGCCCGTCTGCCGGCCCTGTCCCTGTTGTCCGCCTTGACCGCGCTGCCCCTGTTGAGCCGTTGCCAATAATGGCAGAAGCGATAGTAGGGCTAGTAAAAATATTACCTGTCTCATATTATAAATTGTTAAGTTAAATCAGATCTCACCTCTTTAGATGAAAAATTGCAGAATAGTTTAATGCCTGCAGTTGATTTAACATTTTTTATTTATTATAAGAGTGTAGATTATTCCTGTTCGCCGGAAGGGATATTATAATTATTATGTCCGCTTCAGTGCAGGGGTGTCCGGGGTTCAGGGAGAGAGCCTGCTTATATTCCAGGAACCGTTGTTCAGCCGGTACTCTATCCTGTCGTGCAGCCTGCCGGGCCTTCCCTGCCAGAACTCTGCAAGGTGAGGGATCATCCTGTAGCCGCCCCAATGGGGAGGGCGGGGTATATCCAGGTCCTTATACAGGCCGGTTATGTGCCTGACCTCGTTTTCAAGCTCTTCACGTGACGTGATCACGCTGCTCTGTTTTGAGGCCCATGCCCCTATGCGGCTATTGCGGGGACGGGTGCTGAAGTAACGGTCCGATTCGGCGGCGGACAGCTTTTCAGCCGTTCCCTCAAAACGGACCTGCCTTTCCAGCTCGGGCCAGAAAAAGAGCAGGGCAGCCCGGCTGTTCTCAGACAGTTGTCTGCCCTTTTTGCTTTCGTAGTTTGTATAGAAGGACACTCCATCTCCGGAAATATCCTTGAGAAGGACAATCCTGGCCGAAGGGTGCCCGTCACTGCCGGCAGTGGCAAGTGTCATGGCAGTCGGTTCGTGCACCCTGGCCGAAATGGCCTCATCGAGCCATATACCGAACTGCACCAGGGGGTCGTGGCTTACTGCAGAGGCCGACAACTCCTTTAGCCTGTATTCCCCGCGTATTGAAGATATATCCTTTTGCATGCTACGAATTTAACGTGGTCGTCATGACTGTTTTATGCGCTATAAACCGCAAAACTCCTGTCCGGGCAGACAGGAGTTTTAAGTACCCGGGGCGGGAATTGAACCCGCACGGCCGCAATGGCCACAGGATTTTAAGTCCTGCGTGTCTACCAATTCCACCACCCGGGCAGGATCGAGAGCGTAAAATTAAGAAAATTGCCGGTGATTATGCAACAAAACCACGCACAGTCTCATAAAAAAACCCGGAATTGTTTCCGGGCGTTGAGCGGAAAACGGGACTCGAACCCGCGACCCCGACCTTGGCAAGGTCGTGCTCTACCAACTGAGCTATTTCCGCATTGGTCGTGCAAAGGTAAATTTATTTTTCCTTTTTTCAAAAAAACGCATTTGCAAAAATCCAAAAAATATCTCCCGCATGTTCCCGTCAATGGAAGGGGGCAGAGGGGTCATCTTCATCAACCCGGGAATTCTGCCGGGAGTTATCTTGCGAGGGTATTCCCCGGCGACCTCTTCCCCGGAAGGGTGTCAATTATCTTTATCCCTAATGCCGGTTATTTTTTTTATTTCGTTTAGCTTGTTGAGGGCCTCAACGGGGGTGAGGTTATTGATGTCAAGGTTCATGATCTCGTCACGTATCTGTTTAAGCACCGGGTCGTCCATCTGGAAGATGCTGAGCTGCAACCCTTCACGCTGGCCTGCCAGTGATGCCACAGGTTTGGCAAGTGAATGGCGGTTATGCGATTTTTCAAGTTCCTTCAGTATATCGCCTGCTCTTTTAACGACGCTCCTGGGCATGCCTGCCATGCGGGCAACATGTATGCCGAAGCTGTGCTCGCTTCCTCCGCGAACCAGCTTTCGCAGGAAGATCACCTTGTTCTCCATCTCCTTTACTGAAACGTTGTAGTTCTTTATGCGGCTGAAGGAATGCTCCATCTCGTTGAGCTCGTGGTAGTGTGTGGCGAAGAGGGTCTTTGCCTTGCCGTGCGGGTATTCATGAATGAACTCTGCCATGGCCCAGGCAATGGATATGCCGTCGTATGTGCTTGTTCCCCTGCCTATTTCATCGAGCAGGATCAGGCTCCGGGAGGAGAGGTTGTTCAGTATGCTGGCCGCCTCGTTCATCTCTACCATAAAGGTCGATTCGCCGAGCGAAATGTTGTCTGATGCCCCAACACGGGTGAATATCTTGTCTACGATCCCGATGGAGGCGGACTGTGCCGGCACAAAAGATCCTGTCTGCGCCAGCAGCACTATCAGGGCGGTCTGCCTGAGCAGCGCCGATTTACCCGACATGTTGGGTCCCGTAACAATTATTATCTGCTGCTCTTTGTCATCAATGAACAGGTCGTTGGCGATGTATTCCTCACCCGGGGGGAGGGACTGCTCTATCACGGGATGCCTTCCCTGCCTGATGTCGATTGCTGTGCCCTCATTCACTTCAGGTTTGCAATAGTTGTTCTCTTTTGCCAGCCTGGCAAATGAAAGGAGGCAGTCTATGCGGGCGACCGATGAAGCGGTCTGCTGCATGGTGGCAATATGCGCGGCAGCATCTTCAATAATATGGTTGAAAAGCTCTGTCTCCAGTTCAAGTATCTTCTCCTCTGCCCCCAGTATCTTCTCCTCATACTCCTTCAGCTCTTCTGTAATGTATCTCTCGCCGCTGACCAGGGTCTGTTTCCTGTTCCATTCGCCGGGCACTTTGTCCCTGTGGGTGTTCCTCACTTCAATGTAATACCCGAATACGTTATTGTAGCCAATCTTGAGGGATGTAATACCGGTTCGTTCAATTTCCCTCTGCTGCATGTTTATCAGGTAATCCTTACCGGAATGCAGTATGTTGCGCAGCTCGTCGAGGTCGGTCGAAACCCCTGAGGCAATTACATTGCCCTTTTGTACTGCATTGGGAGCGTCCTCAATTATGCTTGCCGCGATCCTCTTCTTCAGCTCACGGCACTCATCGATTGAGGCTGCGATATCACCAAGGGGCGGGCAGCCGGTCTCACTGCATATCTCCTTTATCATTGCTGCACAACCAAGTGTGTTTTTAAGCTGCACCATCTCCCTGGGGTTGATACGGCCCACCGATATCTTCGAAGCCAGGCGCTCCAGATCCCCGATTTGCTTTATGGCATCGGCCAGTTGGTCTGCAGTGCCGGTATCGCCTGCAAGGAACTCCACCGCATAAAGCCTCCTGTTAATCTCATCTGCGTCCATCAGGGGCATGCTTATCCACCGCTTCAGCATACGTCCGCCCATGGGCGACAGGGTCCTGTCTATGACCGATATCAGGGTCTTTGCCCCTTCGTTATAGGAATAGTACAGTTCAAGATTCCTGACCGTGAACTTGTCGAGCCACACATAGCGTTCTCCGTCAATCCGCGAAAGCGCTGTTATATGTTTCAGCCGGTCATGCCTGGTCAGTTCAAGATAGTGCATCACTGCACCGGCGGCAGTAATTCCCAGGGCCAGGGCTTCAATACCGAAGCCCTTGAGCGTTTGTGTCCTGAAGTGGGAGGTAAGCTTTTCATATGCTGTATCATTATGGAAGGCCCACTCATCAAGCTTGTAGGTATAATACCTGCTTCCGAAAGCTTTTTCAAAACTTTCCTTTTTTCCCTTTTCATAAAGGACCTCCCGGGGCTCGAAACCGCTGAGCAGTTTGTCAATATACTCAAGACTACCCTGCGAGACCATGAACTCACCGGTTGAAAGGTCGAGGAATGCCACACCTGCGCTGCCTTTTTCAATGTGAACACATGCGAGGAAATTGTTCTTCTTGTGCTCCAGTACATTGTCATTGAGTGATACTCCGGGTGTAACCAGCTCGGTGATCCCCCTTTTGACTATCTTTTTTGCCAGTTTTGGATCTTCAAGCTGTTCGCATATTGCCACACGCTGACCGGCCCTTACCAGCCTGGGCAGGTAATTATCAATGGAATGATGGGGAAACCCTGCAAGCTCGACATAGGAGGCGGCGCCGTTTGCCCTGCGGGTAAGCGTAATCCCAAGGATCCCTGCGGCCTTAATGGCATCTTCGCCGAAAGTCTCATAGAAATCACCCACCCTGAAAAGCAAAATTGCATCGGGATGTCTGGCCTTGATGCTACTGTATTGCTTCATCAGGGGAGTTTCCGTATATTTTTCCTGTTTGCCCAAATCAATATGCTGTTGGTTCCTTATTAATGATTGCAGGGCGCCAGATGGCACCGGCCGGCATTGTCTGCTAAATTAATATTTTCCGTTTAA
>SLOE01000008.1 GCA_007132715.1 Bacteroidales bacterium
CCGGTGAGCGGCGCCGATGCTTCTTATTACTATTCGACCTATAACGGCGCCGACACTGTTGCGCCGGGTGAGGGCAAAAAGATCATGGTGCTGGGGGGCGGGCCTAACAGGATAGGGCAGGGCATCGAATTCGACTATTGCTGTGTTCACGCGGCTTTTGCTATCAGGGATGCGGGGTTGGAGTCGATCATGGTGAACTGCAACCCCGAAACGGTTTCGACCGATTATGATACTTCGGGGAGGCTCTATTTTGAGCCGCTTACGGTCGAGGATGTGCTGAGCATATACAGGAAGGAGAAGGTCGATGGGGTGATAGTGCAGTTCGGGGGGCAGACGCCGCTGAATATCGCCAGGGAGCTGGAGGAGAACGGGGTGAGGATCATCGGAACCAGTCCGCGAACCATCGACCATGCCGAGGACCGTGACCACTTCAGGAAGATCATGGAGAAGCTTGATATCCCGCAGCCGGCATCGGGCATGGCCAGCACCCTTGAAGAGGCGGTGGAGATAGCCGGCAGGATAGGATACCCGCTGATGGTTCGGCCCTCGTACGTGCTGGGTGGACGCGGCATGAAGGTGATACTCGACGAGGAGATGCTGAGGCAGTATGTTGCTGCTGCCGTTGATGTTACACCCGACAGGCCGCTGCTTATCGACATGTTCCTCGAGGATGCCATCGAGGCCGAGGCCGACGCCATTGCCGACGGCACAGATGCTTTTGTGCCGGCCGTTATGCAGCACATCGAGTATGCGGGAATCCACTCGGGCGATTCGGCCTGCGTGATACCGCCGGTAATCATACCGAAGGAGCAGATAGAGCTGATCGAGGAGTACACGCGCCGCATTGCCATCGAGATGAACGTGGTGGGTTTGATGAACATCCAGTACGCGATCTACAAGGATGTGGTGTACATCCTGGAGGCCAATCCGCGTGCTTCGCGCACCGTGCCGCTGGTTTCGAAGATATGCAACATACCGATGGCGAAGATCGCCACGGAGATAATGCTCGGCAAAAAGCTGGGGGACTTCAGGCTGCGAAAGAACAACATCAAACATTTTGGCGTGAAGGAGGCTGTCTTCCCGTTCAACATGTTCCCCGATGTGGATCCTGTGCTGGGACCGGAGATGCGGTCTACCGGCGAGGTGCTGGGGATGGCGGACAGCTTCGGGATGGCGGTTTTCAAGTCGCAGGAGGCTACCAAAACGCCCCTGCCGGTGTCGGGCACGGTGCTGATTACGATAGCGGACCGGGACAAGGACAAGATCCTTAAAACAGCAAAGAGTTTTCGACAGCTGGGGTTCAGGATCATGGCAACGGGGGGCACTTGCAATTTTCTTCATGACAACGGTATCCAGGCGCTGTTCATCAACAAGCTGCATGAGAACCGCCCGAATATCATTGATGCCATAGTTGACGGGCACATTGACCTGATAGTCAACACGCCGGCGGGCAGGCTGAGCGAATATGACGACAGCTATATCCGCAAATCGGCCATCAGGCACAATATCCCCTATATAACCACCACCGCGGCCGCCTTTGCCGCCACCGAGGGGATAAGGGAGCGCCTCAACGGCCGCTACAAGGTTAAGTCGCTGCAGGATTACCACAGGGAGATAGAGGAGGGGTAATGCCGCGGAGCGGTCCGGCTTCGCCGTGGCCGGGTCGCTAACGGGATGCCGTGGCTGGGTTACGGCGTGGGTGGCTGGGGGAGCCTGCCTGGTGAGCCTGTGTTTCGTGGCCGGGTCGCTGCTGGTCTGCCGTGGCCGGGTTGTAACGGCGGTGTGGCTTACATAATGGCCGGGGGAGTTAAATTGGCAGCTAATACAAAAACCCGAACAGCCACAGCGGGATCTTCATACCATAAGGGAACTCGATGTCATCAGCGGCGATAAAGCTGTTCTCCCTGTCCCGGACCAGCTTTTCATCTTTGGCTTTCCCGCCTGCCTCAATCAGGTACCGGCCGTCTACCAGGAAATCACCCTTTTTTGGATATGTAACTTTATGTCTGACCATTAACTGGTTAAGAAGGAAAGTTTCACGCACTGTGCCCTTATCTGGTTTTTCACTGTTTAATGCATACATCAGGTTTGTATTGTTAAGATAGATTTTATCCGGCTTGTTCAGGTAGTTTATTCCAAAGGTGTCTTTTGTAAGCCACTTGACAACTTCTGCCTTTTCCAGATAATATAGAAATTTCAGCAGTGTGTCGCGGGTGGTATCGGACTGCCGGGCCAGCTTCTCGATGTTTGGCTTATAGGGGACAATCCTTGAAATCACGGCAAGCATCTTCTTGATTTTCATTACAGAATAGTAATCAATATTGAAAATTGTGGGGATATCATTTTCCAGGATAAGGTTCAATATGTTGGTCAGTCGTTCCGGGTAATTTCTCTCAGATTCAATAAAGAATGGATAGTAACCGGATTGCAGGTACTCTTCAAATAATTTCAGAGGCCGTATTTTGGTATTAATGTCCCGGGCAATTCTTTCAGGCTCGTGCAGGATCTCTTCAAGCTGGTATGCCGGGAATATTACCTGGTACTTCAATTCAATAAATTCACGGAATGATAGGCCTGGAAGATTGTATACCATAGCCCGCCGGCTCAGATCATAACCTCCCTTGTATATATCCAGAGCTGAGGAACTCGTGAAGATTATTTTCAGTCCGGGCAGGTTGTCATAGATGTTTTTCAGTTCCCTTGACCATTCAGGGTATTTATGCACCTCGTCAATAAACAGGTATTCTCCCCCCTTTTTGTAAAATTCTTCAGCAAACAGTACAATTGGATTCCTGGCAAAATAAATATCATCAAGGCTTACATACAGGGCTTCAACACCGGCAGGCAGGTTTATTTTCATATGCTGCAGGATCATAGTGGTTTTGCCCGATCCCCGGGCTCCTGAAATACCAATCATCCTGTCATCCCAATGTATTTCAGCCTTGAGAAATCGGGTAAATCGGGTTGGAACCTGCTGCAACCTGCTTTCCGATATTTGTTTAAGCCTTTCCATTATATTCAGGATATCTTTTCAAATATAACAATAATAACTTATCTATAAGTGAAAATATTGCACAAAATCACTAATCTATAAGTGATTTAGGGGGAGTTTTCTTAATCGTTCAGATTAATGGCTCTTTCTGCCAGGAATTTTTTGATTTCATCATCGGATACAGGCCTGGCAATTTTTTAAAGATACAAATTTTGTATTTTTATGTTATCATGAAGATACCTTTTGGTTTTAACCTCAAAAAGATCGAGATCCCCGGGGATATGCCCCCGGAGGTTATCGTCAACCTGGCTGAGAAGGAGTACCGGGTGTTCATTTTAAAGTTCGCCTTTGCTGCTGTGGCCCTGCTTGGGGGCATAGCCCTTGTCATCCTGGGTGTTACTTCTGAGTCTGTTATCGAACTTTCGTTCAGGGATGCCGTGCTGACCCTGAACAACGCACTGCCGGGTGTTGTGCTGGCAATACTGGGTTTTGTGCTGATGGTGTTTTCCCGCCTCAGCATAAAGATTGGGTAAGCGACAGCGGGATGCTGCCGGGATATGTGATTTTTGAAAAATGTCATGTATCTTTGGTAACAGAAGATATTGATCAGGTTTTATGTCAACAGTATTAACAGCAGAAGACGGTAACAGGGTCTCTTTCCTTGAATCGCTTGAGGACGCAGATTTCAGGGTTTTGGAGAATGCCAGCCACTCTGTCGGCTTCAGGGCCGGTGAGGTTATATTCAGGCAGAATACTCCTGTTTCGCAGGTCATATACCTGAAAAAGGGCCTGGTCAAGATCAGCAAGGAGGTGAGGAACGGCAGGGTGATCATACTTGACCTGTTTGTAGGCAACAGCTTTGTAGGGCTTCCGGCGGTTTTCGGCACAGACCCCCATGAATACAGTGCAATTGCCGTGGAGGATTCGGAAGTTGTGATGACTGATGTCACGGTGTTCAGGGATATGCTCATAAAGAACGGCAGGCTCGCAGTGATGGTCCTGGAAAGGATAAGTGATGAGAACAATAAAATGCTCACCAAATTTACCAACCACCTTCAGAAGCAACTACCGGGCAGGGTGGCCGAAATGCTGCTCTACTTCTCGACGGAGATCTTCCACAGCAATGTGTTCGATCTGCCGCTGGCCCGGCGGGAACTGGCCGAGTTCACAGGTACCACCAAGGAGAGCATGATAAGGACGCTGGCTGAATTCAGACATGACAGGATAATAAAGCTCGACGGGAAGAAGGTCGAGATACTGAGTCACGACATTATAAACACTCTCAGCCGCCTTGGGTGAAAGAGGCAGTGGAACTGCCGCGGGTGATGACAACC
>SLOE01000039.1 GCA_007132715.1 Bacteroidales bacterium
CACATAGCATCCTCATGGTATCAATTACATTGGCAGTCTGATAATCCCAGTGAAGCCTCTGATCATAACGACCAGGGACAACAAGTGCCGTTTTAACATTTGTACGTTTTTGGACCTCCAGGCCCATTCTCATTCTCTCCCTCAGCATATCCATCTTTTCGGGATCACGCGTAACCATTGAGGTAACACTAAAATCAGCATATAATACAAAAGGTCCCAGTTCCATACCAAGCCTGTCCAGTTCATTGGCAATCTTCTCCTGCATGGCCGGTTCCTTGCCCATAAGTCCGTTATCGAACATAGCCCTGAAGCCCTGGTCATCCATGAACCTTATCTGATCAATAAGATCATTCCCGGCATGTTCGGTGAAATTACCAAATGATGGGGCATACTTGAGATTGAACTTTGCCCTGTTGCTGGTTTTTACTTCTGGATTGACGGCGGCTGCAGCAAACGACCCGGTCATACCGGCCATTGCAAGACCGCCCATGGCGGCGTTACGGATAAAACTCCTGCGTTCCATACTCATATGTGTTTTTAAGGTTGAATAAATGTCACAAACAAATGATAAAAATAAGAAAGTAAAATTAAACCTGCCCATTAACCAACAAATAATTGCAACAACCTACGCGGCTCCCGGGTTTTTTTTTCCGGGGAAGTTTATATTTCTTTGTACAGGACCGGTTCTTCCCCGAGATTATGGAGTAACATCAAAATTATGTTATATCAATCATTTAAAATCATCTCTTTTGTCCTGCTGGCAGCAGTTATATTCCCCCGTAAGGGATTCACCCAGGCAAATGAACCTGAAGAGAGCCGGAGAGTGAGAGATGCCGTCTATTACAAGATTGACCAGGGCTTATCGTGGGGATTGCTCACCGACGACAGGATGTCAAACCTGCACTACAGGGGGCCCGGGGGAATACTGAATTTTGCGCGCCGTGCCCACAGGCCGGGATATATCGCCGAGTTGAGCTTTGCCAGATTTAGGTATAATTACTCACAACCCTCGCATAAAGGCACGGTGGTTGAAAATCCTGCTGCCGGGATCAGATATATGCACCTCAGGAAAATAAATACGCCTGAACGTTATGAGATGTATGTCGGGGGACAGGCAAATGTGTACGGCAATTTCAGGCTTGCCGGGAGGCTGGGCAATTCATATCTCTATGCAGATATGGTCGGTGAGATCAGGCCCCAGGCCAAGTTTTATTTTCACAGCCGGTTCCTCTGGCGGGACTGGAATATTGAGCTTTCTGCTGCAGCCAGTCTTTTTGGTTATACCGTAAGGATCCCTGAATATGGAGTAAGCTTTGAACTTGGAGAAGATGGTGGCGTTAAAACACAGGGATTTGAACAGCAGGTCCTTCTGCCGTATAATTATGCAAATGTGACGTCAGGTGTTTTCATCAGGGAGAAATTCGGGGGCGAATCCAATCCCAACTGGTTCAGAATTGGGTACCTGTGGGATTATTACACTATGAAGGGTAACCATAACCTCAACACAAACAATGCATTGCATCAGCTTGTACTGGAGCTGTATTTCATGGTAAGGCAGTAACGGAAAATATACCAATGATGGATATAAAACCGGGAAAAATGCAGAAGCAGGTACAGATCACAATGACTATCTGGATAACCAGCCTGCTGGTACCGCTGCTGATGGCATCGTGTGAAAAGATCCTTATCAGACCGGATGCAAAGGATGATCCTGTATCGATATTTGAAGAGATATGGACCTTTACTGACAGGCATTACTCCTTCTTTGAATACAAAGGAGTGGACTGGAGAAGCATCTACAGCAACTACCGGGCGCAGGTGCGGGATGACATGGGCCCGGTTGAGCTGTTTGACCTCTGTGCAGCAATGCTTTATGAACTGAAAGACGGTCATGTAAACCTTTTAAGTTCTTTTGACAGGTCAAGATACTGGGAATGGTACCTCGACAGTCCCGAAAATTTCAGCTATGACCTGATTGAAAGAAATTATTTCAGGGGCAGGCAGAGATATATCGGTCCATTTCATTTTGTTCCCATAGGTGATGTGATCTATATATATTACCCAAGCTTTGCCAGTGAAATAAGTGATAACAGCATTGACATCATCCTGGCAAAACTTAAAAACAAAAAAGGACTGATAATAGATGTGAGAAATAACGGAGGGGGAAGTACCGAGAATGCCAGGAAGCTGGTATCCAGGTTTGCTGACGAAAAAACGCTTGTCGGATACAACTATGTAAAGACCGGACCCGGTCATGAGGACTTCAGGCAACAGGAAGTCTATATTGAGCCACATGAAGGAGAAAGGTACACAGGCAATGTAGTTGTGCTGACCAACCGACGAAGTTACAGCGCAACGACCTATTTTGCACAGTATATGAAGGCACTGCCAAATGTTACGGTTATTGGCGATACTACAGGCGGGGGTGGTGGTATGCCGGCCTTTCACGATCTTCCTAACGGCTGGCTCCTGAGAGTTTCAAGCTCCAGGTTCTACAGTCCGGGAAATATAAGCATCGAATCGGGTGTGGCTCCGCACATAAAGGTTGACATGACCGAAGATTCAATCTCTGACGGAAAGGATGATATACTTGAAAGAGCTATTAGACTGTTTAACGGGAGAACCTAAATTTCGCAGGCAATGGACAACCCGGTAGAAGCCGCCATGATTTTAAGGAGGATCATACTCCTGGTTATAACAGTTTACCTCATAATAACCGCTTTACTCTACTTTTTCCAGGAGAACCTTATCTTCTTCAGGCAGCCGCTCAATGCCGGCCATCATCAATATATTGAACAGAATTACACACAAGTTGAAGAGGTAGGACTTAAAACCCATGATGGTAAAGACCTTCACGGCTGGCTGGTAAACAACAACGGCAAAGGTCCTTCACCTTTGTTAATCTACTTTGGCGGTAATGCAGAGGAGGTATCGTGGATGATCGAAGATGCACACAGGTTTACGAACTGGTCGGTATTGCTGATGAATTACAGGGGTTACGGCAAAAGCACCGGGAGGCCGGGAGAAACAGCCCTGCTTGGTGACGCCCTGTTTCTTTACGATGTCTTCTCAAACCGGGACGATATTGACAAAAAAAACATAGCGGTCATGGGCAGAAGCCTGGGTACAGCAATGGCAGTTTACCTTTCAGCTAACCGTGATTTGTCAGGAACAGTTCTTGTCTCACCTTTTGGCAGCATGGCCAATATTGCAAGGGAGATTTTTCCTTTCATACCCGTAAGAATGCTTATGCGGCAAAAATTTCATGTCCTTCCCTTTGCACATGAGGCTTATAATCCAATGCTGACACTTGTTGCATCAAACGACAATATTGTACCGGCCAGACACTCAAAAATGCTTTATGAAGCATGGCGGGGTGCAAAATCATATCACGTTATCCAGAATACCAATCACAACACTATATCGGCAAACCCTGTATTCTGGGAATACTTATATGATTTTCTCGGAAAAGGAAAACATCCTGAGTAATGTAAATAACTGCAACCCAAAAACAAAAAAACATGAAATTAAAACACCCAAAACCGATCAGCCGGAGAAGCTTTATCGGTAAAACATCTGCTGCGATCGCAGGACTGACCATTGTCCCCTCACATGTAGTATCAGGACTGGGTCATACTGCACCTTCTGACAAACTCAATGTTGCTGCTATCGGGATAGGCGGAATGGGACGAAGTGTTTTGAGCCATATTGCCGAAACCGATAATATTGTTGCGCTATGTGACGCAGACTGGAACGAGGCGACTGTCAGGGTGTTTGAAACATATCCCGGTGCAGGGCGATATAAGGATTACCGGATCATGTTAGACGAAATGAAAGAGATCGATGCAGTCGTTGTAGCAACTCCCGACCACACTCATGCAGTGGCAAGCATGGAGGCAATAAAAAGAGGTAAACATGTTTACACGGAAAAACCGCTTACAAAAACAATCTATGAAGCCAGAAGACTTACTGAAGCAGCAAGGGAACACAATGTCGCTACACAGATGGGTAACCAGGGTCAGGCAGGCGACTGGCCGAGAAGACTTCGTGAAATGATAAGCGACGGGGTTATAGGTGATATCCGTGAGGTTCATGTATGGACTGACCGCCCGAACAGGGGACTCTCCGACACCTACTGGCCCCAGGGTGTGTCACGGCCCGTCGAAACTCCCCCGGAACCTGTCGGTCTTGACTGGGACCTTTTTACAGGACCGGCGCCCATGCGCCCATACCACCGGGCCTATCACCCGTTCCGCTGGAGGGGCTGGTGGGATTTTGGGACAGGTGCACTTGGTGATATAGGTTGCCACTCATTTGACCCCGTATTCCGGGCACTGAAGCTGAAATATCCAACCTCTGTGCAGGCTGTTTCAACACTGGTGAATGACGAAACTTTTCCGCTCGGTTCAATAGTAACTTACGACTTTCCCGAACGGGAACAAATGCCAGCCCTGAGACTGACCTGGTATGATGGCGGACTTAGGCCCCCGCGTATCCCCGGAATTGATCCGGGCATACAGATGGGTGCAGGCGGAGTCCTGTATGTGGGCGATCAGGGTATGATCCTGGGGAACCGCATTTTACCCGAGTCACTTGATGAGTCTTATAAAAGGCCCGACCCATGGATTCCTTCATCCCCGGGACACCATAAAGAATGGACCGATGCCTGTAAGGGCGGAGCACCCGCAGGTTCGAATTTTGACTGGGCAGGACCTCTCACCGAAACTGTATTGCTTGGCAACATAGCACTCAGGCCTGAACTAAGGGAAACACTCAGCTACCGGCCCCTGGAGTTCGATCCGGTAAACCTGCGTTTCACCAATCTGCCGGAAGCTGACCGGTTCCTTCACTATGAATACAGGGAGGGATGGGAGCTATAATACCGGTGGATTTAGGTGCCTGATAAATAGAGGTTAGGTGCGGACGATAATTCTCCGCACCAACCCGCCGAATATGAGCATTACCGACAATACAACCATCGACCACTTTAGTGTGGTAAAGATGCTTGTTGCAATTGCCAGTCCGCTAATCCTTGCAGGCCATGCTGAAAGCATTATAAGAATACCTGTATTTTCCAGATAGTCTGCAGCCATTATCAATAAAGGCTGCAGTGAAAGGCGGGGATTGCGCCACAACAGATAAACTCCTAAGCCAAGCAGCAGAGAGTATATTACCGGATAGGCAAAATCGATCAGCAGCAGTCCCCTGATATAGTTTTGCCTTGTCTCTTCACTGTAGGAAGCTATCATCTCATAAGCTTCTGCCGGACTGTAGGCAAACATTATGTCGAGGGGTTTAACCCCCTCCCCTGCCGGCATCAGGAGCGGGAAAAGCAGAAAATTAACAATCAATACTATTGCAAGAAGCAATACAAGAATCTCAGTGCGGGCATACTTTTTAAGGAGATCCTCAGTCATTCTGGTTATCCTTGCAGGCACTGATCTTTTTTGGGCCATATTTCTATATTTTCATTCCTGAAGCATCAGATAAGAATCTCCTCAACCTTTCCTGCAATCTCAACAGCCGCGTTACGGCCCTTTCCCGAAAATATCAACCTCCCGGATTTTCTCTCCGTCAGGGAAATATCCATTTCTGACGACATGCTTTCTTCGATCCTGCCGTCCATATGGCCTCTTAAGGGTGATGCTAGAGCTGTGGCTGAATCGCGTAAAACAATTATCTCCAGCAAGTAAGTTTTGTTCTGCAAGACAATTTCCACTACCGGTCCATCGACGGCTACTTTTTTCAATGATGACCCGTTATAAGTTGTAAATCTTATAAGCCTGTCATACAGCCATATGCCTGATATAAACCCGATAAATGAACTTCCAAGCCAGGGTATTTTGGCAATTGATGTTTTTATGGAAACACCGGGCCGGGAGAAATGATTGGACTGAAACCAGATATATCCTTCAGGAAAAGAGCTGCCCCAGTCCTTTTCAATATATCCCCTGCCACCGGTGAAGTCGATCTTTCTTCCGTAATAATCAAGATATCCCTCTATTGAGTGATCCATACTAACAATCCCATGATAGCATTGCATGAACGGAACAAACGTATACGGGCCCATTATTCCGGGTGAATACCAGCGCTTGGGCCAGGGAACATTCCCGGTGAAGTTAAGCTCTCCTTTAAGACTGTCCAGATTTACCGATAGTGACCTGCCGGAAAAATGGTTATTGCCGACAGAAATATAAAACCGGCTGGGTGATGCACTAAAATCGTCAAACTCAAACTTATGATATACTGATGTTTTACTGCGTCCATCAAGAAACTGCACAAATGAATGCCGGTTACCTTCTGTGTCCATTGAAACGCCAGGAATCAGGGCAAAGGCGCTTTCTTCATCTGCAGATAATATTTTAAAATACCATCCCTCAAAATACCTGTGCTTTCTTGACCATCCCTGAAAGTATTCAGGATTGAATAAAGACCTGACCCTCCTTGAAAAGTTCATTATTTATAAAAGTTTTTGTGCCACCTTATACAAAGTTATTACAATAGAGTAATAATACAACAATATATCTGTATTCATAAACAAATGCATCCTGAAGCTTTACGCAGATCTGGTAAGCTGCAGGAAGAATTCTCCCAAACTGTGGAATAATTCCACAATTTATGTTTGACAGCCTTATTTTACATAACAGTCCCGACTTCAATGCCGGATATAAACTAATCTATGAACACACCTATAAGCTTGTACAATAATCCCTTAACCGAACACGTTAAATATCATATGGAACCGGGGAGTTTTTTTTGGCACAATTATTTAGTCTATTAGAAACAACAATAACTTATAATTACAATCAACAAACTGTGTTTCCAACTAATATTAACCCTAAAACCGGAGTATTATGAAGAAAATGATGTTGAAATTCCTTCCCTTGCTGGGCGTAATGATCCTGCTAACCGGTTGTCCCGGTGCAGTAGAAGAAGTAGCTGAGGTAATGGATCCTCTGCCGAGGCCCAATGTTGCAGTACTGGTGGCCGAAGGCTTTCATGACGGAGAAGCTTACATGCCTATTGGTTACCTGACAAACCAGGGTATGGATATTACGGTGATCGGACCGGAAACAGGTGTGGTAAAGGCCTATAACAGTGACTTTACCATTGGCATTGAAAGGGCTGTTGCAGATGTCTCTGTCGACCAGTTCGATGCACTTATTCTGCCCGGAGGAACAGCACCATCTGTCCTCAGGGAGATACCCGAAGTTGTTGAATTTGCCAGGGAGTTCTTCGAAACGGGCAAGCCCGTGGCAGCAATTTGTCACGGACCCCAGGTCCTTGTCACCGCCGGAGTGCTTGATGGAGTTACCTGTACTGCGGTTGGCGGAATTAAGGATGAGATCGAAGGAGCAGGTGCAACCTATGTTGACGAAGCTCTTGTAATTGACGGCCATCTCATCACATCGCGGACCCCGCCTGACCTTGCAGTTTTCAGTCAGGCAATAGCAAAAGCAATAAACGATAGCTTTGACCCGGCCGTGCCAAGGGCAATACCGCCCCAGCCGGGAATGTAAAACAAGTCCGTTTGCACTAACATAATTATAAACCGGAACCTCACATAGAGGCTTCCGGTTTTTATTATTATTTCGTTTAATTTTACACAAAATTCTGACAAATGGATAAACCGGAAACCTGGCCAGGAAGGCCCTATCCTTTGGGTGCCAGGTACGACGGCAAAGGGGTCAACTTCGCACTGTTTGCCGAAAACGCATGGGGAGTTGAGCTTTGCCTGTACGACAATGACGGAACTGAGACAAACCGCATAAAAGTGGTGGAGCGGACCCATAACAGCTGGCATGTATATATACCCGGACTGAGACCGGGACAGCAGTACGGCTACAGGGTGCACGGACCCTATGAGCCCGACAAAGGGCTGCGGTTCAATCCCAACAAGCTTCTTATCGACCCCTATGCAAAGGCACTTAACGGAACAGGTAAGTGGAACAACGCCCTGTTCGGGTATGAGATCGGGCATGAAAAGGAAGATCTGTCATTCAGCGAGACCGACAGCGCCCCGTACGTTCCCAAATGCGTTGTGATTGATGACCACTTTGACTGGGAGGGCGACACCCAGCTGAAGATACCCCTCAACAAAACCGTCATCTACGAGCTTCATGTAAAAGGGTTTACAAGGCTTCATAAAGCTATACCCGAAGAGTTGCGGGGCACCTATGCCGGACTCGCACACCCCGGGACGATATCATATCTGCATAAACTAGGCATAAATGCAGTAGAGCTGATGCCGGTGCACCAGTTTGTCAACGACAGGCACCTGGTGGACAATAACCTGACCAACTACTGGGGATACAACAGTATCAATTTCTTCGCCCCCCACCCTGCCTGCAGCGCCAGCGGCGGGTGTGGACAGGAGCAGGTGAGCGAATTCAAGGATATGGTCAGAGAGCTTCACAACGCTGGCATTGAAGTGATCATAGATGTAGTTTACAATCATACCGGTGAAGGCAACCACCTGGGGCCCACAATAAGCTTTCGCGGAATTGACAACATGTCATACTACAGGCTCAGGGAGGATGACCGCAGGCACTACATGGACTACACCGGAACAGGAAATACCCTTAACACCGTTCACCCGACAATTCTGAGGCTTATCATGGACAGCCTCCGTTACTGGGTAACCGAGATGCATGTCGACGGTTTCAGGTTTGACCTTGCAACAGCACTGGCAAGGGAGTTCAGCGATGTGGACAAGTGGGGTTCGTTTTTTGACGTGCTTCACCAGGATCCCGTGCTGTCGCAGGTCAAGCTTATAGCGGAACCCTGGGATATAGGCGAGAACGGCTACCAGGTGGGTAACTTCCCTGCCGGATGGCTGGAATGGAACGGCAGGTACAGGGACAGCATGCGCGAATTCTGGAGGGGTGAGAATGAGATGCTTCCCGAATTTGCAAACCGCATCACGGGAAGCTCTGACCTCTATTTCGATGACTGGCGCAGGCCGGTTGCCAGCATCAACTTCATTACCGCACATGACGGATTTACACTGCGGGACCTGGTATCATACAACAACAAACACAACGAGGCCAACAAGGAAGAGAGCAAAGACGGCGAAGACCATAACCGTTCCTGGAACTGCGGAGTAGAAGGCGAAACCGATGATGAGAAGATAATCAGCCTGCGGAAAAAACAGGTAAGGAACTTCCTGGCAACACTGTTTCTCTCGCAGGGCATTCCCATGCTGCTTGCCGGCGACGAAATGTGGCGCACCCAGAAAGGGAACAATAATGCCTATTGCCAGGACAACGAAATATCGTGGGTGGACTGGGACAATATGGATGAACAGCTGGTTGAGTTTGTTTCCGGACTTATACGGTTAAGGCTCGACCATCCCGTCTTCTGCCGGACCAGGTGGTTCAGGAGCGAACCTGTAAACGGTGCGAGGGTAAAAGATATCGAGTGGTTCCTTCCGGAGGGCAATACCATGAGCCTTGAGCACTGGAACACCTCATTTGCCAAATCGATAGGTGTGTTCCTTTCGGGCGAAGGGATCATAAGCCGTGACCCGAGAGGAAACAGGATAGTGGACGACAGTTTCTACCTGATGTTCAACGCTCATGACGACACCGTCATATTCAGGCTGCCCCCTGCCGAATACGGAAACTCCTGGCAAAAAGTGATTGATACGCACGAATGTTTTGTTTCGGAGGAGGGAGGCCGGGAATATGGACCCGGCGATGAGATATATCTTGACGGACGCTCGGTGGTGCTGCTGATGTCCAAAAGGAAGTAAAAACACCCTGCCATTGAAATGATCAGCCTCTTAAGGATTTCTCAACGGCACAGTTATTGTAAAACCACAGGTAATGCTTGAAGCCCCCCTGGAAAAGAGAGAGCTTGGGATGACCCTCCTGCCTGAAGGAGGTGCCCGTTTCCTGTTCTGGTCGCCGAAAGCCTCCACGGCAGCTATAGAGATAGAAAACAAAGGCTTATTCCCGCTTGAAAGAAAGGAGCACGGTTATCATGAAGGCCTGTTTACCGGCATAGAGGCGGGCGACAGGTACATGGTTGTGATTGACGGTAAAACAAAAATACCCGACCCGGTCTCCCTGTACCAGCCTGAAGGGGTGCATTCCCAATCGGAGGTGGCTGACCTGCCCCGGATAACTCGGTCTCTTGCTGCCGGACCGGGTACAGGGCCAGGGGGACTGGTAATTTATGAGCTTCATACAGGGACCTTTACCCCGGAAGGCACTTTCGAAGGCATCATTAAAAAGCTGGATTACCTGATTGCTCTGGGCATAAACGCCATCGAGCTGATGCCGGTGGCCCAGTTCCCGGGAAACCGTAACTGGGGCTATGACGGTGTGTATCCATTTGCTGTACAAAACTCATACGGAGGTCCTGAAAAACTAGCCCGGTTTGTGGATGAGTGCCATAAAAGGGAAATTGCCGTAATTCTCGATGTCGTATATAACCACCTGGGCCCCGAAGGAAATTATCTTCCGGCTGCCGGACCTTATTTTACCGGCAAATACAGGACCCCATGGGGCAGCGCTGTCAACTTTGACGACAGGTGGTCTCACGGGGTGCGGAGATACTTCATCGAAAATGCTCTTATGTGGCTTAGAGACTATGGTGTGGACGGACTACGCCTTGATGCCGTACACGCCATATGGGATTTCGGGGCGAGGCACTTCCTCGCTGAGCTCTCTGATCATGTTGCCGGACTTAACCGGTTAACCGGCAGGAATCACTTTCTAATTGGCGAATGCGACCTTAACGATGCAAGATATATCACTCCCGCCGGTGAAGGCGGGATGGGCCTGGACTGCCAGTGGTGTGACGAGTTTCACCACGCCCTCCATGCCAGGCTTACCGGTGAACGGCAAGGCTATTATTCCGATTTCGGTACAACATCCCATCTGGTTGATGCATATAACAACGCATATGTTTATGACGGCCGGTATTCGGAATACCGCAAAAGGATCTTCGGAAGTTCAGCAAAAGGAATACCGGGGAGCAAATTTGTGGTCTTTACCCAGAACCATGACCAGGCAGGCAACAGGATGCTGGGAGACAGGACCGGCTCGCTGCTCAGTTTTGAATCACTCAAGCTGGCAGCCGGTGCAATGTTTGTCAGTCCGTTCATACCAATGCTGTTCATGGGCGAGGAGTATGGCGAAAAAGCACCATTTCTCTATTTTACCAGCCACGGCGACAAAGATCTGATCACGGCCGTGAGGGAAGGCAGGAGAAGAGAGTTTGCCGATTTTATCGGCAAGGGCGAACCACCCGATCCCCAGTCCCCTAAAACCTTTAAAAGATCACTGCTTTCATGGGATATTGACGGTAATGAGAAAAAGGAGAAACTTCTGGGGTTTTACAAAAAAATGATAGAACTGAAAAAGACCCACCCTGACCTTAAGCCGGGAGGCCGTGATCATGTAAGGGCTGCCGGAGCTGCCAATGGTGATATGGTGGTTATCCGGAGCGCAGGGCTGACAGTGCTTATGAACTTTTCAGGGAAGTCAGGGAAACTGCCGGTAGCGGAGGGTCCTTCCGGTTCGTGCAATATTTTGCTCTATTCGGCACACCAGAGGTGGGGAGGACCGGTAAGTGAGTTCGCCTCACTGCTGGACGAAAATGGCATCCTCATGATAGAACCCCGGTCAATAATGATATTGTCGGATTAACTTCCGCCCCCGCCATCTTTACAGGCAGGATGAAGCAAGCGGAATTATTCTTTAACAAAAAAACCTATGCAATGTACAATCCGGTCTCAAGCTACAGGATACAGTTCAACAGCTCATTCACCCTGAATGACCTTGAGCATCATCTGGCATATCTGGTCAGGCTGGGTGCAGGAAGCATTTATGCCTCCCCGGTATTCAGGGCGACACCCGGCAGCAGCCACGGATATGACATCACAGATCCGCTGTCGGTCAATCCTGAAACAGGTACTGATGATGAACTGCAACGACTGTCACTTTTGCTGAAAGAAAATGGCATGGGCTGGATCCAGGATATTGTCCCCAACCACATGGCCTATCATCCTGACAATCGCTGGATATGGGACTTTCTTGAAAAGGGGGCCGCTTCAGGATACGCCGGAATGTTTGACATTGAACCGGAAGTAGCTGAAGGAAGAGAAAAAATAATGCTGCCATTCCTGGGAAGCACAGCCGACAGGGCGATCCACAACCTCGAACTGCAGGTGGTCCTGCACCGGGGGAGTATCGCTGTAAAATACTTTGATAACCTCTACCCTGCAAGTTTCGAATCATTCAGGTCCCTCTTCTCAGATAACCTCAAAGAGGCCCCCGACTGCCTGAGGCTTGTATGGAACAGGTACGGGCTGCAGGAAAGGGAGGCCGACAGAAATTTCCTTAACGGAGACTGGGATGTCTTCAAGGATGAGATCGCGGGTTATTGCCAGTCCGATCCTGAAATGCAGGCCTGGACCGCCAGGATACTCAAAAAAATAAACAGCAGTCCCCCGTCAATAATCAAATTCCTTGAACAACAGCACTACGAGCCCTGTTACTGGAAAGAGACCTCAGACCGCATCAACTACAGGAGGTTCTTCACAGTCAACGGCCTGATCTGCCTGCGAAGTGACAAGAAAGAGATTGTGGAAAAACACCACGCCTTCCTCCGCGAGCTGGCAGGACGGGGAGTTATTGACGGATTGAGGGTAGATCATGTCGACGGACTTGCCTTTCCCGCCCAATACCTGCACACCCTGAGGGAAATCACAGGCGAAGATAAGTATATCGTGGTTGAAAAAATTATGGAACAGGGTGAAAAGATACCGGATACCTGGCAGGTTGAGGGGACCAGCGGGTACGACTTCCTGGCCATGGTGAACAACCTCATGGTAAACAGGAAAGGCTACACCAGGCTGAAAAAGTTTTACCAAAGGCTGACCGGTGATAAAACAGACCCCGGAGATATTATTTACGAATGCAAAAAGCTTATCCTGGAAAACCACATGAAGGGTGAGACCCGGAATATCTTCAGAATGTTCGAGGAACTTTCCGGCTGTGCGAAAGAGATGGATATAGCGGACTGGTCGGTGAAAAAGGGCATCACCCGTGATTCAATGAAAGGGGCCTTGTGCGAATTCATGCTGGCGTACCCTGTTTACCGCCTGTACCCGGAAGAGTATCCACTGCATGGGAAAATGAGGCAGTCGGTCAAACAGATTATCAGCAGTGCCCTGAAAAGGAATAAGGATCTTAAGAATGAACTGCACCTTCTCAGGGAGATGATGCTGGCTGATAAAGCCGGTGAACGTTACTTCTGCCTCCTCAATGAGTTTTTCGGGCGCCTAAACCAGTATACCGGTCCCCTCGCAGCCAAGGGGGTGGAAGACACAGCCATGTACAGATACAGCTGCTTTATTGCCGGTAACGAGGTCGGCGACCACCTTCATGACAGGGGCATGGAGGCGGGGGATTTTCACAGGGCTATGTCGGCGAGGCTTGAGAAAAGCCCCCTTGCAATGAACTGCACCTCTACACATGACACCAAGCGTGGTGAGGATGTGCGGGCCAGGCTTAACGCTCTGGGTGATTTGTATTCAGAGTGGAAGAGACTGGTTGAAGTATGGAAAAGGAGCAGCCTGCGGATTAAAAAGGATATCCCTGCCCGACCAGCCGGTGCCGGCGAGGAGTATTTCATATACCAGACCATTGCCGGCACATTGCCGTTTGACGGAAAGCCCGGCAATGAGTATAAAAAGCGGATCGGCGAATACCTGGTCAAGGCCCTGCGGGAGGCAAAACAGAACAGCTCGTGGGAGGAGCCTGACGAACAGTACGAAAAGGCGGTATGCAACTTCGCCGGTTCACTGCTGGAGCCCGGCAGCAGTTTCCTGAAAACCCTGCTGCCCTTTCACCGGAAGCTGGCCACCGCGGGAATTGTCAATTCCCTGGCACAGCTTGCACTTAAATGCTGCTCGCCCGGCATACCCGACATCTACCGGGGCACCGAAATGTGGGATCTCAGCCTGGTTGACCCCGACAACAGGAGGCCCGTAGACCTGGGAATGCTTGATGAAGTGCTCGCAGAGATCATGAGTGCATGGCAACGTGATAAACAGGAAACAACAAATAGGCTCCTTGCAGGGGCAGGTGACGGACAGATAAAACTGCTGCTCACCTCAGTTCTTCTCAATATCAGGAAATCCGAACCGGACATATTTACCGGCGGCGACTATATACCGCTTGCAACAACCGGGAGACTGGCGGCCAACATCCTGGCATTCGCCCGCAAACTGGGGAACAGGTGGCTGCTTTGCATCGTCCCCCTTCATACAGGCACACTGCCAATGGCAAAAGGAAAGGGTAATATCAGGCCTTCAGCATGGAGAGGGACCCGTATCCTGCTTCCGGCAGGAGCACCTGTAAAGTGGGAAAACCGTATCACCGGTCAGGAGGCAGAAACAGTGGAAAGCAAGGATGACCTGCTGCAAGGCTGGATCCCTGCCGAGGAGCTGTTCATCGACCTTCCCGTGGCAGTGCTCAGCGGCCGCACCCCTGTTTCCGGGCGCAGTTCAGGTATCCTGCTTCATATATCTTCCCTTCCGGGGAAATACGGGACAGGTGACTTCGGCAGGGAGGCCCGCCGGTTCATCAATTTCCTCTCCAGGGCATCACAGACTTACTGGCAGACCCTGCCACTCTCGCCGGTCACGGCAAAGCAGGCCTGGTCACCCTACTCATCGCCTTCAGCCTTTGCGCTCAACACCCTGCTTATTGACCCTGAGCAGCTTTGTTTTTGGGGACTGGTCAGGGAGTCTGACCTGGAATCGGAAATTTTCAAAAAAAGCGATAGGGTAAGCAACAAGAGAGCCGATGAATTCAGGGCCGTGCTTCTTGAAAAGGCCTGGAAAAACGCCGTGAAGGCACCGCTAAGCAACCTGTACAGTCAGTTTGAAGAGTTTTGCAGCAAAGAGGCCTGCTGGCTGGACGATTACAGCCTGTTCACAGCTATCAGCAGAGACAGGGGCGGCACCCCCTGGTACAGGTGGCCCGCCCCGCTGAGGGACCGGCATGAGAAAACCATGAAGACCTTGCATTACGAGCTGGCAGATACTATCATGCCGGTCAGGTTCAGCCAGTTCATCGCATACCGCCAGTGGATGAGCCTGAAAAAATATGCCAACGACAGGGGTATCCGTATCTTTGGCGACATCCCCTTCTACGTAAGCTACAACAGCGCCGACGTATGGGCCAACAGGCAGCTCTTCAACCTCAGCGAAAGCGGTAAAATGAAAACCGTGGCCGGAGTTCCGCCCGACTATTTCGACAGTAACGGGCAACTGTGGAACATGCCGGTATATGACTGGCAACGGATGGACGATACCGGCTACGAATGGTGGCTCATGAGACTGGCGAAGAACCTCGAGCTGTTCGACCTGCTACGCCTTGACCACTTCAGGGCGTTCTCGGCTTTCTGGGAGGTGCCGGCAGGAAGCAAAACGGCTGCAGGTGGAAAATGGACCGTGGGACCCGGTGCCGGGTTCCTTGAGGCGGTGCAGGAGAAGTTCCCGTCAATGCCATTTGTGGCAGAAGACCTGGGAGACATTGACAGCGATGTGTATGAGCTGAGAGACAGATTCGGGCTGCCGGGCATGCAGGTG
>SLOE01000162.1 GCA_007132715.1 Bacteroidales bacterium
CAAGTGAACGGCCGCTGTTCTCAATAAGCCAGAAATGGCTTTCCAGCACATCCCCCAATAAGCCGCTTTTGTAAAGACGGGGGTCTGTATGGTCCATGCTCCTGAATGCAGCAATTGCACCGGGAATTTCCCCGGTGCGGTATTGCGCAATGGTGGCAACGGAGCTTACCAGCTTCCGAACTGGTAAAAACCAGCTTACATAGGATTGCGGGTCCAGACTTTCCAGGAAAGCTTTGTCTTCTTCTCTTATGCGTTGCATTTCCTGAATAATAGCATTTTTAGGTGCCTGGTGAACGGCAAAGAGGGAATCCATCCTGTATATTCTTTCCAGGTATTGCCATGCGCTCAGGGCCTGCTCTCTGCGGGGATGCCCGGTTGCATATTGCTCAAAAAGCCGGTTCTCGTTTCCTTTAAGTATCACGATGGTTTCAGGATGGGCAAAGGATTCTCCTTTCAGTTCAATATCCTCTCCACTAAGGATCACGATAAAGGGCCTGTTATCTGGAGAAATGAGCTGCCCCATGCCGTAGGCGGCTTCTGAATAATTGAGTACAAATTTTCCCTCTTCAGAAACATCTGCACTGCTGATCAGATAGGTATCAAAACCATTAAAACCTTCCAGCCTGACCTCCTGGCCGGCGAGGAGGTTGAATGTACCGGTGATGGTCTGGGCCTTAACTCCGAAGCCAGACAAAAAAGCTATAACTATGAGAAATACTGTTAGTTTCATAAAGTTATATGGCAACTTATTCTATCAGGTTCATGCGCAATTGTTACCGGTGTCAATGCGACAGTAAGCAAAAGTAGTGAATATTTGGATAATAGAAGTTCTGCGATTATGATAGCCAAAAACTATAATAAACAGCTAATATAAAACCCGTAAATGATAATCAGGCAACTTAAATTAATTAATGGAAATTTGTGTGAAGGGGTTATTTGCATTAAAATGATAATAATATATATTTGAGTGATATAATAGTAAGTTTTCACGCACGGGAAGGTTAATAATATTCAAATATTGGTTGTGAATTGAACCAGAAAAAATTATGAGATGAGATGAGAACTTTACAAATGACCTTATTGTTAATTGCCGGCGGAACAAAATTTGAATAAATTATAATTATTTTTCAATATTTGGAATGGTTAAAAATATGGATGTTTTATGGTAAGAAAATTACGTAATCTGTTTTTTAAAATCTGGTATTGGTATATCAGTGTACTTGATAAAAATGGGGATGTTGTTTTTATGAATTTCGGATATTCGAACAATAATGAAAGAATAGTTCTGAGTGAGGAGGACGAAATAAACAGGTATTCAATTCAATTGTATCATCATACAGTATCACCCATTAATTTAAAGGGATTGAATATACTTGAAGTTGGATGCGGGCGTGGAGGGGGATTATCATATATCAACAACAATATGGCACCAAATTCTTCGACCGGTGTTGATATTAGTAATAAAGCCATCCAATTTTGCAAAAAACATTACAAAGATAAGAACATGAGTTTCTTTCAGTGTGATGCGCAGATGCTGACTTTAAAAGACAATCACTTTGATGTTGTGATAAATATAGAATCATCCCACAGGTATCCGAGGGTTGATTTGTTTTTTAACGAAGTTTTTCGTGTTCTTAAACCGGGTGGATATTTTCTGTTTACCGATTTCAGGAAAGATTATCAAGTTGAAGAGTTGGAATCACAACTGAGAGAAAGCAACCTTATTATTGAAAGCAAAAAAGATATTACTGACAATGTTTTAGAAGCATTGACCCTCTCAACTCCTGAAAGAATCAGGCTGATAAAAAAATTAGCTCCAAAATTCCTGCACGAATTGGGTAGAAATTTCTCTGCAACTGTCGGGACGCCTACCTATATAAAATTTCAAACCCGAAAAATATTGTATCTCTCATATGTTTTGATGAAACCAATTCACCCCGCCTGATTTGACCGGACAATAGTGATAATATTAATCAACAATTGAGTCAGCTGTCAAGCCAGGTCTTGAATGAATTTACCTTGTCGCGGCTGACGATCAGGGGATCGGGGGTTTCAACTTTCAGCTTTATTTTTAACCGGCTCCTGGAGTACATTACAATGTCGGTAATGGCTTCGCGGTTTATGATATGCTGCCTGTTTATTCTAAAGAATTTCTCATTGTCGATGATCTCCATCAGGTGATCAAGAGAATAATCGATTATTAGAATGCGGTTGCCGGTTGTGCTGATATGGGTTGTTTTATCATGGCTGAAAAAGTAAAGGATATCATCGGCTGAAACCGTCCGGAGATGTTCGCCGACTTTTATGACGAAACGGTTTTTGTGCGGTTTTTCAAGCATTTTCCTGACACCTTCGATTATTTCCTGCCTCAGCACCGGATTATCTTTTTTATCATGGAAGAGCTTCCTGTATTTTTCCATGGCTGTTACCAGTTCTTTAAAGTCAACGGGCTTTAACAAATAATCAATGCTGTTGACCTTAAATGCCTGAATTGCATATTCCTGGTAGGCGGTTGTAAATATTACAGGCGCCTGAACCTGTACCTGGTTGAATACATCAAAGCAAAGGCCGTCGGCTACCTGGATATCCATAAAGATCAGATCGGGATGGGGGCTGGATTTCAGCCAGTCAACCGTATCCTTTACCGAATCGAAAGCAGCAACCAACACTATGTTTTTGTCATATTGTTGGAGCAATTCAACCATTCTCTCCACGGCGGGCTGTTCATCTTCAAGTATTAATACGCGCATAAAACCCTTGTTAAAAGGTCAACAGGATATTCCAAAATCGTGATGGATCCGGTAATGATCACTGTTTATCAGGTTTTTCAAGTACCGGTAGCTCAACGGTGAAACTTGTTTCATCTTTGCTCACAATAACCGGCCTGGATGTAAAAAAACTGAATCTTGATTTTATATTATTGAGGCCGGTACCTGAGGTTGCTACCGGATCTTTCTTCCTCAGGTTATTTGTGAATGCAATATAATTATCGTTTTTCGAATAAATGGAAATGGTAAGGGGATATTCCCGGGAAATGACATTGTGCTTGATCGCATTTTCAATCAGCATCTGAAATGACAGTGGTACCACGAATTTTTCCCTGTCTGTTACATCTGTATTCAGTACCAGGTTATCTCCAAACCTTATTTTCTGGAGAAAAATATATGATTCAACAAAGCCAAGTTCGGCTTCAACTGTTGTGATCTCCTTGTCTTTTTGCTCCAGCACATAACGAAATACCTCAGAAAGCTTTTGCACAAATAGAGTGGCTTTATCGGGGTCCTTTTTGATCAGAGATGATATTGCATTGAGACTGTTAAAAAGAAAATGGGGATTAATCTGGCTTTTCAGTGTTTCGTATTGCAGGTCAAGTTGTTCCCTTTTAAGTTGTTCCTGCATGATAACCGACTTTTTCCAGTTCGTGAAAAACTGAATGGCATGCACTACCAGCATCGACAGGATCAGGAATGAGACCCCTACCCTGACCATGAACAGGCTGCTCTCATATATCATTTCTGAACGGGCATCTTCTGAGCCGGTAAATATCATCACCAGAATCACCACTCCTATGACCAGGATGCTGAAACCAAGTGTTGAGGCCAGCTGAAGGACAAGCCTGCGGGTGGGGTTTTCGAGCCATGGATGCTTTTTGTCAAGCCATGCCATGATCCATGAGATCCCGGCTGCCATGGTTCCGCCGATAAGGAGAGAATTAATTGTATTTGAAATGAATATATCCAGAGTGAACTGGCCCAATGGAATATAGGCAAGCACAATTACATTGCCTATAGTAACCAGGACTGCTGCAATCAATAATATCCGAAGCATCAATGCCCGGCCGGATTTCTTTTTATCGGCTGATGTTGACAGAAGTTTCATTATTAAGGCATTATGGCAATGTGTGTCTTTATCGGTTTCATCCTGAAAGCATAAAGGTAGAAAAAAACATCATTGAGGCTTAAAGCTTGCTTAATTCCTCCTCATTTTGCTCTTTTCCCCAGACGGGCCATAGTGGCGATTCCGGCTCAAAGGCCTCAAATTTCTCCTTTGCAGTTTCAAACAATGGCCTGGCTATTTCCGGGCCGCCGCCGAAGGCTTCGGGCATATTCAGCAGGGTCATTGCTCTTAGGAAGTAACTGCGCGGGTTACCGGGATTCAGACTTATGGCCTTGTCGAGAGCGGCATTCATCCTTCCCATAAGTTCCATGCCCCGCCCCATCGGATCGACGACCATCCTGCCCGGATAGATGAACGCCTGCAAAACATATAGCTCAGACTCATCGGGGGCGATCTTAAGTGCCTTGTCAAGGAACTGCTGTGCCTTGTCGAACCAGGGATCTTTTTTCTGAATGTCGCCTTCAATATGGCCGGCACTAACATAACAGTACGCGGCATGATAGTATGGCAGCCACTCGCTCTTTTCAGAATTCCCGATACGCTCGAATATGTTTGCAGCGTCGATATAATCAGGTATGGTCCCGGCATTGTTCATCTTCTCTATTGCACCAAGCATGGCTTTTTCATAATTGCCGGACTGTGCGCTGGACAGCACCGGTACTGAGACCGCAATGATGATTACCATGATAATCTGCCTCATAAGGCAGACAGGGGAAGGGAATTTCCAGCTGCCTCCAGGCTGCTGAAATCTCAATCCTTCAACCGGAGGGCAGAAAGGGGAAGGGAATTTCCAGCTGCCTCCAGGGGTTATTGACATGGCAAAAAAGGATTCTCTTTTGTTCCGGTCCTGTGGCCCTTTTGTTTCAAGGTTCTTTGGATTTTGAGTGATCATAATAGTAAGGTATTAAGGTTATAGTTCAAATGAGAGTAATATCACTGCCATCCGTTTTTGCGGAGGCCTTATTGGTTGTGACCTGAACAGGCCCTGTTCATCAGGGTTTGCAGAGAAGGTATATCCGAAAACATTGTCAAACCCGAACAGGTTGTTCACCACCAGGTGCAGCACCGTCTGGGTGCTGAACAGGTGGAACACCCTCGTATAGCCAACGCTGATGTCCCTGAAGGGCTTTGCCCTGTCATCCATGAACACCGGGTTGTTGGGATTGAAGTAGGGCCTGCCTGTTGCGAATGTACCGGTGGCCGAAACAAAGGAGTTCATGCTTGTGATGAATCTCTTATATACCGCCGATACACTGTGTGAAGACAGGTAGCCGGGTGATGCCTCCACCGGGTAATCCCTGTAAAGCCTTTCGGATATGCACCAGGAGTAGGATATCCAGTAATCGCTTCTGCCGAAAGGCTTCTTGTTCCGCCAGAAAACATCCAGTCCCCGCGCATACCCCGACCCGGTATTGTCAAAGTTCCCCGGCTCAGCAGAATACTCTTCGCGGTATCTGACCAGGTTAGAGTAGTTTTTATGATAAGTTTCAAGCCGGAGGGTATAAGTGCCTTTAATATACTGCCAGGTAAGAATATAGTGCTCTGATCTCTCAGGTTCAAGCTGGTTCGTAAATCTCAGGTACCTGTCCTCGGGGTTTTGGATGAATTTCCCATAAGCGGCCGAAACCTGGCTGTTTTTGCCTGTCCTGAGCGCTGCTGACAGCCTCGGATTCAGTCCGGGTTCTTCAAGCAGTGAACTGTACTCCGCCCTTATTCCGGCGCGCAGGGCAAAGCGTGTAGTAATTTTTGCCTCAGACTCAACGAAGGCTGTATATTGCTGGTTTGAAAAGGCCAGGTGGTAGTTATCGTCAAACCTGATATCTTCACTGTAATCAAAAAGATGGTAATCCAGCCCCATTTTAGTTGTCAGCCTGTTTACAGAAAGGTTGGTCAGCCCGGCTTTCCCGTGCAGGCTTCTTCTAACCGCAAGTATATTGTTATTGTCAATCCCGGTGTCATCATGATCAAGGTTCACGGCAATCCCTGAGTGGGCCAGCCAGTTGTCATTCAATTGCTCATTGAAGGTGGTGTTTATATAGGCGTTGTTGTTTCTCATTGAGATATCCTGGCTGACAGATTCCCTGAAATTGTAATTCATTAATCTGCCCCTGTTATGACTGAAGCTGCCGAATGTCTTTATCATTCCGGTTTCACTGGTCTTCTGCCTGAACATGAAGGTGGATCCGGCAATGACAGGGTCTTCTATCCAGTCAATTCTCTGCCTGAAAATCCTGTTGGAGAGTCCGGTATGAAGCAACTCGCCCGTCATGGCCAGCGAGCGGTTTTTACCCCGGCGGGCAGCCGATCCCTGCACACCGACAGACATAACAGAGATATTGGCACGGTCTTCCGGCTCGAGGGCCGTGGTGTTCAGCGCCACAACTGATGAGAGGGCCTGTCCGAATTCTGCTGAATAGCCGCCCGTACTGAAAACGGCACCTCTGAAAAACAGGGGTGAGAACCTTCCGCGGGTCGGCACATCTGGCATTTTTGAGAAGTATGGAGTATTGATGAGCATGCCATCCATGAATACCTTTGTCTCATAGCTCTCTCCGCCGCGGACAAACAGCCGTCCGTCATCACCAACATGATGAGACCCTGGCAGGGTGCTGAATGCACCAAAGATATCCCCTTTGGCGCTGGCCGTCAGGGCAACATCCATTGCGCTCAGTATAACTGACTTACTCTCGTCACCGGCTTCAAAGGTCCCCGCTATTATCACCACCTCGTCAAGCTCGCTGGCTTCTTCAAACAGGACAATCCTCAACCCGGTCATGTCCCTCTCAATTTCGATCTGCCGGTAATGTGTTTCATATCCGATGAAGCTTGCCACGAGGGTCTGACTGCCGGTAAGCGGGGTGTTGAATGAAAATGCTCCTTCTGCCCCGGTTGTGAACCCGTCATATGAACCGAGAATATATACATTGGCTCCTGGAATCCGGCCGCCGATGCGATCTTCAACTGTTCCTGATATTGTTGCCTGTGCGCAGACAGAAATTGTTGCAATATTTAAAATCAGTATCAGAGCTGCTTTTTTCATGTTGTTTTTGCTGCCGATTGTTATTGGGCGTTTCATTAGCTGTTTCTGACCAGGCCGGACATGCATCTGTTTTTTTACCAAAAATATCACCCGGCGGGCACTCCTGAAAACCATTTGATCTGAACGGTAATCTGAGGCTGACGAACCGGGAAATTTTCATGATGAGGCGTAAAATATCCCAGGGCATTTACGGAAATATTTTTTCCATGTATACGGAGACCGGCGCCAGCCCTTTTGGTAAATGATTTGCCCGGTCTAGAGAAAACAGGGGCCTGGTTATTTTATAATGTTAATAATACCACGAAAGGTAATTTGTAAATTTTACCGTATTATCATAAATTCGCCACCATGAGCTTTTCTGCCCAAAATCACACTTTCGAAAATGCAACGGTTGCCGGAGGCAATTTTTATTCTGCCGGATGAAATACCTGGTGCTCTTAAATGAAGATGTAACAGGCGTGGCTCATTAATAAAAGCAATTTGTTCTGCTAATTAAATTTTGATGAGTCATGGCGAACTTTGAGAAAATCAGGATTACCGAGAAAATTGGTTATGCTTTGGGTGACGGCGCTGCTAATATTGCCTGGCGCGGCGTGGCTACTTTTTTGTTCGTGTTTTACACGGATGTCTTCGGGATCAATCCCGCAGCCGTTGGATTGCTCATGCTGATTGCTCGTTTCAGCGACGGTGTTAGCGATGTGGTAATGGGGATCCTGGCCGACCGGACGGAAACCAGGTGGGGGAAGTTCCGGCCCTGGATATTATGGACCGCGATCCCTCTGGGTGTTATCCTTTCGATGCTGTTTACCACCCCGGGATTGTCGAACACGGGGAAGATAATATACGCCTACACGACCTATATCCTCTTTACACTGGTATATACCGCTAATAATATCCCTTACGGTGCACTGCTGGCGGTGATCACCGGGGATAACCGGGAACGGACCGTTTTTGGCTCCTATCGTATGGTTGGCGCTTTCGCCGGGGGGATGGTGGTGCAGGGTGCGTTGCTCTTTCTTGTGGCACATTTTGGTAATGTGAACCCCGATGTTCGTGTTGAAGAACTTGCCCGGGACCGGTTCGTGGTAACCGTGTCAGTGGCAAAAAACGTTGAAAATGTAAACATCAACACCGATGACGGGATTGCCTTGTTTTCCTGGTTTGAAAGGCCTGAAGAAGAACCGGACTATGTGCAGGTAAGTTCAATCAGCTTTTCAATGGAGGCCGGTACTGAATATGTCTTCCTCGTGGAGGGAGAGGAAGACCTTAAACCTGAAAGCATTACAATTATCGATCAGAAAAGGGGGTACAGCAATTCGATTTATATCATGTCGGTATTCCTGTCACTGTTCATGATCATTACTTTTTACAGTACCCGCGAGCGGGTGAGACCGCCAAAGACGCAGGTAACAGACCTGAAGAGGGATTTCAGGGACCTTATCAGGAACAGGCCATGGCTGGTGCTTTTGGTGATAGGGCTTCTGTTCTGTGTCTATAACGCCATAAAGCAGGGGATTACCGTAATATATTTTGCACACTATATCAATAACCAGTTGCTGGCGGGGACCTACCTGGTATTCCTGATGCTGGCATCGATAGGCGGGGCAATGGCGACAGGTTTTCTTGGCAGAAGAATGGGTAAAAAGAGGCTGTTCATCAATGCTCTGGTCTTCTCTGCAGCAGTGAATTCTCTTATTATTTTCTGCGGGCCGCGCGATATCTACGCGATATTTACACTTGGGATAATATCTGAATTTGCTGCTGCCATCTTCCCAACACTTTTCTTTGTCATGCTTGGCGATGCCGCCGATTATTCCGAGTATGTGAATGGACGGAGGGCTACCGGACTGGTCTATTCTGCCGGGTCGTTCTCCACCAAGTTTGGCGGGGGAGTGGCAGGTGCAATTATAGGGTTTATACTTGGTGCCTACGGTTACAGCGGCCAGGATTCCGTGGCAATACAGGGAGCCATTCCCGGAATTAAAATGCTCATGAGCTGGGTTCCTGCCCTGATAGCAGTCCTTGCAGCAATACTGATGACCTTGTACCCACTGGACCAGAAAAAGCTGGATGAGATCACGCTTGAGCTCAAAAACCGCAGGGAAAGAGAGAATATTCCGGAACAATGAGATTGCTCCGGACCGTGAGAATGCTCCGGGAACATGCGAGTTTGCAGGAGCAATGATACTGTCGGTGACAATGAAAAGGTTCAGCGACAATGAAAATGTTCAGTGACAACGAAAAACACGGAAATTGCTAATATGCAATGACAATAAAAGGCCTGATAACTCAAAACTTTGAAATATTATGAAGTACGGATTTTTTGATGATGAAAAAAGGGAGTATGTGATAACCAATCCTGAAACTCCCTGGCCCTGGATAAACTACCTGGGCAACGAGGATTTCTTTTCTCTCATTTCGAACACCGCAGGTGGTTATTCATTCTACAAGGATGCCAAATTCAGGAGACTTACCCGCTACAGGTACAACAATGTGCCGATGGATAACGGCGGCCGCTATTTTTACATAAATGACGGGGGCACCATCTGGTCGCCCGGCTGGAAACCGGTAAAGACACCTCTTGATGAGTATGAGTGCCGGCATGGGATGAGCTACACGAAGATAAAGGGGGTGAAGAACGGGCTCGAGGCTGAAGTATTGTTTCTTGTGCCCCTGAATGAGTGGTGTGAGGTGCAGGTGCTTACACTGAAAAACAGGGGGAAACAGAAGAAAAAATTCAAACTTTTTTCCTTTGTCGAATGGTGCCTGTGGAATGCTGACGATGACCAGAACAACCTTCAGCGGAACCTGAATACCGGCGAGGTGGAGATTGATGGTTCCACTCTCTACCATAAGACTGAATATAAGGATCGCAGGGATCATTATGCCTTTTACCATGTAAACCATCCTGTAGACGGTTTCGATACCAACAGGGAAAGCTTCATGGGCCTGTACAATGAGTTTTCGGGCCCTGCAGCCGTTCTTGAGGGCAGGCCCCGTAATTCGCATGCTCACGGCTGGTCGCCGGTGGCTTCTCATTACCTCGAGATTGAACTTGATCCTGGGGAGACAAAAGAGCTTGTATTTGTCCTTGGCTATGTTGAGAATCCCGATGATATGAAGTGGGAATCGAAAGGTGTGATAAACAAGACTCAGGCGAAGGAGCTAATCGGCAGGTATGACACTTCCGGGAAGGTAAATGGGGCGCTTGAGGGACTTCGGAAATACTGGGACGAGCTGCTTGGTGTTTACGTGCTGGATAGCGGCGACGAAAAGCTTGACCGCATGGTCAACATCTGGAACCAGTACCAGAACATGGTTACATTTAACATGTCGAGGTCGGCTTCCTTCTTTGAAGTGGGAATTGGCCGTGGCATGGGGTTCCGCGACAGCAACCAGGACCTGATAGGCTTTGTCCATCTTGTACCTGAACGGGCCCGCGAAAGGATCATTGACCTGGCCTCCACGCAGTTTGAGGACGGAGGTGCCTATCACCAGTACCAGCCGCTTACAAAGAGGGGAAATGATGCTGTGGGGGGTGACTTTTACGATGACCCGCTCTGGCTCATCCTTTCAACCACCGAATATATAAAGGAGACAGGTGATTACGGCATACTTGATGAGATGGTACCTTTCGACAACGACGAGTCGCTGGCAAAGCCTCATTTTGACCACCTGAAGGCATCTTTTTACCATGTGGTGAATAACCTGGGGCCACACGGACTGCCGTTGATAGGGCGGGCGGACTGGAACGATTGCATCAACCTGAACTGTTTTTCAACCGATCCGAACGAATCGTTCCAGACAACGGAAAACAGGAAGGGTCGGACGGCTGAATCTGTTATGATAGCCGGGTTGTTTCTGGTATACGGACGCGAATACATCAGGCTTTGCCGTAAGACAGGCCGTAATGATGAGGCTGATGCGGCAGTCGGGCATGTGGACAGGATGGTGGAAACCATCAAGGAGCATGGCTGGGATGGTGAATGGTACCTGCGCGCGTATGATTACTTTGGTAAAAAGGTTGGCAGTAAGGAAAATGAAGAGGGCAAGATATTCATTGAATCACAGGGATGGTGCTCAATGGCGGAGGTTGGCAAAGATGAGGGCATGGTTGAAAATGCCCTCGATTCGGTAAAGAAGTATCTTGACTGCGATTATGGCATTGTACTTAACAATCCGGGTTTTACGCGGTATGTTATCGAGTACGGGGAGATATCGACCTATCCGGCCGGCTACAAGGAAAATGCCGGCATCTTCTGCCATAACAACCCATGGATAATGATAGGCGAGACAATGCTCGGGCGCGGAGAGATGGCATGGGACTATTACAGGAAGATTTGCCCGGCCTACCTTGAGGAGATAAGCGACCTTCACAAGACCGAACCCTACGTCTACGCGCAGATGATCGCCGGGAAAGACGCCTACAGGCCCGGTGAGGCGAAGAATTCATGGCTAACCGGGACTGCTGCATGGAATTATTACGCGATTACACGCTATATTCTGGGGATACGGCCCGATTATAACGGACTGCTGGTTGATCCCTGCATTCCGCGCGACTGGAAGGGGTTTGAGGTGACCAGGAAGCTACGCGGTGGTGAATACAGGATTAAGGTAACGAATCCCGATGGGGTGAACAAGGGGGTTAAGATTGTCAGGATGAACGGTAAAGAGATTGAAGGCAACATGCTTCCTATTGCACCGGGCGTGAACCAGGTGGAGGTCATAATGGGTTAAGGCATCTCTGATGGTGAGGGTTTCATACTAATCATAATGGAATCTGCATTTTGCAATCAGGATTTCATTATCTTTTACCTGGTATATAACAGGTCATTTATCCTTTTGAGCAGTTTTTTGTCGGTTTTTAGCTTCTCTATGGCCGAATCAAGTCTGAGTTCATTTTTCTTTGAAGACAGTTCATGTTGTGTCGCTCTCAATGAATTGTATTCATCAAGAGACATTATGACCACCCCGGTATCCTTCCCTCTGTTGATTATCAGGGTTTCAAAATTTGAAGTTACATTGTCAAGATATTTCTTAATATCTTTTCTAAACTCTGAAAGTGTTGTGGTGAGCATGGCCTCCTAATATATGTACATAATATTGTACAAATATATGCAATATATTTGAAATTATTACCCGGAGGGTGGCCCGGCTACTCGCCGAACCTCAGGCGGAGGTTGATGCCGCCCATCCCCATGCGTATCTGGCGGCTGCCAATGTCGCCCAGCGGGTATTTAATAAAAGGTTCTATTATGGTAGTATTGTTACTGCCCTTTATGGAGTAACCGAATGAGAGGTTCAGCAGCCGTGCAGGGTCGAACCGTGAAAAGGGGCCGTAGCTGGCAGTTACATCAGAAACTACCCTGGAACTAAGCTGGCGGTAAGTACCGTCAGCCGGTGAGTAATAAGCCTGTTCAACATAAGCGATCTCCTCTCCGGTTATTCTCTGCTGAAGGTAAAGCAGTGACGAAAAGCCTGCCTCAACGTACATCTGCCTGCGGGTGGTTTCCATGAGCTGGTACTGGATGTTTACAGGGATGTCAACGGCCATGATCTCGAAGGACTGGTTGCTGTATGACTGATGAACCTGAAAGTCTGCATCTTGCGGCATGCTGGAATAGAATTTACTGCTACTCCGGCTTCTTAATGGCATATTGTCCACTTCGAACTGCTGGTATGCCAGCAGTAATCCTGATGTTACCGCGAACTGCCTCGAGAGCCTGTACTCTGAGCTTGCGCCTGCTGAAAAACCCATCCCACTGGCCAGCTGCTGCTCGGCGTAGGTGAGCATGGGGCCTGCAGCGACTCCCCACCTTAATGACCTGCTTTCGGCCGGGTCACCCTCCGGTGTCCCGTAAAGGGGCATATCATGCAATAGTCGCCCCGCATCGGCAATAACCGGGACATCTGGCTCATGGCGCAGACTGTCAACGGGGGATTCGCGGCCGGTGTCCTCTGCCGGAACGGGAGCGGCTTCTGCGAGGGCAGGGGTTATGGCGGTAGCAGTGTCATCAGGAATTGCTGGCGGGACTGCAGCGGCGTGGGCGACGCGGAGTTCCGGGGTACCGGGAACGGCACCGGTGGTGTCACGGTCGCTGATTGCTGCCGCGATGGCAGCGGGATCTGCCATGCCGGGATCATGAAGGGCGTCTGCCATGGCAGGATCAGCCGGAGTTTCTGCCAGGGTGGTTCCTGTGTCTACCAACGCGGGTTCAGCCGGGTCGCCTGTACGGGCGGGATCAACCGGGGCATCTGCCAACGCGGGCTCAACCCGGGTGTCTGCCACGTCCGGATCAGAAGGGACCCCTGCCAGCGCCTCATGCTCTGCCGGGGCTCTTAAGGGTGCCGCGGCGTCTTCTTCCGCGAAAGCGGTATCTGTAACGGCAGTTTCAGTGATTTCATCTTTTCCTGGCAGCATCAGGAGTACTGAAAATGAGACGATAAGCAGCAGGGCGGCGGCGACACGGAGCAGCCATGGTACCAGCGGCCGGGCCTTGCCTTTCCCGAGCCTGCTCTGCATTGCTTCCCAGGCAGCGGGGTCGGCCGGTTCGTCATGCTTGTCGAATACCTCGCGCACCCTGTCGGCAAATCTTTCATCAAACGGCTTCATGACGGTTGTCTTTGAGGTTTTTATTGTACAGCGCCCTGATCATAGTTTTGGCCCTGCTTAAGGCTGACCGGGAAGTGCCGGGCGATATGCCCAGCATCCCTGCGATCTCATCATGGTTGTATCCCTCTACTTCGTAAAGGTTGAATATCATCCTGTAATTTTCGGGCAGCCGGTCAAACAGCGCCAGAATTGCTTCTGCACCGGACGTTATTTCTGTGTCATCCAGGCCGGCGGTTTTCCGGGCCTCGTCAATCTCATCGGCGGTGTCGTATGCAGTGATCCGGAGGCGGTCCTCCCGGTTTGCCCTGTGGTGGTCAATCGCCGTGTTGACAAGGATCTTCCTGAACCAGGTGCGGAATGGCCTGCTCTCGTCGTAAACTCCTATGTTGTTGTAAACTTTCATAAACCCGTCGTTCAGTATTTCTATGGCATCTTCACGGCTGTATGAGTACCGCAGGCAAACCGACATGCCGAAACCGAAATAGAGCCTGTACAGCAACTCCTGGAAGCGCCGCTTCCCGCGCCTGCATCCCTGTATTATCTCCTGCTCAGTATATTGCCTGCTGGTCAAATCTGCAGTTTATTTGGTGTTATGACACATCCTAATTATACTGCAATATACTCAGTTTTATTATTCATAATCGCCTTAAACATCTGTTTGCAAGTGTTTCAATACGGCACGATAACCGGTAATACATCGGAGCGTGGATAATCTGAAAGCCGTGTCTGGTTATTCCCGTTTATTGTCATGTAATATATATTATTGATGTAACTGTCTCTTCTCGATGTAAAAACGATGAACCTGCCGTCACTGGTAACAACCGGACTTTCATCCCTTGTGCCGCTGTCGGTCAGCCTTTTCTTATTTTTCCCGTCCCTGTTCATGATATAAACATCGGGCAGTTCGTTTTCCCAGGAGACATAAACTATTCTTTTCCCGTCAGGTGTCCAGACAGGCTCCTCGTTGCCGTCGGGAGGCCAGCCCGGGTAAACCCTGGGAGAGACCGAAGAGGTCAGCTGTTTTATATTTTCACCTGTGATATCAGCGGTGAAGATCTGCCGGCTTCGGTCTTTACCGGCAGAATTGTAGGCAATGGTCTTCCCGTCGGGTGAAAGGACCGGGCAGCAGCCGCTGTCGATCAGCTTTCTTTTTCCTGTACCATCGGGGTTCATTATATATATGCTCCTGGTAGAATAATCTTCTCCCCTTCTGCCAAATATTATCCTGTTATCGTGTGTGAATATCCCGCAGGAATTTTTACCGCTGTAAGTAATTGTATTCCGGGCTCCGGTTACCATATCATATATTACGGCATTTCCTTCTTTGAAATAGAGTATCCTTTTGTCGTCGTGCGACCAGGAGATGGAGCCAACCTGGCCCTCTGTCCCGTCAATCAGCCTGAGGTCTGACCCGTCAGCATTTATTGCATAAAGCTCATTACCCTTGTGAGTGAACATGACGGTGCTACCCCAGTTGGAGATAACAGGTTTCCTGCAGCCTGTTGACAGTCCCGACAACCGTGTCTGCCGGGACCCGTCATTATTCATCCTGTATAGGTGCCACGCGGCGCTGTTATCTTCACGGCGGGATATAAACAACACCTGTGAAGCACTGGATGAAAAGGCCCAGTCCCTGTCATCCATGACAAAGTCATCAGCTTTTTCGCAGCCGGTGGCTGCAAGAGAAACAAGCAATATGACCAGTATTTTGGGAATGTTGTTCATTTATCGTGGCCTTTTGTTATTTCTGATTTGTTGACCTCTTTGCGGGATTATTTACAAGCGTTCATTGACTGATCCTTATCTTAATTCGAGCTATTATGCTGGATCTGCTGGCTGGATCGAATACCCCTGTCCCCAGACTTCTCCAGCCATCACCGGTGTCAACTCCCATTCCCGGCATGTAACTGTGAACATCAATAAGATTGTCCACCACCAGCTTCCCTGCCCTGATCCCCACATCGCCGCTGATCATCCTGGTGGTTGGGGTTGTTAATCCTATCATCCCTGCTAACCCGAGGTTAAAGGAGTTTGTTGAGAAGCCTGACCCCAGGCAAA
>SLOE01000030.1 GCA_007132715.1 Bacteroidales bacterium
AAATTATTAATAATTCTATGGTATATGGAGATCAACAAGGCATACCAGGCATACTGCGACCAGCGAAAGCTGCCGCGGGTTTAGATAACAAGACGACAGGTATTTGGGAACTAAGCCGGAGCTGCAGCTCCGGCTTTTCTTGTGATATTATAAATTATATAGTTTATAACGGCAGTACCCGGTATTATTAAAAATATTTCAATAGTAGGGTCTTACTTTTAATAATATTATTTAATATTGTTATAATTTTAAGATTCAGCAAAATTAAATCGTAATCCAAATGAAAACCAACCGCAGAGATTTTATTAAAATTGCAGGTCTTGCCGGTGCGGGCATTGCCGGTGCCCGGCTGTCTGGATGCACAGACCGGACAGCCGTTGAAGCACCTTTTTTGCTCTCCCACCACCAGACTTTTAACATGTCGGGTTATGCAGCCCCGAAGCTTGAGACTGTGCGCATAGGGCTCATTGGCCTCGGAAATCGCGGATCAGGAGCCCTCAGGCGCCATGTCAGGATAGAGGGAGTTAAAATAACTGCACTTGCAGATCTTGATCCGGCGAGGACTGGCCGGGGAAGAGAGTTCGTCAGGGAATACGGTCATGATCCCGCCATCTATTCAGGCGGGGAGGATGAGTGGAAAAAGCTTTGCGAGAGTGATAATGTTGACCTTGTCTACATTTGCACGCCATGGCACCTGCATACTCCCAATTCTGTCTATGCCATGGAAAATGGCAAACATGCGGCTACCGAGATACCTGCAGCGCAGACCATGGATGAATGCTGGCAGCTTGTGGAGACATCGGAGCGTACACGCATGCACTGCATAATGCTTGAGAATGTATGCTACGATTTTTTTGAGATGATGACCCTGAATATGGCCAGACAGGGCTTCTTTGGGGAGCTTGTACACGGAGAGGGTGCCTACATTCATGATCTGATGGGCAATAATTTTTCAAAGACTGCCTATGCCGATATGTGGAGGCTGAAAGAAAATTCCTCGAGGAATGGTAATTTATATCCCATGCACGGTCTTGGATCAATTGCACAAATTATGAATATTAATTACGGCGACCGGATGGATTACCTGGTATCAGTTTCCACCAATGATTTTATGATGGGTAAAAGGGCCGTTGAACTTGCCAGGGAGGATGATTTCTGGCATCAGTTTGTCGGCATGGATTACCGTGGCAATATTAACACCACCATTATCCGGACCGGTAAAGGAAGGACAATCATGCTTCAGCATGATGTCTCTTCACCGCGTCCCTATACAAGAATACATCTGATCAGCGGAACCAAAGGAATAGCGAGGAAATATCCTGCTCCGGCCAGAATTGCCACAAGTCACCATGGCTGGATCTCGGATGAAGAGTTTAATTCCCTTGAAGAGAAATATACACCTGAGATAACAAAACTTGTGGGTGAAATGGCCCGCCAGGTAGGGGGCCACGGGGGTATGGATACATTGATGGACTGGCGCCTGGTGGATTGCCTGCGTAACGGCTTGCCGCTTGATATGGATGTGTATGATGCAGCTTTGTGGAGTTCAATAATTCCCCTGAGCGAATGGTCTGTTGCCAACCGGTCGATGCCGGTTGATGTGCCCGATTTTACGGGCGGGTCATGGCAGACCAACCATCCGTTAATGGATATAATGCTGGAAAAGGGAGGTACAACGAAACTGATCTGACCCGGCAGGAATAATCAACAGGTCCGGAATATAACCGGCTAAATCTCCGACATAAACACTCCCGTCACGGCTCCGGCACTGGCGGGACTTTCTTTCAGGCCACTATCCGGTTAATCCCTTGCCGGGGTCATTTGCCGTTACCAGGGCAAAGTTTACCTGGAGAACCTGACCGGTCATGTTTTAACGGCCATTTTCAATAAGCTCCATCATTGCCGAGTGCAGTATGGGACCGGTTTCAGGGCCGAGTGAGTTGATTTCTCCGTATGGGCGGTTCTCATAACCGTATGTGTGGGGAGGTTTAACATCCCACTGGCTTTTGGGAATTATGTACCCTATCATATCGTTTGAAGGCCCTGTTATGAACCGGTATTTCCCCGGCATTGCCTGCCTTAACGGTGGAATTTCCTGTGGCTCGATGTCAAAGTCCTGTCCCACAGGCGATTCAATACCGCCGTCGGCAATTTCAGGGTAAAGTTCTCCGGGATGGTGCAGAAAGCTGGCAGGGCCCATCTGCCAGAAGGCTATTTCTGAACGGAACCTCATCCACCCGGTTAATCCGCGGTTGAAAATGCCAAGTGCCGCACCAAGCCTGAAAAGCCTGTTGTCAAGCGGTAGCTTGATGGTTCTTGCCCTCAGATCAATGCCTCCCTGATGCATTTCCGTGACATCCGGAGAATCCAGGGCATCAAGTGTGAGTAAGGCAAGCGCAAGCCCCTGGGCGCGTACCTTATCGAAAGTCGGTTCAAACCAGGTGGTGTCGGTGAAGGGACAATCTATACCTGTTGAAGGATTCGTAGTCATCAGTCCCCCGATGTTCCCGGTAACATGCATTGCTATACCCCCGAGTCCGCGCCTGATAAGTGAATCACCATGCCAGACTCCTTTCTCAATTCCCTCTCGAAGGTAATGGGGAAAGTCGGAGGTTATCATCAGGTTCCGGCTCCATATTGTCTCAGGATGGTTGTCCCACTGCACCAGTGTGCCAAGCGTTTCATCAGTCTCTGCATCAATGGCCTGCATTATACGCAACTCCGGGTTTATAACGACAGGTTTGCGGGTATCCGTGATCATTGATTCAGCCCCTTCACTGTCGGTTGTGAACCTGAATCTTGCGGGACGCAGGTTGGCTGTTGCCGTTATTATTGCTTCGGCGGACTGCCTTTTGACATATTCCATGTATGCGGGGTCCACTCCCGACCTGAAGGCGCCGGGTCCCCATAGCCCCATAAGATCAGGAGCCGAGTGTGTGTGGCTGCTGGATACGATTGCGTAGTCAATTTCCAGGCTTTCCGGAAGGCTTTTCCTGATGTCGATTATGTCGCATCCGAAAAGACCTATTGCATCAAGCGCCACCCATGCCATCCTTACAGAGCCGTCATCAAGAATCATTGCCCTGGCCCACAGGTCATCGTGAACACCCTTTGCAGGTTTGCTGTTGTGAAAGCCTGCCATCCATACCGCATCAAAGCGTCCGCTACCTGTTATGTCTTCATAAGTGTCACCCTCTTTGGGACTGTATCTTGCATTTCCCTTCACATCGGTCCAGGTATCAATCACCTCCGGTGTCATTTTCAGGGCAGCAAATCCGGCTTTGATTGTCACCTGGGCGGGAGCGGTCATATCCAGATCCACATAATACCCCCTGTGCCGATCCCTCATATTAGTAAATGCTATTATGACCACAACTGTAAAAATGGTTAATAACAACAATCCTGTATATTTCAGTATCCGCTTCATGGTTTTTAATCTGTTAATTGATTATTTTACCGGGTTATCGTGCATCCTGATGGCATTTGTAGCAAATCTCGTTGTAATCTTTTTTGCCCTTTCCTTCAAGAAAGTTTTTTATGTTATTCATTGTTGTTTTTGCGATATTATACATTGCTTCCCTCGTGAAGAATCCCTGGTGTGACGTTATGATAACATTGTTGAATGTCAGGAGCCTGGCAAGTATATCGTCGGTCAGCACCCTGTTTGAAAGATCTTCAAAGAAATATTCTGCTTCCTCCTCATAAACATCAAGTCCGGCGCTTCCTATCTTCCCGCTTTTCAGTCCCCCGATCAGATCTGCCGTCCTTATAAGCTTGCCCCTGCCGGTATTGATTATCATCACCCCGTCTTTCATTTTTTCAATAGTCTTTTTATTTATCATATATTCAGTTTCTTTGGTAAGCGGGCAATTGAGGGATATTATATCCGATTTTTGGAAAAGCTCATCAAGTCCCACATAATTGCAGCCTGTTTTCCGGGCAAACTCATCGTCAGGGTAAGGATCATATGCATGGACATGCATACCGAAACCCGAAAGTATTTTGATCAGCACTTTCCCGATTTTTCCGGTACCTATTACGCCTGCATTTTTATTATTCATATCAAACCCCATCAGTCCCCCAAGTGAAAAATTGGAATCCCTGGTCCTCCAGTAAGCCCTGTGTATCTTACGGTTCAGTGAAAGCATCAGCGCAACCGTATGTTCGGCAATTGCATTCGGAGAGTATGCAGGTACCCTGGCCACCTGGATTTTATCAGCTGCAG
>SLOE01000170.1 GCA_007132715.1 Bacteroidales bacterium
AGGGCGGTGATGCCGTTACGTGGACTGGCATTCAGATCTGCACCGCTTTCGACCAGCAGTACGGCAACATCTTTATGTCCCGCACCTGCTGCGTACATAAGTGATGTAACCCCGTCAGCCGTCACCTGGTTTACGTCGTATCCCTTTTCAATCAGCATCCGCACACTGTCTGAATCACCATGGTAGGCTGCCATAATCAGGAACAATGAGGTATCGTTGTCCTGTCCTGATATAACGGTGGCCTCTGTGATCCCGGTCAAATGATTAAAGTCCGGTAAATGTGCGGTAGCCGTAAATACGGTTGAGAATGATATAATAATAGAAAACCAGATGATCCTGAACATTATGAAGTCAAAAAATATGTCATTTGCCCGGCAAGTTTCAACCTCCTGATGTCCCCGCAAGTTCTCCGGGTACTGTAAGTCGGAACTAAGTTTATACCAACAGACCGGGGATTGCTAAAATATATCTTTTTTGGATAAAAAGATAAAAAGCTTTGGCTATAATTGCACATAATTACCAGAGGAGGCAAAAAAATATATCTGTAACGATGAGTTTTGATTTTGACAGGATCATTGACCGCACAGGAACAGGATCGGTTAAAAAAGATGCAATGGGCGCATATTTTGGCCGCAGTGACCTTTTACCCATGTGGGTTGCAGATATGGACTTCAGGGTGCCGGAGTGTGTAATTGAGGCTATCAGAAAGCGCACCGATCACGGTATTTTTGGTTATCCGGTTGTTACAGACGGGTTTTATGATGCAATAGTCACATGGATGCAAAAGAGGCACGGCTGGGAAGTCAGTTCCGACTGGATCCTCTTTACCCCGGGAATCGTGCCAGCCCTTACTATGTCGGTTATGGTTTATACTGAACCGGGTGACAGGGTCCTGTTGCAGTCCCCCGTATACCCGCCTTTCTTTTCTTCCATTAAAGACAACAAACGGGAGCTGGTAAACAATACCCTGGTTGAAAAGGAGGGACGGTACGTTATTGATTTTGACCGGCTGGATAACCTTCTTAAGAACGACGTAAAGATGATGTTCTTCTGCAACCCTCATAATCCGGTAGGGCGGGTGTGGACCAAAGAGGAGGTGTTGAAGGTGGTGGAACTTTGCAGAAAACACGATGTTGTGCTTATATCAGATGAAATACATTCTGACCTGGTTTTCAGGGGACTCCGGCATATTCCCGCTCCTCTTGCCGGCGCAGGTCACGAAAACATGGTCATCTGCATGGCACCAAGCAAGACATTCAACCTTGCTGGCATGGCTTCCGCCTTCATGGTAGTTCCCGATACAATTGTCAGGAACAGGATGAAAGGATTACTGCAGAACCTCCATATACATTACGGAAGTATTTTCGGGTTGACAGCGCTCCAGGCGGCCTATGAGGGAGGTGAGGATTGGCTTGAAGCACTCCTTATGTACCTTAAGGAAAACCTGGATACTGTTGAGAATTTTTTCGGTGAGAAGATGCCGCAGATAAAGCCGGTAATACCTGAAGGAACTTACCTGGTATGGCTGGATTGCAGGAATATGGGCATGGATGATGCCGCTCTTAAGGAATTTTTCACCGGCAGGGCAGGGGTGGCAATGAATCCGGGGACTGCTTTCGGACCCGGGGGAGAGGGTTTTTACAGGATGAATGTTGGATGCCCGCGCAGTACACTATTGGAAGCTCTTGGCCGTATCAGGAATGCATGGGATAAAAGATAGTCCTGCTGCATGAACGGCTTAATCGCTGTTATGAGCAAAAACCCTGACGGGTTATCACTCCTCTTCCTTCTGTCCTTCCAGAAGATCAGGCCTCAGCTTCCGGGTGCGTTCGAGGGATTGCTCAAGTTTCCATTCTGAGATCTTTTTTTCATTACCGGAGAGCAGTACCGGGGGGACTTCCCATCCCCTGTAGCTTGCAGGGCGGGTGTAGACAGGAGGTGCCAGGAGGTTGTCCTGGAAAGAGTCGGTCAGTGCGCTGGTTTCATCTGATATTGCTCCCGGAAGGAGCCTTACGGTACAATCTGTTACGACTGCAGCAGCGAGCTCTCCACCGGTCAGCACGTAGTCACCCAGTGAGATCTCCATGGTGGCAAGGTGGTCCCTGACCCTGTGATCTATTCCTTTGTAGTGCCCGCAAAGAAGTATAATGTTATCAAACGTCGAGAGCCTGTTGGCCATTTTCTGAGAAAACCTTTCTCCGTCGGGCGACAAATAGATTATTTCATCGTATTCCCTCTCTTTTTTGAGGTGCTGAATAGCCCGGTCAACCGGCTCGATCATCATCACCATCCCTGCATCACCGCTGAATGCATAGTCATCTACCCGCCTGTGCCTGTCTGTTGCAAAATCACGGATGTTATGAACCCTTATGGTTGCTATTCCCTTGTCAGCGGCTCTTTTGATTATGGAGTGGCTCAGAAAGCTGTCCAGCAATTCAGGCAGTACAGTGAGTATATCTATACGCATGATGCTTTTTTATGCAAAAATATAATAAAACGGCAGAATGCCCGGTACGGAGAATGACCCGGTAAGCTCACAGGCCGATTTTGTACAATTTATAGTGCCACTATTATACGTTAAACATATATTTTCGTACTTTTGAACCCGTTATATACAATGGTGCTATTGGCAAGGTGAGTTTTACACCTTGAAAAACTACCTCGTATGGATACGAAGGATCTGAATGGAACTGCTCCGGAGGAGCAATCCGGTAATGGTGTTGAAAATACCGGAAATACGGAAAGAGCAAGCGAACAGGAAAAAAATCAACAGCCGGACACCAGTGGTGAAGCTACCGGCACTGACGTTGAAAAACCTTCCGGGGAAGCTGAATCAACCGCAGAGGATACTGATGCAGGGTCTGAGATTCCGCCTGCTGACAGTGATGAAGCCTCCGGGGAAGTTGAAAAACCTTCCGGGGAAGCTGAATCAACCGCAGAGGATACTGATGCAGGGTCTGAAGCCAGGCCGGATTTCCAGGAGATGGATAAGGATGAGCTTTTGAAGGCTCTCGAAGGGCTTTTGGAATCGGCTTCTGTCATGGCTGTCAGAATAGATGTTGAGACGATTAAGGTTTGTTTTTACAAACGGCATAAGATCGAGATAGAACAGAGACGCAAGAAATTCATGCAGGAAGGGGGAGACGCTGAAGAATTCGAACCCGGAGAAGATCCTGCAGAACTTCGGTTCAAGGAGCTTTACAAAAGTTACCGTCATTCAAAGGCTGCTCATAACAGGGGACTTGAACATACCAGGCAGGGAAACCTGGAACAGAAACTTAAGGTTATTGAAGACCTTAAGGAGCTGTTGAACAGTACAGAGGATATTAACCGCACATTCCCGGAGTTCAGAAAGCTGCAGAAGAGATGGCATGATATAGGAATGGTCCCCCAGCAGAAACTGAAGGACCTGTGGGATACATACCATCATTTTGTAGAGCTGTTCTACGACCATATCAAAATTAACAAGGAACTGCGTGATCTTGATCTTCGCAAGAACCTTGAAACAAAGATCAGCCTGTGCGAAAAAGCTGAGGAGTTGTTGCTGGAAACAAATGTGATAAATGCATTCAGGCAGCTTCAGAAGCTTCATGACCAGTGGAGGGAAACAGGACCTGTGCCCCGAGATCAGAAAGATGCGATATGGGAGCGGTTCAGGGAGGTCACACACCAGATTAACAAGAAACACCAGGAGCATTTTGACAAGCTGAAGGAATCCCAGAAAAAAAACCTGGAGACAAAGAAGGCATTATGCGAAAAGGCTGAATCAATTCTTGAACAGCCTCTAGAGAATTTCGGGCAGGCCGAAAAGTTTACCCGTGAGATGATAGCCCTGCAACGTACCTGGAAGACGATTGGTTTTGCTCCCAGGAAGGATAACGCACGTATATATCAGCGTTTCAGGAACGCATGTGACAAGTTTTTTGCTGCAAAAAGGGAGTTCACAGCCCAGAACAAGGAGATACTCAATGAGAATCTGCAGAAAAAGCTTGATCTTTGTATGCAGGCTGAAGCATTGTCTGAAAGCGAGGATTGGAAAAGTACCACCGACGAACTGATATCCATGCAGAAACGGTGGAAAGAGATTGGTCCTGTTCCGCGAAAGCATTATGATCCCGTATGGAAAAGATTCCGGGCAGCCTGTGATCGCTTTTTCGACAGGAAATCAGAGTATTTTTCAAATGTAGGTTCCAAATACGAAGAAAACCTGAAAAAGAAACTTGCTCTCATTGAAAAGATAGAGGGGTTCAAGCCGGGTTCCAACCTGGATGAAAGTCTTAAAACTCTCAAGGATTATCAGCGTGAATGGGTCACGATAGGCTTTGTTCCGATCAAGGAAAAGGAAAATGTGCAGAAGAGGTACAGGGCTGCCCTTGATAAACACTTCGAGAACCTGAAGATGGATGACCAAAAGAAGAATGTGGTCAAGTTCAGGCATAAGCTTGAAACTGTAAAGCAGAAGCCAAATGCCATGAACAAGCTGAAGTTCGAGAGGGAGAAGTTCCTGAATAAGTTCAAGCAACTGGAAAGCGATATTACATTGTGGGAGAACAATATAGGTTTTTTTGCCAAATCAAGTACTGCAGACGCCACCATTAAAGAGTTCAGGGAAAAGATAGAGCAGGGCAAAAAACAGATGGATGTACTGGAAGAGAAGATCAAGATGATAGATGAGCTGGATAATGACTAGATTTACTAATATTTAAATTCATTCAACAATTGGCACTGAAAAAATACATTTTTGTAACAGGAGGGGTAGCCTCCTCCCTTGGGAAGGGGATTATTTCCGCCTCGCTGGCCAAGCTTCTTCAATCAAGGGGCTACACTGTCACCATCCAGAAGCTGGATCCTTATATAAACGTAGATCCGGGTACACTTAATCCCTATGAACACGGAGAATGTTATGTTACCGAAGACGGAGCTGAGACCGATCTGGACCTTGGGCATTATGAAAGGTTCATAAACATACCAACCACACAAAACAACAATGTAACAACGGGCCGGATATACCAGTCGGTTATAAATAAGGAGCGTAAAGGAGACTACCTGGGTAAAACTGTTCAGGTGATTCCTCATATTACCGATGAGATAAAGAGAAGAATTAAGATACTGGGTACGAAGGGCAACTTTGACTTTATAATAACAGAGATAGGAGGTACCGTAGGTGATATTGAATCCCTTCCCTATATTGAGGCGATCAGGCAGATGAAATGGGAGCTTGGGCCTGTCAACTGTCTCGTGATCCATCTTACCCTGGTGCCTTACCTTGCCGCCTCTGCAGAGCTGAAAACCAAGCCTACCCAGCACTCGGTAAAGATGCTGCTCGAGAACGGTATCCAGCCGAATGTCCTGGTTCTGAGAACAGAGCATCCGCTCAACAGCGATATAAGGAAGAAGGTGGCGCTCTTTTGCAACGTTGATTACAAATCGGTGATTGAGTCAATCGATGTATCAACAATCTATGAGGTGCCGCTTCTGATGCAGAAGGAAAACCTGGACGGCATCGTTCTGCGAAAGCTGAATTTGCCCGAAGGTGAAAAACCTGAGATGAAACCATGGAAGCAGTTCGTGGCAAAAGTAAAGAACCCCAAAAAGCATGTCACGGTTGCCCTTGTAGGCAAGTATATCGAGCTGCCTGATTCCTACAAATCGATAATGGAATCGTTCGTGCACGCCGGTGCTGTGAATGACTGCAAGGTTGAACTCCGCAGCATACAGTCCGAGAAGATCGACAAAAACAATATAGACAGCTATTTTAAAGGTGTGAACGGTATTGTAGTTGCTCCCGGTTTCGGCGACAGGGGCATTGAGGGAAAGATACTGTCGGCTCAGTTCGCCCGGGAAAAGGATATTCCTTTTTTCGGTATATGCCTGGGAATGCAGTGTGCGGTAATCGAGTTTTCCAGAAATGTTCTGGGCCTGGCAGATGCACATTCGACAGAGATGGATATCAAGACACCGCATCCGGTAATTGACCTGATGGAAGAACAGAAGGGTGTCACCATCAAGGGAGGGACCATGAGACTTGGTATTTACCCCTGCAACATAACTCCCGGGTCCAGATGCAGCAAAATATATTCAGAGAGTGAAGTGATGGAAAGGCACAGGCACAGGTATGAGTTCAACAACAATTACCTTGAACTGTTCGGGAAGAACGGGATGGTCCAGGCAGGGATAAATCCCGATACGGAGCTGGTAGAGATTATGGAGATACCAGGGCACAAATGGTTTGTCGGCGTTCAGTTTCATCCCGAATACAGGAGCACGGTCCTCAATCCCCATCCGCTTTTCATTGATTTTGTGAGAGCGGCAATTGAGAATAGCTCCGGCGATTAATCGGATTTTTAATCTTAATAAGATATATAAGCACTTTTTATGGACAGGAACTCAATAACAGGCATCATTCTTATTGCGTTAATACTTATAGTTTTCAGTGTTATGAACCGGCCCTCCCAGGAGGATACTGAAGCTGCCAGGAGAAGGCAGGATTCACTGGAGATGATAAGGCAGCAGCAGATTGAGGAAGAGGCACGGCAAGCGGAAGCACAGACACTGGCAGATGAGCCATTCACTGAGGATATATTTGAGGATGAGCCGGATTCGTTAAGGGTAATGACCGAGCTGGTTAACAGGTATGGCGATTTTGCCCGGTCGGCTATTGGCGAAGAAAGGATATATACAATTGAAAATGAAAATGTAAAGCTCGATATCTCATCTCTGGGTGGCAGGCCATGGTCTGTCGAGTTGAAAGAATTCCAGACATGGGACTCACTTCCACTCATCTTATTTGATGGTGAGGACAATATATTCGGCCTGAATTTCTTTTCACAGAACAGGAGTATTTCTACAAACACTCTCTATTTTATCCCCGTACCCGGCGAACAGGTTGTTTCTGTTGACGGGGGAGAGACACTTGCAATGAGGCTTTACGCGGGTGATGAAAGTTACATAGAGTATGTATACAGACTTGCTCCCGGGAGCTACATGGTTGATTTCAATATTAATATGGTGGGAATGGACCGGTATCTGGGAGCCGGAGCAAGCTTTATTGACCTGCGATGGGAGATTGATCTTCCGGGCCAGGAAAGGGGGAGCAAGAATGAGAATAACTATTCAACGATCCAGTACAAGTTTCTCAACGATGATGTAGACAAGCTTTCCGAGCGATCGGACAGGGGATATGAGGAGTTGCGTACCAGGATCAAGTGGATTGCGTTCAAGCAACAGTTCTTTTCGTCAGTGCTTATTGCCGGTGATCATTTTTCAAGCGCCATTGTCGAGCAGGAGAGGATTGAGAACGGCCGTTACCTCCGGCATTATGTTGCAGATATAAGACTGCCGCTTGAAAACAGTGCCAGGGAAAATATTCCGATGCAGTTCTATTTCGGTCCGAACCATTACAACACTCTTAGAGCCTACTCACAGCAATATGAAGCTGCCAACAATTATAACCCTCAGTTGTACAGGATGGTGCCTCTTGGCTGGGGTATCTTCGGATGGGTAAACCGTTTCGTGGTTATACCGGTTTTCAACTTTCTTGAACGATATATCAGCAACTACGGGATTATTATACTCCTGCTCACAATTTTTATCAAGATAATTGTCTTTCCGCTTACCTACAAGTCCTACGTTTCAACCTCAAAGATGAGGGTTCTCAAGCCCCAGATTGATGAGATAAACGAAAAGATACCCAAAGATAAAGCTATGGAGAGGCAGCAGGCCACCATGAACCTGTATAAACGTGCCGGTGTAAATCCCATGGGGGGATGTCTGCCGATGCTTATACAGCTTCCTATCCTGATCGCCTTGTTCAGGTTCTTTCCCACCTCCTTTGAGCTGCGGCAGGAAGGCTTTTTGTGGGCCACAGACCTTTCCACATATGACTCCATACTGGACCTGCCTTTCACAATTCCATTCTACGGGGATCATGTAAGCCTGTTCACCCTTCTTATGTGTGTCTCGACGGTCATCTATACAAGGATGAATTCGCAGATGACTGCAAGCTCAAGCCAGATGCCCGGTATGCAGATGATGATGTACATGATGCCGGTAATGCTTCTGTTTATATTTAATGACTTCGCATCGGCCCTGAGTTACTACTATTTTCTTACCAATATGATAACTTTCGGGCAGCAGGCAATCATTAAACGGTTTGTTGACGACGAGGAGCTTTTGCGCAGGCTGAATGAACACAAGAAGAAACCTGTTACCAAGTCCAAATTCCAGAAAAGGCTGGAGGAGGTAGCCAAAAAGCGGGGGGTAAAAACGCCGCAGGCAAAGGGAAAGACATCTGGCTCAAAAAAGAAGTAACGCTTCAATTCGATTTGGCATTTGCTCGCGAAAGAGAAGGAACCGGCTCATTTCTCGAGTATGAATGCCTTGCCCTCAACTATGGGAAGTGATTTCCCGTTATGCATGACAAGGGTGTAGGGGTGATAATTGCACCCGTCACGCCTCTCCAGCTCAACAACCACATTAAGTGTGTCTGTCTCCGATTCATTGAGGACCAGGTAGAAGATGTCGCTCCTTCCAGTGAGGCTTATCATGGGCAGCTGTGCCGAGACCATCTCAACCAGTTCGCCGTCGGGTTCCGGCTCTATGTTGACAATAAGGTCATTTCTCTGTCCATTTAACAGATAGTAAATACCTATTCCAGTGGTATTATAAACTCCTGCAGCAAGGAGATCTGAACCTGATTCAGCGCCGACAAGGCTGAAGCGGAAAGCATCCGGGTGAATTGAACACTCCTCTTTTTTGCATGCAGTTGCAGCAAGTATTGTTGCAACTGCCATCACAAAGACTGTTAACCGGAAATTTCTCATTTTATTCAGTTTAATGTTGACAGAATTATTTGCTGATGCCTGGCATCTTTATCCGGATAACGGATAAACAGCCTTTTACCGTGAATAATCTTTTATACGGTAAAGTGACGGGAATGTTTCCTCGGATTACTGGTACTCACCCCAGCTTTTAATAGCCAGGTCATCAGGCTTAAGCCGGCAAATGGCATAGATGAATGCGGATGCCAGTCTCGCGTTGGTAATCAACGGGATATTGTAATCAATGGCTGCCCGTCTGATGTGATAGTCGTTATATAGTTCACCCTTGGAGAGATTTTTGGGTATGTTTATAACAAGATCTATCTTCTTGTTCTTTATGTATTCCAGGGTGTTGGGGTGCTTGTCCTCATCCGGCCAGTGCAACAGGGTACAGGGTACCCCGTTCTCTTTCAGGAATTTCTGTGTCCCCCTTGTTCCAAAGAGCCTGTACTCTCTTTCGTGCAGCATCCTTGCGCTGATCAGCATCTCGATCTTTGACCGCGGGGGGCCGGTTGAAAGAAGGATATTCTTTTTGGGGATACTGTAACCGACAGAGAGCATTGCATTGAGGATTGCCTCGTAGTAATCGTCACCAAGACAGCCTACCTCACCTGTGGAAGCCATTTCCACTCCCAGTACCGGGTCTGCTTTCTGCAGTCTTGAAAAAGAGAACTGGGGTGCCTTTACCCCCACATAATCAAGTTCAAATAATGATTCCGAAGGCTTTTCAACCTTCTCGCCAAGCATTGCCCTGGTGGCAATCTCGATCAGGTTGCATTTAAGTACTTTGGAAACGAACGGAAAGCTCCTGGAGGCTCGGAGGTTACACTCTATCACTTTTATATCGTTGTCGCGCGCAAGGAACTGTATATTGAACGGGCCGCTTATGTTAAGTTTCCCGGCTATCTGTTTTGAGATGCGTTTCACCCTGCGTGTCGTCTCGAGGTATAGCTTCTGAGGCGGGAATACAATGGTTGCATCGCCTGAATGGACACCCGCGAACTCAACATGCTCGGATATGGCATAAACAATGACCTCCCCGTCTTTGGCTACAGCATCGAATTCAATCTCCTTGGCATTCTCAATGAATTCTGAGACTACCACCGGGTATTGTTTTGATACGTTGGCGGCCAGTTCCAAAAAGTGGTCAAGCTCATCAGCGTTGGATACCACGTTCATGGCGGCTCCGGACAGAACGTATGAAGGTCTTATAAGCACCGGAAAACCAACTTCGGCTGTGAACCGGTGAATATCCTTGACGGTTGTCAGCTCTTTCCACCGTGGCTGGTCAATACCCAGGGAATCGAGCATTGATGAGAATTTGTACCTGTCCTCTGCCTGATCGATCGATTCGGGACTGGTGCCCAGGATGGTGACCCCACCCTTATAGAGGCGCATTGCCAGGTTGTTCGGGATCTGTCCCCCGACAGAAACTATTACGCCAATCGGGTCTTCTATATCAATGATATCCATCACCCGCTCGTATGTCAGTTCATCAAAATAGAGTGCGTCACATACGTCATAATCAGTGCTTACCGTTTCGGGGTTGTAGTTTATCATAACTGCCCGCAGTCCTTTCCTGCGTATCGTCTCTACAGCGTTAACGCTGCACCAGTCAAATTCAACGCTGCTCCCGATGCGGTAGGCCCCTGACCCGAGAACAACAACCGATTCCTTTCCCTCCTTCCTTATTGGATCGCTTTCCGTTCCATGATATGTCAGGTAAAGGTAATTAGTCTGTGCGGGAAACTCAGCAGCAAGTGTATCAATCTGTTTCACTACGGGCAAAACCCCCAGTTTTTTCCTGTAATCCCTGACAATGAGTGAATATGCTGTAGGTGCCTCGCCCGTATTCCTGCAAAGCACGCGTCCTATCTGGAAGTCAGAGAATCCGGCTTTTTTGGCTTCCACAAGCAGGCTTCCGGGTACATCTTCGATCCTGCTGTAGGGAGTGAGTTGGAAATGAATATCTGTAATGTTTTTAAGTTTGTAAAGGAACCACCTGTCGATCTTTGTGAGCTCGTGAATCTCGTCAATCGTGAAATTGTGCCTGAGTGCCATCGAAATTATGAAGATGCGCATGTCGGTCGGGTTGGATAGCAGGTCTTCTATCTCACTTCTTATATCTGTTTCAAGCTCCCTGTTCTCGACAAATCCGTGCATGCCCTGTCCGATCATTCGCAGACCCTTTTGAAGGGCCTCTTCGAAATTGCGCCCAATAGCCATTACCTCACCAACGCTTTTCATGCTGCTTCCGATCTCCTTTGAAACGCCACGGAATTTGCCCAGGTCCCATCTCGGAATCTTTACTACCACGTAGTCAAGCGCAGGCTCAAAGAATGCAGGGGTGGTGCGTGTGACCATATTCTTAAGCTCGTGGAGCCCGTATCCGAGTGCAAGCTTTGCAGCAATAAATGCCAGCGGGTACCCTGTGGCCTTGGAAGCAAGTGCACTTGACCGCGACAGTCTTGCATTCACTTCTATAACCCTGTAGTCCTCAGACTTAGGGTCAAGCGCGTATTGCACGTTACATTCACCTACAATGCCGACGTGCCTTACTATGCTTATGGCTATCTCCCTTAACTTATGATATTCGTTGTTGGTAAGTGTTTGCGAAGGGGCCACCACAATGCTCTCGCCTGTGTGAATGCCAAGGGGGTCAAAGTTTTCCATGTTGCATACGGTGATGCAGTTGTCATACTGGTCACGCACCACCTCGTATTCTATCTCTTTCCACCCTTTAAGCGACTTCTCCACCAGGATCTGTTCTGTATGGGCGAAAGCCTTGTTGGCCAGGTTTTCAAGTTCATTAACATCGTTGCAGAATCCGCTTCCCTGTCCCCCCAGCGCATAACCGGCCCTAATTATTACCGGGTATCCCAGTTTTTCAGCGGCTTTTTTGGCATCTTTCAGGTTGGTTACCGCAGTGCTGCTTATTGTCTTGACAGCTATCTCATTCAGCTTATTGACAAAAAGCTCGCGGTCCTCCGTATTCATAATTGCTTCAACCTGGGTACCCAGGACGCGGACCTTATTCTTTTTCAGGACACCGCTCCGGTGAAGTGCAACTCCGCAGTTCAATGCCGTTTGTCCCCCGAAAGCCAGCAGAATTCCCTGGGGCTTCTCCTTTTTGATCACCTTTTCAACAAAAAAAGGTGTAACAGGAAGGAAATAGATGGTGTCGGCAATGCCCTCCGAGGTCTGGACGGTTGCAATATTGGGATTTATCAGGACGGTATGTATCCCTTCTTCCTTAAGGGCCTTGAGGGCCTGCGATCCTGAATAGTCAAATTCTCCTGCTTCACCTATTTTAAGGGCTCCGGAGCCTATTACAAGGACTTTCCTTATTTTGTTGTCAATCTTCATTTTTTGCTTTTTTTGAGCATTCCGGCAAATTCATCAAAAAGAAAATCGGTGTCGGTCGGACCGCTGGCCGCTTCCGGGTGGAACTGGGTGGAGAAGAAAGGCTTCCTCCTGTGCTTTATGCCCTCATTTGTATTGTCATTGAGATTCACAAAAAATTCTTCCCACTCCTTTCCCAGTGATCCCATGTCACTCGCATAACCGTGGTTCTGGGATGTGATGAAGCACCGGTTGGTCTTATTCATAAGTACCGGCTGGTTGTGGCTTCTGTGGCCGTATGGCAGCTTGTATGTATTGCCACCAGCAGCCAGTGCCATCAGCTGGTTGCCCAGGCAGATGCCGAATACAGGTTTGTCACCCTCCAGGGCTTTTGAGAGGTGCTTAATAGCCGGAGTGAGCATCCGGGGATCACCCGGGCCGTTGGATATGAACAACCCGTCATAGTCCATTCCGTGGTAATCGTAATCCCATGGCACCCTGATAACCGTAATGTCCCGGTGTATCAGCCTCCTGATGATATTTGACTTTACTCCGCAATCAACAAGCACCACCTTGTAGCTGCCTTTTCCGTACGTAATAACTTTTTTGGTGCTTACCTTTTCCACCATGTTAATCTTGTCAGTCTCAACAAAAGCTGTATCAGCATTGTCAAAGATCAGTTTCCCCGGCATAACCCCATGTTCCCTCAGATGAGTGGTCAGCGACCTGGTATCAATACCCGATATGGCAGGTATCTTATTCTCGATAAGCCACCTGGACAGAGTTTTCCAGGAGTTCCAGTGGCTGCTTTCGAATGAATACTCGGAGATCACCAGTGCCTTTATGTGTATCTTTTCAGATTCAAAATGTCGCAGCAATCCCCCCTCTTTATGCATGGGGGGTACCCCGTAATTGCCTATAAGAGGATAGGTAAGCACCAGGATCTGTCCCTCATAGGAAGGGTCGGTGAGGCTCTCGGGATATCCTGACATGGCAGTGTTGAACACTACTTCGCCTGACAGGCTCTGCCGGTATCCGAATGATTGTCCGCCGAAAACTGTTCCGTCCTTAAGTATTAACTGCACGGGTTTGTGCAGGTCTGCCGCAAGGCTTTGATTGATAGGTTTCCCGGTCATTTACTGTGTTTTTGAATTTGCATCCTCTTATGTTGTATAACATAGAGATACTTTTATGATCCGGGGTTCAAAAATACATATTTTATTTTTGTCTGATACTGTTTTATATAAATTATCGGACGCTTTTTTTAGCCTGGGGATTTATACCTTTGTCCCCGATACAGCGACGGCATTATGATGGTTATTGTCCGCTGCCTTAAAATTACAAATATGGGGTATCCTGATGCATACAATTACATACAAAAAGGCAAATGGCTCAATATCCATGCTCATAAAAGGCTGTATAAGAATGAGGTTGTGGTTGTGAGTTGTGCTCCCGGTGAGGCAATTGCCGGAGCAGATGCCGGTAATGTCCCTGTCTCTGCAGGCATTCATCCCTGGTATATACAAAATAACTCCTCCGATGATGAGCAGCTTGAAACTCTTGCTGAGGCCGTAAAGAAGTCCGGCATTATTGCTGTGGGAGAGGCTGGTCTGGACCGGGCAACAGACCTTCCCGCCGACATCCAGGAGAAGATATTCGTTGCACAGGCCCTGATTGCTGCCGGATCCGGCAAACCTGTCATTATTCACTGCGTAAGGGCCTATCCCGATATAATCAGACTGCGCAAGCGCTTTGTCGATGCCCCGCCCTGGATAGTACACGGCTTTGGCGGAAACAGGCAGGAAGCCTTACATCTTTTGCGGCATGACATTTACATTTCTCTTGGTGCTGCCCTGATAAATGAAACCAGGAAGATCAGGGAGGCTGTAATGGAGATACCACCCGGCAGGGTGTTTTTTGAGACTGATGAGGCAGACACGGAGGTTGAGGATATTTACAGTTATTATTCCCGCTTTCGCGGAATTGATCGTGAAAGACTGAGGGAACAGGTGTGGAACAACTATAAGAATGTGTTCGGGGCCAATATTTATCACTAAAAGGAAGGATGACTGATAGCAGGAATACAGGTAAAGATGATCGAGATCACTGGCTGCAGAGGTTAGATCTGCTGGTGGGTGAGGAAAAGCTTGATAAGCTGAAAAGGTCCAATGTGCTGGTGGTCGGACTGGGTGGTGTGGGAGCCTATGCTGCAGAGAATATATGCCGTGCAGGGGTAGGGCAAATGACCATTGCCGACGGCGACGTTGTAAGGCCAGGTAACATAAACAGACAGCTGCCTGCCCTGCACAGTACGGTAGGCAAGGAAAAAGCCGCACTCATGGCCGGGAGGCTCACTGATATCAATCCCTCGCTGCGACTGAGGGTGGTCAGCCGGTTCCTGAAAGATGAAAGCCTTAATGAACTGGTATCATCAGAAAAGTATGATTATGTTGTTGATGCAATTGATACCCTTTCTCCCAAGATATTCCTGGTTTACCGTGCACTGAGTGCCGGACTGCCACTGGTAAGCTCGATGGGGGCAGGAGGGAAGCTCGATCCCTCACAGGTTAAGGTCTGTGATATAGCCAATACATACAATTGCAGGCTTGCCTGTATACTTCGCAAGAGGTTGCGCAGGCTTGGTGTAAGCAGAGGGTTCACGGCTGTTTTTTCACCCGAGCAGGTGGATAAAAAAACTGTAATTACCGTTAGCGGCGAACAGAACAAGAAAACCACTGTCGGCACCGTATCTTACATGCCTCCGCTGTTCGGGTGCTACTGTGCCTCGGTGGTTATAAGGGATCTGATCTCGATGCCCGGTTTGGGGTTGCCCGAGGGAGGCTGTTCCTGTTGATAATTCATGGCCGGCCCTCCGGATGCTTCCAGGTTAAGGGGTGCTGTATCCTTTTAATTCCGGTCCGTAATATAGGGAAGTGACTCACAGTCACATGGATTCTGTTACTCCCGGTTCTCAATGTCCCTTTGCAGGGCTGCCATCTTTATGGCTGTGAGTGCAGCCTCCTCCCCCTTGTTCCCGTGTTTTCCGCCTGACCTGTCCCGTGCCTGTTCCATGTTGTCTGTTGTCAGTACGCCGAACACAAATGGCATATTGTAATTCATGTTCAGGTCGGTTATCCCGTAGG
>SLOE01000156.1 GCA_007132715.1 Bacteroidales bacterium
GCAACCCGGAACGGCAGCAACAGCGGCAACGGAACCGGCAAAGGCGCCCGGCAGCAGGCAACCCGGAACGGCAGCAACGCGGTCCGCCTGGTTGCAGCGGTACGGTGCGGGGGTCGCCCGGCCGGTGGCAACGGCAACAGCACCAGGTGACAGTCCGGTGGCAACGGAAACGGCGCCCGGCCGCACAGCAACAAAGCCCCGGCTGCCGCCGGGTAGATGAAGTTTGGCCGCATAAACGGCGGCAATGATTTTGTTATTGAAAAAAATGCTATTTTTATAAAAATTTTACGACATGACAGAGAAGGAGAAGACAAGGTTTTCGGATGAGGAGCTGGCTGAATTCAAGCAGATTATACTTGAGAAGCTGGATAAGGCAAAGCAGGATTACGACACCCTCAAGAGTACCATTACACAGGGCGACAGTAACGACATTCAGGATACTTCACCCACTTTCAAGGTGCTTGAGGAAGGTGCCTCCACCCTCTCCAAAGAAGAAGCTGGAAATCTTGCCCAAAGGCAGCAGAAATTTATCCAGCACCTGCAGGCAGCACTGGTGCGTATTGAGCACAAGACATACGGCATTTGCCGGGAAACCGGCAAGCTTATTTCCAAGGAGCGGCTGAGGGCAGTGCCCCACGCCACGCTCAGCATGGAAGCCAAACAGAGGCAGCGTTGACCATAATATAATAACGGTGCAAATGATTGGAGGCGGACCATCCGCTCCCGGTCATTTTTCTTTTTGACCCGGCTCTGAGTGAGGTAACAAAACCGGCTTCTGCACAAAACAAGAACAGAATAATGCGGATCAACATCACATATAAATCATTCCTGCTCGTTATCCTGGTCATCATGGCCGACCAGGCCCTGAAGCTGTGGGTCAAGTCAACAATGCATCTCGGACAGGAGATATCGCTTATTGGCAACAGGGTGCTGATACACTTTACCGAGAACAACGGCATGGCCTTCGGCTACGAGATAGGGGGCGAATACGGCAAACTTGCCCTCAGCCTGTTCCGCATACTGGCCGTGATAGGCATAATATGGTACATGAGACACCTGATAATAAAGGAGGCGCCGCAGGGACTGGTACTGAGTATCGGACTGATTCTGGCAGGGGCGATAGGCAACATCATAGACAGCGCCTTCTACGGGATGATCTTTTCTGAAAGCTTCATGCAGCCGGCACAATGGTTCCCCGAGGGAGGGGGCTACGCTAGCTTCCTGCACGGCAGGGTGGTCGATATGCTCTACTTCCCCGTTATCCAGGGACGCTACCCCTCATGGCTGCCGTTTGCGGGAGGCGACCCGTTCATCTTCTTCAGGCCGGTCTTCAACCTGGCCGACACCGCCATCACCACCGGGGTGCTGATAACCCTGGTCTTCTACCGCAGATTCTTCAATTAACCTGCTAATAGACAGCAGCTACCTTGCTTCTGATACGGTTATAATCACAGAGGTCAATCTGCTTTTTGATTTTTCGCGGTCTTCCTTTTCCTGTTCCATATGAACCAGGCATATTCGAGGGTTCCGATCAGTATGAGGGCGTACCCGAGCAGCTCGGTGCCCTCCCCGGCGGCATTCTTTACCCGGCGGCAGGGCCCCCCGCCCAGGAACCTGATGTTGGCCGCCGGTCAGATTGTTATGCTATCTTCCTTTTCCTGTTCCATATGAACCGGGCATATTCGAGGGTTCCGATCAGTATGAGGGCGGAAACGCGATCCGGTGAGAGCTCAACTGGCGAGCAGTCAGATTGTTATGCGGTGCTTCCTGATCTCCTTTGCCAGCATCCGGGCCCGGCCACCGGTATGCTTGTCAAGCAACTCCCAGAAAGCTGGCGAATGGTTCTTGTGGACGGTATGAACCAGCTCGTGCAGTATGACATAATCTATAAGGTGCCCTGGCAGGTTCACCAGGAAGATGCTCAGGTTAATGTTGTTCACTGCCGAACAGCTTCCCCAGCGGGTGCGGCTGCGGCGGACCGTGACCCTCCTGAAGGTGAAGCCGTGCTCTTTTGCAAGCATTGCAGTGCGACCGGGCAGGCAGGCGCGGGCGCGGAGGCGGAGGGCATCCTCAGCTTCGGGGGAAGCGGGCCGGTTGCGAAGATCACCATTTGTCTTTTCGTACAGCCGGGCCCTTTCAATCCTCTCTTCTATCCAACTGAGGTTTTCCTTCACGAAAGCCTCGGCATCGCGGTATGCCGAAAACCATGGCAGCGTGACCCTGACACCCCGCCATGGACGGACCGTAAGGGTGAACTTCCGTGCCCGCCGGCTCTTCACATACAATACCTCTCCCACACCGGGATACTTAATTCGCTTGTTTGCCATGGATATTGCAATTAAGCCACAAAAAGACGATTATCCGCCTTTTTAACAAAAAAATACTTAACAAAAAATAGCAATTTATGTTAATTAACTATCTTTGGTACTATTTCCAAAATAATGGTTTTTAAACCTGACCGGAAAGCAGGAATCTGCCCTGAGTTTATCTGCCCGTCCGGGCGTAATTTTTGAATTCATTCTATCAAACCAAAATTGCCATGTGCCAAATCCGATCTTTGCATGTAACTGTTCTGATCATTGTTATTGCGTTGTTTGACCAACCCGGGGCTGCGGCCCAGGATGTGTGGTCGCTCGAGAGGTGCATCAACTATGCCCTTGAAAACAATATCAGGATCAGGCAACAGGAACTGAACACCCAGGTAAGCGAGAATGCACTGCTCCAGGCACGGATGAACAGGCTGCCAAGCCTTAACGCCAATACGCAGCAGAGCTTCAACTACGGACGTACGCTTGATTTTGCCACCAATATTTACGAGGACCAGAACACCAGGTCGTTCAGCTACAATACCAGCAGCCAGCTCACGCTGTTCAACGGTTTCCAGCTTACCAACACAATAAGGCAGAATGACCTTAACCTGATGGGTGCGCTGGCAGACCTGGAGACGCTGCAGAATGACATCTCGCTCAACATCGCCTCGGCATACCTCCAGATACTTTTCAATAAAGAGCTGCTCTCCATAGCCGTGAGCCAGCTTGAGATAACACGCCAGCAGGTGGACCGTACCCGCAGACTGGTGGAAGCAGGGAGCCTGCCAAGGGGTAACCTGCTGGAGATCGAGGCACAGGAGGCATCTGACAACCTGAGGGTGGTGAACGCGAATAACCAGCTTGTCCTCTCCTACCTGACCTTAACGCAGTTGCTTGAGCTGCCGTCGCCTGATGATTTTGTGATAGAGGTACCCGACTTTGACGGTGTGCCGGTAGTCTCACCCCAGTACGAGGTTGACCCCGTATTCGAGGCTGCACTGGAAACACAGCCGCAGATAAGGAGCGCCGAGTACCAGCTTGCAAGCTCGGAGGCCGGACTGAGCATTGCAAAGGGCCGGAGGAGTCCCCGGCTCTTCCTGTCGGGAAGCTACGGCAGCGGATACCAGGAGATCATCACCGGGCCCTACGCCGACAGGGAAGCCGATTCGTTTGAAGACCAGATAAGGAACAACCAGAGGACAACTTTTTCGCTGGGACTGTCCATCCCGATATTCAATGCATGGCAGGTGAACACCGCCATCAGCAACGCGCAGATAGGGGTGATGAATGCAGGATACAGCATGCAGCGGACTAAAAACGATCTCTTCCAGCGCATACAGCAGGCTTATGCCGATGTGGTGGCCGCGCACGAAAACTTCCTCGCTACCGAAAAGGCACTGACATCGATCGAGGAATCTTTCCGGCACATGGAGCAGAGATTCGAGGTGGGGATGGTTACCACGGTGGAGTTCAACCAGTCTCTCAACCAGCTAGGCAATACAAGATCAGACCTACTCAGGGCAAAGTACGAGTATATATTTAAGACCAACATACTGGAATTCTACATGGGCAATCCCATCTCACTCTGATATGATATTGCTCTGAAAAACGTTATTACATAATACTATCAAACAACAGGATAAATGAACAAGAAAACAATGAGATATCTGGTTATCGGTGCGGTGGCAATGATAATCCTTGCCGTGGTGGGCAAGAACGCCGGCTGGTTCGGTAAGGATATCGAAATAAACGTTGCCACAGAGAATGCTGAGCGTCGCACCATAACCGAGACCATCACGGCGAACGGCAGGATCAGGCCCCAAACAGAGGTCAAGATAAGTCCCGATGTATCGGGCGAAATTGTGGAACTGCACCTGAAAGAGGGAAACCAGGTGGAGCGGGGACAACTACTGCTGAGGATCAATCCCGAAACCTATATCTCGATGAGGGACAGGGCCGAAGCCGCTGTAAACTCTGCCAGGGCACAGCTTGCCAATGCAAGGGCGCGGATGGCCCAGGTGCAGGCCCAGTTTGAGCAGGCAGAAAGGAACTATCAGAGAAGCCAGAGGCTCTACGAACAAAGCACCATATCCGACGCAGAATATGAGACTGCCAGATCAAATTACCGGGTGGCACAGGCCGAGGTCGAAGCTGCAACCCAATCGGGGCAGTCGGCCGAATTCTCTGTCAAATCGGCCATAGCCTCACTGAACGAGGCAGAGGAGAACCTCCGTCGCACAACCATCTACGCTCCTACCAGCGGCACCATCTCGAGGCTGAACGTCGAACAGGGCGAAAGAGTGGTGGGTACTGCCCAGATGACCGGTACCGAGATGATGAGAATAGCCGACCTGACACGGATGGAAGTGCAGGTAGAGGTGAACGAAAACGATATTGTAAGGGTCAAACTCAACGACACGGCGGTGATTGAGGTGGACGCCTACATGGGACAGGATTTCAGGGGTGTTGTGACGGAAATTGCAAACTCGGCCAATGTGTCGGCCATCGGATCGGACCAGATCACCAACTTTGAGGTCAAGATACTGATCCTTGAAGAATCTTACAGCCACCTGTTTGACCAGTTACCGGCCGGACGGTTCCCGTTCCTTCCGGGAATGTCGGCCACCGTAGATATTCAGACCACTACCAGGAGGGGCATACTGACAGTGCCGATTCAGGCAGTTACAACAAGGGCCGACACCCTTCTCGTTGCCGGTGCAGAGGGAGGCGGTACGGCGGATAATGACGGCGACAATGTTGGCAGCCGTGATAATATGAACGAGGTTGTGTTTATAAGGGGTGCCGATAATTTCCTCGAAATGAGGAAGGTCGGGACCGGAATTCAGGACAACAACTATATTGAGATCACTGAGGGACTCGAGGTGGGCGACGAGGTGGTTACAGCTCCCTACAGCGCGATAGCACGGACACTGAGTGACGGATCGAAGGTGAAGGTGGTGGACAGGCGGGAGCTGTTCAACTGACAGGCTGATACCCGGACAATGAATTTTTGAACCGTGTGGTCCGGTATCCGGACTCACGGTTTTTTTAGCAGGGTCAAATGAAAAAAAGACTTATTCTTAATATCGAGACTTCAACCAACGTTTGTTCTGTATCCTTATCGGCAGGTGAGGAGGTTCTTGCAGCCAGGGAGAGCAGGACCGACAGATCACACGCCTCGCTGCTTACTGTTTTTGTTGACGAGGTGATGAGAGAGTCGGCTACCGGTTATTGTGATCTTGCAGCGGTGGCGGTAAGCAGGGGACCGGGATCATATACGGGCCTGCGAATTGGTGTTTCGGCGGCAAAGGGAATATGCTACGGGGCAGGGGTGCCGTTGCTGGCGGTCGATACCCTGAGGCTGATGGCTATGATGGTAATTAACGGCCGGCTGCCGGCATTCCACGGCGATCATGGCGATCATGGCGGGACAGGCACGGCCGGCGGCAACAATCCCGGTGGCAGTCCCGGCAACGAAACCGGCAGGAAAGCCGGCTCTGAAAAGGTCGCAGCCGGCGGCGGCAACAATCCCGGTGGCAGTCCCGGCAACGATACCGGCAACGATACCGGCAACAAAACCATGCTGCTCTGCCCCATGATCGATGCCCGCCGCATGGAGGTCTATACGGCTCTTTACGATGCCTCCGGCAGGCAGGTTGCCCCGACGGGCGCACATATTATCGGCAGTGAATGGTTTGATACATTGCCTTCAGTAAGCAGGGTGCTCTTTTTCGGCAACGGGGCAGATAAATGCCGCCACCTGGTAAACGGCGAAAACCTTGTGTATATCGAGGGGATATACCCGTCGGCCAGGCTTATGGCCGGGCTGTCGGACGAGGCTCTCAGGGAGGGAAGAGTTGAAGATACCGCATATTTTGAACCCTATTACCTGAAGGATTTCATTGCAACCACCCCCCGCAGCAGGATGGCGTGAGCGGCACAGTTTTTGTCAGCAAAAGCTGATGAGGAGCCCTGAACTGAAAACGGAGTGCATGTGAATCAAGCACAGTCAGCAGCCTGGATATAATGTATTGTACTGATAAATCATATTCATTTTCCCGGGCACCATGGAAACCCGGTGTTTTGTTGATCCCGGTTACTCTTCCCGGGGCCGGCAGATGCTCCATGCTGCTACTGCTGCTATTGCTGATGCTCATGCCCCCGGCACGGGCGGCCGGGGGACAGTCGCAGGAAAGGAACACGGTTTACAGGGCGGGAGAGAGCCTGAAATACCAGATCTATTACGGACCCGTAACGGGGGGCGAGGTAACAATGACCCTTACTCCTGTTGAGTTCGGGGGGATGGAGGTGCTGCATGCGGTGGCCCTGGGCTATACGACCGGACTGGCCGACAGGATATTCAGGATATACGACATCTACGAAAGCTATATGGACCCGGCGACCGGACTGCCGGTCAAATCAATAAGGAACATAAGCGAGGGGAACTACAGGTTCTATAACGAGGTGCTTTACGACAGGGACAGCAACACGGTGTACACCCTCATGTCGGGCAGGAACGAGGCGCCACCGGGGGTGATGGACATGGTATCGGCCATATACAAGCTGAGGGATACGATGAGCGTAACCACCCTCAGGCCGGGCGATATACTGGAGATGAAAACCTGGTTCAGCGACAGGCTCTACCCCGTCTACATAAGGTACGCGGGGCCCGAAACGGTGAGGACCAGGATGGGGCGGTTCCATGCCCTGAAGTTCTACCCCGTCTCAGAACCGGGAAGGGTGTTCAAGGGTGATGACGACATAACGGTGTGGTTCTCGAACGACGGCAACTTTGTGCCGCTCAGGGTGAGGCTGAACATGCTGGTGGGCGCCGTACGGATGGACCTTATCGGGGCTGAGGGACTGCGCAGGGAGCTGCAGCCCCTGCAGTGACCTTACCGGTATACTGAAACAGGTATTTCACTGGCTGACACAGCAATACACCGGCTGAAGCCGGAGCCCTCCCGTGTAAATGATCTGATCGTGGTTGCAAACCACGGGCCCGGTTGAAAAAGGAGCTGCAACGGCTTATAAGGAGCTGCACGGGTTGAAATTTCCTGTTGGCAGGCAGAAAAATGAACGTTTTTCCGTATTTTTGCCTCCCGTGTGCTTACAACAGCGAGGCAGCCGGGTAAATCCGGTCCTTTAGGGATCAAATGATAACAACATAATTTCTATGGCAGATACCAGTGATTTTAAAAACGGACTGTGCATTGAGCACAACAACGACCTTTATACAATCGTGCAGTTTCAGCACGTGAAGCCCGGCAAAGGACCGGCTTTTGTGAGGACAAAGCTGAAAAGCCTTACCACCGGCAAGATGCTGGACAATACCTTTTCAGCCGGTGTAAAGGTCAATATTGCCAGGGTCGAGAGGCGACCGTACCAGTTCCTCTACAGTGACGACCTGGGCTTCCACTTCATGCACCGCGACACCTTCGAACAGCTTATGCTGGAACCCGGACTGATAGAGAGCCCTGAGATGCTGCTTGATGGACAGCAGGTGGAGGTGCTGTACCATGCCGATACCGAAACCCCGCTGACCTGCGACCTGCCGCCCTTTGTGGTGATGGAAGTAACCTATACCGAACCGGGTGTCAGGGGCGACACCTCATCGACAAGCTCGATGAAGCCGGCAACGTTACAGACGGGCGCAACTATAAACGTACCGCTGTTCATCAATACGGGGGATAAGATCAAGGTGGATACGCGCACCAAATCTTATGCCGAAAGGGTGAAGGAGTAGTTCAGGTTTTTGACTTTATTGTGGTTTTTTACTACCTTAGTTTGTTTTTAAATCCGCATAATGTCCGAAACACCGGGTAATAGCAGACTACAGGTTACCAGGTTCAAGCTGAACACACTGCTTGATATAACCAAGGCTATCAACGAGCATCAGTCGCAGGAAAGTCTTGTTGCCCGGTATGAGGCTATCCTCAGGAAAGAGCTGGGGATTGGCAAGATCGTGATATTCAAGCTGGCCGGCAAATGGGAATGTATCCTCAGTTCGGGTATAGACCGTGAACAGGTCGAAAAAATTGATGCGAAAAAGGACCTGGTCCGGTTTGAGGATATCACTTTCATTTCTGTTGAGAATGACCAGGTACTGCAGCCTTTCGATATTATCATTCCCGTTGTGAGCAACAACGAGCATCTTGCAATGGTGCTTATTGGCGACATTGACGAGGAGAGCGAGGGTGTAAGTCCGGTGATCAAGCATCTTCACTTTATCCAGACGCTTTCCAACATCATAGTGGTTGCGATAGAAAACATCAGGCTCAACGAGGATAATATAAGGCAGGCCGCCATAAAGAAGGAGCTGGAGCTGGCATCCAAGCTGCAGGAGATGCTGATACCCGACCCGGAGAAACTGCCCACTTACAACGCACTGAAGGTGTCGGCCTTCTACCATCCGCATATGGATGTGGGAGGGGACTACTACGATATTATTGAGCTGGGAGAAAGTGAGTTTGGCTTCTGTATCTGTGACGTGTCGGGAAAGGGTATTTCTGCCGCGATCATAATGAGCAATTTCCAGGCCAACCTCCGCGCCCTGTTCACCAGTGAGATACTCCTGGAGACCCTGGTGGAAAAGCTTAATGACCGGGTGAACGAAAGCACCAAGGGGGAAAGGTTCCTCACAATGTTCATCGGCAAATACAACACGCGGACAAAAGACCTGATCTATGTGAATGCCGGTCACAACGCCCCGCTTCTATACAATATTGATACGGGCACACTATCGACGCTCGATAGCAACACAGTGGGAATAGGCATGCTTGACGATATGCCTCCCATCAGGCCTCAACACATGAAGATCGACAACAAGCTGAAGCTGTTCTGCTATACGGACGGACTGGTGGAGATAATGCTGGACGGCAACCTTGTGGAGGCGGGCACCGAACATATTGAGCCCTTCCTTACCAACAACCTGCCGCTTTCGGAGAACATCATAGAGATCGTGAAGGATCACGGGGTGATGCAGGGGAATGCCTCAATCTTTGACGATATCACCATCCTCGGCTTTGAGTTCACCTGACCCCTGCATGACGGATACTTCTTCAGTATCGTGCTGTTCCTTTTTCCTGTGGTAAATATCAATTGCAACGATGATGGCTGCAAAGCCCCAGAAAGGGACTGAAAGCTTGTCGGTATGCAGGAAATTGTTCAGGATACCGTGTACAAGGTAGGTTACAAGCGACAGCAGCACTGCTGTTACCAGCAGCCGGTCGTCACTGCTTTTCAGGGTATGCAGCAGCCTGAAACCGGTAAGCATTATGAAAAAGACAATGGCCAGCAGACTTAGGAGTCCGGGAACACCCGTCTCCGAAAGTGGTCCGAGATACTCGCTGTGGGCATCGCCGCCATCGGCCAGGTTGGTGCTAATGATGGTCCTGTTGTATGAGTACTGGAACGGGGCATAATTGAACATATAGGTGCCGGGGCCCCACCCGAACAATGGTTTTTCCTTGAACATGCCAAGGGCGGCATCCCACCTGTTGATCCGCTCGAGGTTGCTGGCATCGGATGTTATATTTGTTATTGACCGGATATGTTCCCTGAAGTCGGCCGACGAATCCTGGGTGTTGCGCTCCATCTCCATGACGATCTCCTGCCTCAGCATGAACACCATTACGGCCGACAGCAATGTGACGGTTACAACGGTCGAGAGGCTGAGGCGCATCTTCATTACGATCCAAACCCCCACGGCTGCAGCTACGCTTACCCAGGCTGCCCTTGAATAGGAAAAGACAAGCGCGAACAGTAACAGAAGCAGCAGGAACCCGGCGGTCCGCCGCATGGCAAGGGTGCTGTTCCGCCGAAAGGCAAAATAGAACATGGGCGGGATGAAAAAGGCCAGTGCGGCCCCGTAGGCGGTATGGTCATTGTAAAACGGCCTGACCGCCCAGTGTGCATCATGCTGCGAGATCAGTCCGTGACCCGCATGGTTGTAAATGGTATATATGGCCACCAGGGCAAGCGCAGCGGTGTAACACCAGATAAAAAGGGATATGTTGCGGGGGTTTCTAAAGATCCTGATCGCCACGAAGAAGAATGTACCGATGAACCAGAGACGGACCATGAAAAATTTAATCGATACCATCGGCATGGTGCTGACCATGGAGGTTATCAGCAGCCAGACCAGGTAGAACAGGATAGCAAGGCTTACCGGATGGTAAAGGATGCTGCTGTTGCGCGCACCGCGGTGGATCCATCCCGTAACAGCAATAAAAAGGATTACAAGTATAAGCGGTTCGGTGGGAATGGAAACATCAAATTGGATGCCGGTAAAGAACCTGGTGAGCTCAACTGACAACGGGGTGAGAAATACCACAGCAAAAAAAAGCTTGCTGAAAGAGAAGAAGGCGTAATAGAGTACTACCGGCACCAGCGCGAGGAGCGGCAGCCAGAAGAACTCACGGAGCATCAGGAAGGCGTTGAGGCCTATGAAAAGCAGCGCCCCAGCGTAAACCAGAAGCTTGTCATATCTGGACAGAGTATCCAAAACCCCGGTTTTTTATTGACTAATGTTTGCTTTTAACCTTATTAAGCACCTGCCTCCTGAAGCTGTCCATGAAGAGGAGGCCGAACAGGGTCAGCAGGAAGGCTGATATTGTCGATACGGCAACAATGAGCGACCTCACGGGATAGGATTTTTTTTCTGAGGGGAATGCCTCGTTGACAACGTACTTGTATGGTATTGTTCTCGATGCATCGATACGTGCCTCGGCAACGGCATCTTTGAGTTCTCCGAGCCTTGTGGTAAGGTTTTTCTGATGTTCGCTCAGTACAACATGAATGCCGCCATACCTGGTCAGCATATCAATCCTCTCGCTGAAGAACTCTATGCTGGCCGTATCCCGCTGCCGCACGGCGGTAGCATAGGCAGTTGTCATTACCTCGCTCTGGCTTTCGTAATCAAGCACGCCAAGCTCCCTGATCTTCCTTAGCGAATCCTCAACGGCGTCTATCTCGTTGTTGAGGCGGTGAAACTCGTCTTCTATTATGGACAGCGAACTTTCAGCCCTGTGCCTGATCATCACGTTCATTACCGAGTCGATATAACCCGCAATATCGTTAGCCATATCGGCAGCGAAGTCAGGATCGGCATCCCTTACCTCGATCTCTATGGCCATGTACTGTGTCTTCCTGAAACGCACATTCCTTTCGAACTTCTTGTGAAGATTGGTAATGGGGAACCGGCCCTCCCAGTTTATCCCGTAATGCTCCATCAGGTCGTACTTTTCAATGATGCGGTCTCTGATGGTATTGGACTGCAGTATCTGCAAAATGCGCTCGGCATCTGCCTCCCTCCCGAAGGTCATCAGCTCATCCCTGCTCGTTCCCGGACCCAGCAGCGACCGTGAGAGCGTGGTCATAGGCGTGGGATAAAGGATCACACTGGATGAATATCGCGGGGTGATAACCAGCGAAACAATTACCGAGACCACTAAAGCCAATACGGTAACGGTGATGAGCGGAAATCTTCTCTGCCATACGAAAAGGAGCAGACCCGACGATTCGATGTCTCCTTTCAGCTTCTTTTTCTTTGTCATTGATGATTAAAATTAGCCTTGATGGTGTTCCCTGCAAAGGTGCAAATTAATTTTTTATTTTAGCTGGCAACGATAAGAAACCAGTTCTTTTTCCCTTTCTGTACAAGAAGGTACCTTCCGTTTACCAGGTCGGCCTCCTGAACCTTCATGCCGGCATCGGCAACCTTCTCCTTATTAATGGCAAGTCCCCCGCCACTGACCATCCTGCGGTACTCTCCCTTGCTCGGGAAAACGCTGGTATGCTCAGTGAGCAGACCGGCAAGGTCAAGGTCCTGCCTGAACAGGCCTTTGTCAACCTCAAACCTGGGAACACCCTCGAACAGGTCGGCAAAGCTTGCCTCATCAAGTCCCGCCAGGGCATCGGCGGTGCCGCGCCCGAAAAGTACCTGGGAGGCGTTGACCGCGGCTTCGTAATCTTCTTCTGAATGCACCATAACGGTTACCTCCCTTGCCAGCAGCTTCTGCAGGTGCCTCTCATGAGGCGTCTCACGATGTCTGGCCGTGACGGCCTCTATTTTTTGGCGACTGAGGATGGTGAATATTTTTATGTACCTCTCTGCATCCTGATCTGACACGTTGAGCCAGAACTGGTAAAATTTATAGGGCGATGTGAGGTTCCTGTCGAGCCAGACATTGCCCTCTTCGGTCTTGCCGAACTTGCTGCCGTCGGCCTTGGTGATGAGCGGACAGGTAAGTGCGAAGGCTTCACCTCCGGTCTTGCGTCTGATCAATTCGGTGCCGGTCACTATATTGCCCCACTGGTCTGATCCGCCCATCTGCAGCTTGCAGTTCATGTTCTCATAGAGCCAGAGAAAGTCGTAGCCCTGAACGAGCTGGTAGCTGAACTCGGTGAATGACAACCCGGTCTCCAGCCTCTTCTTTACCGAATCTTTGGCCATCATATAGCTGACGGTAATGTGCTTGCCCACGTTGCGGATAAACTCCAGGAAGGAGAAATCCTTCATCCAGTCGTAGTTGTTGACCATCCCGGCGCGGTTTTCGCCGTCGCTGAAATCGAGAAAACGGCTAAGCTGATTCTTTATCGCCTCCTGGTTGTGCCGCAGGGTCGCCTCATCAAGCAGGTTCCGCTCCTCGGCCTTGCCGCTGGGGTCGCCTATCATGCCGGTGGCGCCGCCAACGAGCACAATGGGCTTGTGTCCGGCGCGCTGCAGGTGCTTCAGCAGCATTACCGAAACGAGGTGGCCGATATGGAGTGAGTCGGCTGTGGGGTCAATGCCCACATAGGCGGTTGTCATCTCCTTTTTGAGCTGTTCTGCGGTGCCGGGCATCATGTCATGCACCATGCCGCGCCATTTCAGTTCTTCTGTAAAATCCATTATCAAATAGTTATTCAGCGCCCACCAGGTCGGTTTGCACCTGCAGGACCGGTTCCTGTCCGGTTGCGCCAGACGCCTGACCCGGCCCGGGATCACGCCCTTAAAATGACTGTAAAAGTAATATTTTAATCTTTATCTTTACCCTTTGCCGGCAAACAACCGGGCACAATTCCGGCCGGGCGGGTATGTCAGCCAGCCTGAGCATCCGGGCAATGGCCGGCACAATAACTTCTATTATTGGAAAAATGGACAAAAAAAGAGTTCTGGTACTGGGTACGGGACTGGTGGGAAGTGAGATCGCAAGAGACCTGCACGGTCATTTTGAAGTGACCGCCGCCGATATAAATCCCGACGCTACCGGCAGACTTTCGGGCGAATTCGGCATCAAAACGGTGACGGCCGACCTTTCCGATCAGCAAAAGCTGCGTTCGCTTGCGGCAGGGGCCGACATCATTGTAGGAGCGCTTCCCGGACATATGGGCTATCAGATGATACGCGAGCTTGCGCCCGCGGGAAAGGATATTGTCGATATATCCTTTTTCCCTGAGGACCCGTTCACGCTCGATGCCACAGCAGCGGAAAACGGCATAACCGTGGTAACCGACTGCGGCGTGGCACCTGGAATGGGGAATATCATCCTGGGATACCATAACTCGGTAATGGAGGTGGAAAGCTATGAGTGTTATGTCGGGGGATTGCCGGTGGTGAGGGAGTGGCCCTGGGAATACAAGGCCGTCTTCTCACCAATAGATGTTATTGAAGAGTACACCCGTCCGGCACGCTTCGTGGAAAACGGTCACCTGGTGGTTCGTGAAGCTCTTTCGGATCCCGGGCTGCTTCAATTCGACGGCATCGGTTCGCTGGAGGCATGGAACAGCGACGGACTGCGCACGCTGATAAAGACCATGCGGGTGCCTGACATGATTGAGAAGACCCTGCGCTACCCGGGCTGCATCGAATACCTGAGGGTGCTGAGGGAGGCCGGCTTTTTCTCATACGACCCGGTCGATGTTAAGGGAACCCCTGTGCGGCCGATCGATCTGACGGCGGCGCTGCTGTTCCCGAAATGGAAGCTTGGACCGGGCGAAGAGGACTTCACCGTGATGAAGATCATCATCGGCGGCAGAAACAATGACGGGCCGCTACAAATCGTTTATGACCTGTGTGACAGGTACGACAGGGAGAACGGCATCCTGTCGATGGCACGCACCACAGGCTATACATGTACTGCCGCAGTGCACCTGCTGGCCCGGGGCATGTACTCCCGGAAGGGGATCTGTCCCCCCGAGTACCTGGGCGAAAAGGAGGAGAATTTCAGGTTCATAATGGACCACCTTGCACAGAGAGGGGTCAATTATGTGGTAAGCGAAAAAAAACCGGAACAGCTATGAAAATGAGCTATGGCGTAACAACTGATGCCCGGCTTTCGGGGACTGTAACCACCGGACCGGGCACTGCCGGAAACACCGCAAAGGTAACCGCCTTAAGCACCGTGACGGCGGCCGGCAGGAGCGGGGCAGCGGCCCTTGCGATCCTGTCGGCCCTGTTGCTGTGGGCTGCCGCCATTCCGGCGGGCGCCCAGGAGAGGATACCCGACAGCGTGCATGATTACCTGGTAACCATCGAGACCGACTTCGGCAATATGATGATGATCCTCTACGACGAGACCCCCATGCACAAGGAGAACTTCGTCGGACTGGCAGAGGCGGGTGTGTTTGACGGCATCATCTTCCACAGGGTGATAGAGCATTTCATGATACAGACCGGTGACCCTGCAACCACCAATATCACCCCTGAGTGGTCGTCCGATATCATACCTCCCTATGTGCCTGCTGAGTTCAACCCGAAATTTTCACATCGCAGGGGTACGGTGGGGGCGGCCCGTTACGGGGGTGAAAGAAACCCCATGAAGAACTCCAGCCCCACACAGTTCTACATAGTGAGGCA
>SLOE01000035.1 GCA_007132715.1 Bacteroidales bacterium
CCGATCTTTAGCTTTATTATACCGGGAGAAGGATAGTAGGCCAGGCTTATACCGGCAGGCAACTGTTCTTCAAAACCGGAAAGTATCTCAGCCAGATGAGCTTCAAAACTTCCCTGGGTTATTATGGTCCGGTAGCAGGACGGCGGAAATGTTAACTGGCTTTTTAACCGGGGGATCACCTGTGTGGTGACGAGGTCTTTCATCTCAAAGGGCACACCGGGAAGACTTATATAAATGGTTTCTCCTTTTTCAAACCAGAGGCCCGGTGCTGTGCCAAGGGCATTATGCAGCGGTATTGCAGATTCAGGTATTTCAGCCTGTTTCCGGTTATTCTCGTTTACTTTGCAGTCCCTGCCTGCCAGGAGCGTTTTTATATGGTTAAAGACTTCTTCGCTGAATACCAGTTGAGTGCCGAAAAACTCGCATAGGACGGGTTTTGTGATGTCATCACTTGTGGGGCCCAGTCCCCCGGTCATTATCACCACACCTGCCCTCTCCCCTGCCTCATGCAATATTTTCAGGATATCGTCACGTGTATCGCCTACCGAGGAGATCCTGCTGATCTTTATTCCGAGCTGATCAAGTTGATTCGCCAGCCAGGCTGAATTTGTGTCGGTGGTACGGCCGGAAAGCAATTCGTTTCCTATTGTTATTAGATCAGCTTTATTATTTAGTGCCATTAATCTACAGTTTGCGCAGTTTCGTAAAAATGTTATAAAAATTAGGTTCAAATTTACATCCACAATATAATATTTCTTAATTTTATTGCTAATTGATCTTAGATAATAACCCAATCACTACTGTCATGACAAAATCTACCAGATTACTTATCCTTATTGCGGCTTTTCTTATGGTCATACCTGCTCAGGGCCAGGAAATTATTCGTTCCACCCTCAGTTCTGCAGGCTCCTCTGCATATAACGGGGGACTGTTTATACGGCAGACATTCGGTCAGCCGCCTGCCACCCTTGTTTTTACTACTGAATTCGGCATTTTAAGACAGGGATTTCAGCAGCACGTTGACATACAGCCCATTACATCTGTAGCTCTGCCGGATGATCCAAGGCCGGGTGAGTTTTATTTCAGGATGTATCCCAACCCTGCACGGGATCACGTGTACATTGACCTTATTGATGAGGCTGATAATCCGGAGTTGATCATTACCAACATGTACGGTAAAAGGGTGTATCACCGGACTGATCTTTCCGGCTCTTCGGTTACTGTAACTCTGCAGCAGTTCAGTTCCGGCATCTATTTCATTACCGTAACCGATCAGAGCAGAAGAGGAACTCAAAAGCTGATAGTGTTGTAATTCAGATTTTAATAAAATAAATTTTTTCTCAGGTCAATACAGATAATCTAAATTCATTTATGATATGAAAACATTTACACTGCTACTCTTATGTTCTGTGCTTTTTTATCTGCCTGCCTCAGGTCAGGTGGCAGATGGTATCAATTACCAGGCCATTGCCCTCGATGAGACGGGCAACCCTGTTGTCGGCACAGATGCAAGCTGGAATGTGATACCCGACAAGCAGTTCGATGTCAGGTTCTCTGTTCTGGGCGGCTCGGCCTCGGGCGCGGTTCTCTATCAGGAGACCCACCAGGCCCATACCGATCCGTTTGGCATGTTCTCCCTTGTTGTGGGTCACGGGCAGGCCACTGCTGCGGGTGAGCACGACAGGCTCATTGACATTCCCTGGGGTGCCGACAGGCTGTTTCTCAGGGTTGAGATCGATCTTGACCGCAATGACAATTGGCGGACCATGGATAACCAGCAGATGATGGCCGTGCCCTTTGCCTTCCACGCCCTATCGGCGGGTTCGGTTTCGAACATTACCGCCCAGGCCGGCCATGATCCTGACAAGCCGATCTTTTCGGTTACCAACAGCACGGGCGACACTGTCTTTGCCGTTTACGAATCGGGTGTTGTGATCAACATAGACGATGATCCGGGCAAGGGCAGCAGGGCCGGTTTTGCAGTGGGTGGCTTTACCAGGTCAAAGGATGATGGATACATCGAGTACCTGAGGGTTGACCCGGGCCATGTAAGGATCAACATTGACGATGATCCCGACAACAAGGGTACACGGGGTGGTTTTGCCGTGGGAGGTTTCTCCTCGCGCAAGGCCGACGGTGTGCCTGATTACTTTTTTCTTGACGGGACAAGCGCCCTTTTCCAGCTTGATGCCGATGATATTGCCAAGGGCACCCGCGGAGGTTTCGCCGTTGGCGGTTTTTCAAGGAGCAAAGCCGGACTGGCGGATGATTACCTGGTGGTACGGCCCGACAGTGTCCGCATTTACATAGATGATGACGCCGACAAGGGCACCCGCGGAGGCTTTGCCGTAGGCGGGTTCTCCTCGCGCAAGCAGGGTGATGTTTATGAGTTTTTGCGCATAGATCCCGGTTATGTAAGGGTGGGCATCTATGATGACCCCCTGCTCAAGGGTACCAGGGCAGGTTTTGCCGTCGGGGGTTTCTCCTCGCGCAAGGGCGATGACATGCCCGATTACCTGCACATTCTGCCTGGCAGCGCCGAGTTTCTGCTTGACCAGGATGCAGTCAAGGGCACGCGCGGCGGCTTTGCCGTTGGAGGCTTCTCCTCACAGAAGGCTGACGAGGGCATATTTGATTACATGAACCTCACGGCCGACAGCGCCAGGATATACATAGAAGACAACGAGGGACGGGGCGGCTTTGCCGTTGTTGAGAGGACAGACACCAAGGGGGGCAGCCACGATGTGCTGTATGTTGCTCCCGACAGGACCAGCGTCTATTTAAAAGACAACACCAAGAACAGTCCCGACGGCTTCGCGGTGTTCAACCGCGAGGATGATTATGCTGCCAGGCTCTTCTCCGTATCCGAAGAGGGTACCTTTGTATCCACCCTGTTTGAGGCGGTGCCTGTACTTTACACCTCGCTTGTCGGTGCAGGCCAGGTATCGGCAACGGTTGGGGGATTGGTACTGAATACCGGCGGGGCCGATATAACTGAGTATGGCCTTGTTTACAGCACCCAGCCCAATCCCACCACGGCAGTAAATGAGGGGATCATAACCGAACCAGGCGCCCTGCAGGCAGGTGACACCTTCATTCTCGACATTCCAGGACTGGATCCTGATACCACCTATTATGTAAGGGCATGGGCAAGGAACCGAACCGGTACAGGCTACGGGCAGCAGGTGGAGTTTGCAACCCTGCCCTTCAACGGAATTGTTGTACAGTGATAACAGACGCAAAAAAAACCTAAAATATGAGAGTTTTTACGGCAATTATAGTGCTCCTTTCTCTCCTGCCTGCCAGTCTGCTGTCACAGGATCCTGCCGACGGCATCAGTTATCAGGCGGTGGCACTCGATGTTCACGGAAGGGAGCTGATCAATACCGATGTGGCGGTCAGATTCTCCATACTGGAGGGGGCTGGACGCACTCTCCTCTACCAGGAGACACATGACAGGAAGACCGATGAACATGGCTTGTTATCACTTGTGATAGGGCAAGGACAGTTTTCCGAGGGTATGCACAACAGTTTACAGAAAATAGACTGGGGAGAGGAGAGCCTGTTTCTCAGGGTTGAAATAGATGTTGCAGGGAAGGGCTCTTACAGGCTTATGGGCGAGCAGCAGATGATGGCAGTCCCCTTTGCCATGCATGCTGCCAATGCCACTGCATATAAGATGCAGGCCGGCTCGTGGCACGATGCAGCTGAGCCCGTTTTCCAGGTTACCAACAGCAGCGGCGAGGTGGTTTTTGCCGTTTATGAATCGGGGGTTGAGATAAATGTTGACGATCCCGGCAAAGGCACCCGAGGGGGGTTTGCCGTGGGAGGTTTTTCATCGCAGAAGGGGGGACTGCTCCAGGAGTTCCTGAGGGTTGACCCGGGTTATGTAAGGATAAGCATTGATGATGACCCCCTCAAGGGAACGCGTGGCGGATTTGCCGTGGGAGGCTTCTCATCCCGAAAGGGCGGGCTGCCAGATTATCTGAGCCTCTGGCCCGACAGGGCTGAGTTCATGCTTGAGCAGGAGGTGTCCAAAGGCACCCGCGGTGGTTTTGCCGTGGGGGGTTTTTCCTCCCAAAAGGGATACCAGCAGGATGAATACCTGTTCGCGGCTCATGACAGCGTGCGGTTTTTTATTGACGACAG
>SLOE01000002.1 GCA_007132715.1 Bacteroidales bacterium
GTAAAAGATAACCTCCTTCCACCCATTCATTCCAGGAAAAAAGTGTTATTAGTTTAGGCTGCTCGGGACGTTCGTCACAATACTCTTTTGCTTTTTGGAGGAAAGCAGCAAAACTTTCCGGCGATTCATTATAATGCACAACATCTTCCTTGCCTTTATGCGGAAATCTCGGAGTGTCATCCCATCCGATGGAGACATTGGGAATATAAGGTATAGAAAGTGCTGAGTCCCACTGGTCCCTCCGCTCAATTGACTCCACGCCCCATTGTATGTAATCCTCCGGGTGGGGCCCTCCCCAGTTATATTTTGTGATGCTGCTTGCGCCCAGAAACTCAACGTTTTCAACCATACTTGTACTGGGTGAGCCAAATGCTATTAGCTGGATATGCAAACCGGGAAACCCGGCTTTCTCTGTTTCTGCCCTGAAATAATCAAGGGCTTCTTTTGTTTCAGCTATCCCGCCAAAGCTATTAATAAGATTATAGATGCTAAACACAGAAAACACTGGCTTATCATCAATTCTAAAATAGTTTGGCTTTATGAAATACTGATTTATGACTCTGTCAACAATTATTTCAAAGTTTTCCTTATCTGTTGCGCCCTCCCAGAGAAGGGTTGTGTCATCTTCGTATTTATGAACATTCCAGTAATTCCTCCTCACATCATGATTCGCCCACATTAAGTAAAACTGCATTTTCTCATTATTTTCTGCTTGTAAAAACCCGTTGTTCAGTGAGCTTTCAAGAAAAGGTCCTCCATCGTACCAGTACCAGTCGAAAATAAACACATTCACTCCATGATCAACAGCAACATCTATATGCCTTTTCATAACTTCAGGGTCGTCGTCCATTTCGTAACCCCATAAAGGAACCTTTGGCTGATAATGACCTTCAAACCTGGGAGTCCCTTTTTTGATAACTTCCCATTCACCAATTCCTTCAGGCCACAGCATATCGCCAAAACGTTCGTCATGGTGGCATGAGGGCCAGATGTAGGCAGCAACATGATACTCGTCATTCCATTCTGCTGTATTATCCACACGAGTACATGAATAATGCAGAACAAAACCAGCTATAATCAAAATGAACTTGAAGCTATTAAATGTTCTCATTTATGTTAAGTATTATATCCAGATAATCAAATATTTGCAAGGTAATTAATTATTTAACATAAGTCAGAATAAATAAGATCGTCTGAAAGAATAATTTGAGCCGGAAACGAGTGTCACCGGTCAAAATGCTTCCGCGGAAGCTTTTCATCTCTCATGGCGGTATGGTATACTAAAACTGCTACAACGGTCGCTGCCTGCATCATGTCGCCAAGCTGCATACGCTCAAAGGTATCCATGTTTGTGTGGTAGCTGCGGCGGTAATCAAGCCTGTCCTGGATGAACTGGAAACCCGGCAATCCTGCTCCATCAAATGCCACATGATCGGTGCTGCCGGTGCGGCGCATGGTGACCGTGCTCACTCCCAGGTCGGCCAGCGGCTCAAACCAGGCTTCGAATATGGGCCGCAATGCATCGTTTTCCTGCAGGTAGATGCCCCTTATCCGGCCTGACCCGTTATCAACATTATAATAGGCGGACAGTTTGTCGTAATCCGGCTTCCTGCCTCCCGCGGCAGGATCATAATAGTGCTCACGCACATAGCTCCTTGAACCGTGAAGCCCCTGCTCCTCCGCACCCCAAAGGGCTATCCTGATGGTACGCCTGGGCTGTACGTCAAGTTCCCTGAGAATTCGCATCACCTCCATCATAACAGCCACCCCGGCAGCATTGTCATTTGCACCTGTTCCGGCGTGCCATGAGTCGAGATGACCTCCAACTATCACCACTTCATCACGCAGGTTCCTGTCCGTTCCGGGTATTTCACCAACTACGTTGTACCCCATCAGGTCGTCGTACAGGAACCGGTTGCGTATATCCAGCTCAAGCTCGACCTCTATGCCTGCCTCAAGGAGGCGGACTATCCTGCCGTAATGTTCAAAGGTCATGTCAACCACAGGCATGCCCGGCTCAACATTGGTTGCATAACCCCTGCCGTGCGACATGACCGCTCCGTAAGTGCCGGAGGAATTGAGAAGCGCTATGGCCCCCTCCTCCTCCAGGAAATCATTGACCTTCTGCATCAGTGCACGCTGCGCAAACCAGTCCGAGGCCTGCCTCCTGGGCTGCCCGTATGCGGGAGAACGGATCTCAGGATATTGGGCAAGCTCCTCAAGATCTTCGTCACTCCACCGTAGGGCAAGCGGCTGAAATGAGAGCTCAGGTTCGAATGTGACCGGGGTCACCACCACCTTACCCTGCAGCTTGCCACGATACCTGTCGAAATCATCTTCGCTCTGAATATTGACCAGTACAGGTTTTGCCACCACCAGAGAGTCGGTGCCCCGGGTCCACGCCCTCGGAACGGCAACCAGATGCTGGTAATAGGGTTTTGTCATTGCTATATAGAACCGTTCATTGTCCCATCCCCTGCCAAACTCTCCCCAGGGAACCACTTCCACATTGCTCAGGCCCCACTCCCTGAGCTGCGAGCTGGTCCATTCGTTGGCATTGCTCAAACCGGTGCTTCCGGAGAGACGGGGACCGATAACATCGGTAAGATGAAAGGATATATTACGTATCTGTGAATTCTTCAGACCCTCCTGCCTTATCCGGTGAACCATATCAAGGTCCGCCGGCTCTTTCTGGGCTGCCAGCAAAAGAGGCACTGCAATCAAAAAGGTCACTGTTATGTTCCTGGTAAAATGCATGATCGGATTATTTGGTTAAACGAACTTCCGGTAATGATACTCTCTCCCGGTTATGATAACAAAAAGGTGGTATATGTGTTTGCAAAGTAAATAAAATAAATAAATAAAAAATTCTCTTCCGTGCAACCCGGTATAAAATAGCAGGCACAAAACAAATACCTGCAGAATGTTGCTTATTGTCTGAAAATACAGATAGTGCAAGGTTTGATAAAAAATGTTAATTTTACATTTTGCTCACTTTGTTCAGTGGTGAATCCCGCAAATCATCACGCAGACTGTGAACTGAACAATTAACCCTGATGTATGATATGCACTTGTATTGGTAACGCGGACTTTGAAACGGCCATGGAAAAGGCCGGGTCTGAAGAGCTCATCGAACTTCGCCTGGACCTCCTGAAGGCAACAGACGAGCAGATCAAAACCCTCTGTTCACATAACGCCCGTGCCATTGTTGCATTCAGGCCGGGAAAAGCTACTGATGCAGAAAGACTTGAAAAGCTAAAGGTCGGCATACTGGCCGGGGCTGAGTTTGTCGATACCGAATGGGATGCCGGTGAGGAGTTCCTGGAAGAGCTGGTGCCCCTGGCCCGGGGAAACGACTGCCGGGTTATTATCTCGTTCCATGACAGGGAAAAGACACCTGTTAAACGGGAGCTGGAAAACATTGTTAAAGAGTGTGCCATGAGCGGCGCCGATATAGTGAAAATAGTTTGCAGGGTAAACAGTACCGAGGATAATGCCCGCCTGCTGAGCCTTTATTCCCTGGGGAAGAATGTAATTGTAATAGGACTGGGTAACCTGGGTAAAATAACAAGGCTGGCAGCCCCGGTCATGGGGGCTGAATTTACCTATGCCTCGCTGGGACGGGGACTTGAAACGGCTGACGGGCAGTTGAGTAAACCGGCGATGAAAAAGGTTTACAAAATTATCGGACAAGCTTAAGTTATAATGAAGCACACTATTTTGTTTTATTCCCTGCTGGCTGGCATGCTGACCATGGGCAACGCCGGACTGCTGGCACAGACGGAGGTCGACGAGAGGGCAATGATCCGGTTTGACAAAGGACTGGGATTTCATGCCCCGGATACAAGTTTCGGACTGAACCTGAGATTCAGGATGCAGAACAGGCTGGGATTTAACGGACTGACAGGCAGCAAACCGTTCATAGACGAGGTGGATGCAAGGATCAGGAGGCTGCGGCTAAGGATTGACGGATATACGCGTAATGACAGGCTCACATATTACCTGCAGCTCTCCTTCTCGAGAAGTGACCAGGACTGGGACGGCAGCGGTGTGCCGAACATCATTCGCGATGCAATGGTATACTACAGCCTGAGCGATAAATTATATCTGGGATTCGGACAGGGTAA
>SLOE01000072.1 GCA_007132715.1 Bacteroidales bacterium
ACCGGCGTCAACGGTCAGCCCCTCTTCGGCCGCACTATTGAAACTATCTCTTCCCGGTAAACCCTTGCCATGCCCGCCGCCACATAAATGACCAGTGCCGAAGAGGTAACAAAAGGCTCCAGTGAAAAAGCAACTTTCAGGATCTCAAGAGCTATTGCGAGCACTACAACAGAAAGGGGGAACGAAAAGACTTTGGTATTGTCGTACGCCGAAGGGGCATGCCTTCGCTGCAATAACTGCAAAGCAATGATCTGTATAATGTAGGCTGCCAAAAAAGCAATGATGGCACCGTAATAGCCGATCTTTGGCGTTAACAGCCAGTTGATGCCCAGGTTGATCGCCAGCACGGAGCTGTTGAGGTAGAAGAATATGGCCGACTTCTTTTTAAAGAGCAGCGGCCAGGCGAATACCTGGTATTGCGCCCTTAGGATGAACCTGACGAACACCACTGTTACCAGTCCCGCCGACATGGTCAGCCCTGTCTCATAGAAGACGGAGATGAAGGCCATGACAGGGATTATGCTGACAGCAATAATACCGGTCGCTTCAGCCATGAATATCCCGGTGAGGGATTTTATCTCTTCTTTACGTTTGTCAGCCCCCTCCTTTAGGTACCTGAATATCTCCGGCTGGACGGCGCTTGAAAGCCCCTGTATTATCATCTGGATGCCAATTGCAAACTTCATTGCATTATCGTAAACACCCAGTGATTCAGGATCTTTAAGCAGAAAGAACCTGTCCGCGAAAAGCAATCCCCAAAAAATCAGTTCGGTCATGAAGAGGGGGCCTGTAAAACGGCGCAATTCGCCCATAAGGGACCTGTTATAACGCAATCCGCACCTGCTGTAGGTGTAGATGACCAGGAGCAGGGCAATTACCGACCCTCCTGCCGCTGTCCCATGCACGTATCCTATGAATGAAAGCTCGAGGAGGAAGACCCCTGCCAGCTGGAATCCCGACCTGAAGATCCCTGAAAATAAGCTGACCGCAGCAAAGGTTTGAACCTTCTTTTCATTCCTGTACAGAGCGAGGAGGGTTGTTATTATTGACCTGTTGAGGCCCGCGATCACCAGGGAGGGCCCGTACCTGCCGAAGTCCTGCAGCGCCTCCTGCGGGAACAGCTGACCGATATGCGGAGCCAGCACCAGCACCACTCCCAGCAAAAACAGTCCCCGACCCAGTATGCCCGTTAGTATGCCCGACACCAAATTCTTGTATCCGGCGGGATCATCCTTGTGATCGTAATAGAACCTGGTGATGCCGCTTCCCATTCCGAAGGTGCAGACAATAAATACAACCGTGATGATAGCCTCTGTGATGGCAAGATAACCGAAGTCGACCGGACCGAGCCGGGCCTCACCCTCGATCACAGGGTAAACTACAAGCTGCAGCAGGGCGGGGAAAGCGGCAAAAAAGGTATATATAGCCGAAAGCTTGAAATGTTCTCTCAGGTTTATCATCCTGCCGTAGTAGAAAGATGTTTTGGCAAATGTAACATAAAAATAACATCTCTGCCACAACCGCCCCGCATCAGACGGCATGCCCGGTTTCCCGTAAGCCGGGCTTCCCGGATACTCACCTGCACACAGCAGCCGTACCCTTCCCCGAAAGGGGGCTAAACTTTAAAAAATCAACACCCGGCCCTTATAAGTAAACATTTTACCTTATTTTTGTCGGATTGTTTAAACCGCCCGGCAACCTGCCGCGGTAAAAATTTCACCAGGCTGCAAAACGGCTGGCACAAACCGGACAGCAGCCTGCAGAACATCCGCCCGGCGGCGGAAGCTTTACAGAAACATCTGAATATGAACAAGGAAGAACTTTTTAAAAAGCTTACGGCCCATTGCAAGGAATACGGCTATATTTTCCAGTCGTCCGAAATCTATGACGGGCTTAGCGCGGTATACGATTACGGGCAGTACGGTGCAGAGCTCAAGAACAACATCAGGAAATACTGGTGGGACTCGATGGTGCTGCTCAATGATGAGATAGTGGGCATCGATTCGGCCATCTTCATGCACCCCGAAGTATGGAAAGCCTCCGGGCACGTTGATGCCTTCAACGACCCGCTGATAGATAACAAGGATTCAAAGAAGCGTTACAGGGCCGATGTGCTTATCGAAGAGCATATCGAAAAGCTCGAAGAAAAGATCAGCAAGGAGGTAGACAAGGCGGCAAAACGGTTCGGCGACAGTTTTGATGAGAAGATGTTCCGTCAGACCAACCAGCGGGTTCTCGATACAGCAGAAAAGATAGCCACCATAAAGAAACGGTATGTCGATGCATCTGACAGGGAAGACCTGGCAGAGATAAGGCAGATCATCATCGACTGCGAGATAGCCGATCCCGTTTCAGGGTCGCGCAACTGGACCAACGTCAGGCAGTTCAACCTGATGTTCGACACGAAGCTGGGCTCGGTGAGTGAAGATGCGAGCAAGATTTACCTGCGCCCCGAGACAGCTCAGGGTATCTTCGTCAACTTCATGAACGTGCAGAAGTCCGGACGCATGAAGCTCCCCTTCGGCATTGCGCAGGTAGGAAAGGCCTTCAGGAACGAGATCGTTGCAAGGCAGTTCATCTTCCGCATGAGGGAGTTCGAGCAGATGGAGATGCAGTATTTTATACGTCCGGGCGATGAGCAGGAGTGGTACGGGTACTGGAAGGAGAAGCGGATGAGGTGGCACAAGGCGCTGGGCTTCGACCAGAGCAAACTGCGTTTCCATGACCATGACAAGCTTGCCCATTATGCAAAGGCTGCCACCGATATTGAATTTGAATTCCCGTTCGGGTTCAGGGAGGTTGAGGGGATACATTCGCGTACCGACTATGATCTGTCGCAGCACCAGAAATTTTGCGGCCGCAAGCTGCAGTACTTCGACAACGAGCTGAACAAAAGCTATGTGCCTTACGTGGTGGAGACCTCGATCGGACTTGACAGGATGTTCCTTACGGTTATTGCCGCATCCTGGGCAGAGGAAAAGATCAAAAAGGAGAACGGAACAGAGGACGAGCGCGTGGTGCTGAGGCTTCCGCCGGCACTGGCGCCTGTCAAGCTGGCAATATTCCCGCTGGTAAAAAAGGATGGGCTGCCCGAGATATCGGCCGGTATACGCGATGACCTCAGGTTCGATTTCGCCTGCCAGTACGAGGAGAAAGATTCGATCGGCCGCCGTTACAGGAGGCAGGATGCCATCGGCACCCCCTTTTGCATCACAGTCGATCACCAGACAAAAGAGGACGAAACAGTTACCATCAGGTACCGTGACACGATGGAGCAGGAGAGGGTCCCTGTAAAGACGTTGCGCGATATAATAGGAGAGAAGGTAAACATGAAAAAGCTGCTCCGGGAGATCTGACCCTTATCACCGGCGCGGCATCCATGTTCCCTTTTATCGGGTGTTCCCTTCCGGGGGAGTCAACGATGACGCCATAACAGAAAGCTACGGCAAGCCATTATCGGCCTTCGGCAGACAAGATAATATGAAAAAGGTCCTGATAATAACTTATTACTGGCCTCCAAGCGGTGGAGCGGGAGTTCAGCGCTGGCTGAAGTTCTCCAAATACCTGCCCCATCACGGCATCGAGCCGTTTGTGCTGACTGTCGATGAGCATCACGCCTCCTACCCGCAGGTTGATCCCACCCTCGTGAAAGATGTTCCTGGCGGACTGAAGGTATTTAAAACAAGATCATTCGAAGTGTTGCGTGTCGTGGCCCGCCTTTTCGGGAAGGATAAGGTGCCTTACGGCGGATTCGCAAACATAGACTACTCCGGGAGCTTCCTGCAGACCATCCTGCGGTTCATACGCGGCAACTTTTTTATTCCCGATGCCCGCAAGGGGTGGAACAGGTATGCACTGAAAAAGGCCTTCGAACTGATCTCCACGCATGGCATAGAGACTGTCATTACCACCGGTCCGCCCCACTCTACTCACCTGGTGGGCCGCCGGCTGAAAAGGAGATTTGGTATACGGTGGATAGCCGACTTCAGGGATCCGTGGACCGACATATACTACTATTCGCACCTGCTTCATACCCCTGTGGCAAACATGACAGACCGCCGCCTCGAGAGGATGGTGCTGGAGGAGGCCGACAGGGTGATAGCCGTGAACAGTTCTACGGCACG
>SLOE01000158.1 GCA_007132715.1 Bacteroidales bacterium
ATGTTGAAAGCCATGGTTTTATACCTGTCGACCAGCACTGCGTAAGCAGAGGTGTCTCCGCTGAGGACCTTCCCAATATAATAACTGTCATCCCTCTGTTCCATATTTACCGGTATGACGCTTAATCTATCCGGAGGTTACATATTACTATGCAAAATTAAATCAAAAATTTACAAAATATTTTGTAACCGGCAATAAAATAGTGCGTCATATGGGTGAATATTAATCATAAAAACTCAAAAACCATGGATTTAACTCCCGTATTAGTTCTTGGGGTAATTTTCGGCTCAATTGTGATGCTGGTTTATCTCAATATCAGGAAGAAGGAGAGGATGGCTCTTATCGAAAAAGGTGCCGATGCTTCAATATTTGCAGCAAAACCGGAGTCATCACCCTCGCTTAAGTGGGGTATATTTTTGAGCGGACTGGCCATCGGCCTCCTGGTAGGATACCTGCTGGAGACTTATGCCGGTATGCACCCGGAAATTGCCTATTTTTCAATGCTCTTCCTTTTCGGCGGAATAAGCCTGATCACCTACCATCTTATTGAGAGGAAAAAAGACTGAATGATCCTGCCGGTAATTAAAAGGGCTGAATGGTCCTGCCGGTAATTATGGAGCAAGGCCTTCCGGTTCAACCGGGAGGCCTTTTTTATGAAGAACATCATGAGTTCTGAAAAGACAAACCCATCAAAAAATTATTTAATTTTACCGGGCGGTCTGCTCCTGTTAATCAGCAAACCCTTCACTATATAAATAAAACCCTCATGTTCCTTCGTCACACAAAACACCATGAAAGTCACATCCGGTCAATTATAATCATTAAATAATATAACCACATGGAATTAAAATCAATTGGTCTTATGCTTGCATTTTCGCTCATTGCCGGTGCTGCAACCGTCTTTTCACAGGATAACCGAAATGATGACCCATTTATCTGGCTTGAAGAGGTTGAAGGGGAAAATGCCCTTGAATGGGTTGAGGAAAAGAACCGCGAAAGCCTCGGCATTCTGAAGTCAGACATGCACTACGAGGATTTTTACTCTCAAAGTCTTGAAATTCTCAATTCACGGGACAGGATTGCTTCACCCTCTATAATAGGTGATTTCATTTATAACTTCTGGCAGGATGCAGAGCATGTAAGAGGTATATGGAGAAGGACCCCAAAGGATCAATACCTGGCGGGCGAGCCCGAGTGGGAGATCATTCTTGACATTGATGAAATGTCTGAAAAGGATGGCGTGAACTGGGTTTTTGGCGGAGCAAGCGGACTTTACCCCGATTATGAAAGGTTCATGGTGGCCCTCTCGCGCGGCGGGGGTGATGCAGTTGTAAGAAGGGAGTTTGACATGAACAGCAAAACGTTTATTGATGACGGGTTTTACGTTCCCGAGGCAAAGGGCAGTTTAAGCTGGCTGGATGAGAACACCCTTCTCATCTCGACCGACCTGGGTGAAGAAACGATGACCACATCAGGATATCCAAGGCAGGTGAGGCTCTGGAAAAGGGGAACACCCCTTGAAGATGCCACTGTTCTCTTTGAGGGTAAAAAAGAGGATGTTTCATCCTACGGGTTCGTGATCAATAAAAGTGAAAGGCAATATGTGATGTTCGGCAGAGGGATCACCTTCTATACTTCCGAGTACTTTGCATACGAAAACAGAGAAGCTATCAGGCTGGATATCCCTGAAGATGCCAACATTGTGAACATCCTGAATAACCAGGTCATCATAGACCTGAAGTCGGACTGGCAGCCGGGCAGCCAGTTTTTCAGACAGGGCTCGCTGGTTAGTATAGCATACGAAGACCTGCTCAACAACAGGCATGATCTTACACTTATCGTTGAACCTGATGAAAGGTCCGGCATAAGATCAGTGTCTGCCAGCTACAGTAAGCTTATCGTGAATATGCTCAACAATGTCAGCAGTGAACTATACATATTTGATTATGAAAATGGGAGCTGGAATTCAACCAGGGTTGATGCACCGGCTTACGGATCAATCTCGACAGGATCGGTCTCTAATTTCAGCGATGAATACTTTTTCTGGTTCCAGAATTTTCTGACGCCTTCCACCCTCTATTTCGCCAATGCAAGGGAGAATTCAATCAGTAAGATGCAATCGCTGCCGGAATTCTTCAATGCAGAAAACCTGCGTGTATGGCAGTATGAAGCTGTATCGGCCGACGGGACAATGATACCATATTTTGTGGTAGGACGCCAGGATATCGAATACAATGGGAAGAACCCAACACTTCTCTATGCATACGGTGGTTTTGAAGTATCTATGCTTCCCTCCTACTCTTCAGTAATGGGCAAGCTATGGCTGGAAAACGGCGGGGTGTATGTTCTTGCCAACATCAGGGGTGGCGGTGAATTTGGCCCCAAATGGCACCAGGCCGGACTGAAGGAGAACAGGCAGAGGGTATTCGACGACTTCCATGCAGTGGCAGAAGCTCTTATGGCCAGAGGCATAACCTCCCCTGCACATCTTGGCATACAGGGTGGAAGCAATGGCGGGCTCCTCGTGGGAGTGGCTTTTACCCAACGCCCTGACCTGTATAATGCCGTGATCTGCCAGGTACCGCTTCTCGATATGAAAAGATACAACAAGCTGCTTGCAGGTGCAAGCTGGATGGGAGAATACGGGAACCCCGACATACCCGAAGAGTGGGCCTATATCGAAGAATATTCACCCTATCACAACCTGAAGGAGAATCAGGATTACCCGTTGGTGTTCTTTACCACCTCAACCAGGGATGACAGGGTCCATCCCGGACATGCCAGGAAAATGGTAGCCAGAATGGAAGATATGGGTTACAGGGTTTACTATTATGAAAATACCGAGGGAGGGCATGCCGGGGCATCAACGAACGAGCAGCGGGCAATGGGATCTGCTCTCAATTACACCTACCTTTGGTTGAAGCTGAGTAACCAGAATAATTGAATTGACCTCTAATTTAAAAACCTTTACCTAATGAAACCCTCAACTACCTCAGGCAGGCAAAATCACATAAAAAGGACAATCTACCTTATAACAGCGGTTTTACTGGCTTTATCATCGACAGCCCGGTCACAGACCGGCAGGGTGTTTGATGATCTTTCCATGCCAAGCGAAATTCTTGGCATGGAAAGAAAATATGCAGTCTACCTCCCCCCCTGCTATGAAACATCACACCGGAGCTATCCGGTCATGTACCTGCTTCATGGTGCAGGAGATGACCAGAGTGGCTGGATCCAGTTTGGAGAGGTACTTCACATAACCGATAAAGCTATCAGGGAAGGCAGTGCCACACCGATGATAATTATAATGCCTGATGCCAACACCGGCCGGCGTGGTTATTTTAATGATATTACCGGTGCCTGGAGATATGAGGATTTCTTTTTTGAAGAGCTGATGCCTTTTGTTGAGAACAAGTACCGGATCAGAAAAGAGAAAAGGTACAGGGCCGTGGCAGGTCTTTCGATGGGAGGCGGGGGAACCTTTATGTATGCCCTTCGGAGGCCTGATCTTTTTTCATCTGCTGCTCCACTGAGTGCATATATCGGCCCTCTTTCCATTGAGGAAGCCAGGGCACGGTTTATTGGCCAGGAAAATACTGAAGGTATTTCTGATGAAGCTCTCAGGGATTACTTTGAAACCCACAACGCCCTGTCAATGATCAATAACTGGCCGGAAGAGAACAAGAGGTCAGTCCGCTGGTACATTGATTGCGGTGACGACGATTTCCTGTACGAAGGTAACAGTCTTGTGCACATTGCCATGAAGAAAAACGACATACCCCATGAATTCAGAATCAGGGATGGCGGGCATACCTGGACATACTGGCGAGAGTCGCTTCCAAAAGTCCTGGAGTTTGTTTCCAGGGCTTTTCGCCAGTACTGATATCCGGCTACCTATCAGTACCTGATATGGCAGGATTTCATGCCGGTCACCAGGATTCTTCGCGGCCTGTGCAATCCACATACAGTCTTCATTATGTGAATGGTACCCTTTTCCGCTTCGGCAAAGAACCTTGTATCATCAGGGTAATACCCTCCATCTCCGTCTTTTGCCCTGAAAGATACAGCCGCAATAATGGAGTTCAGGATAAGGTCATGATCCATACCGAGGCTTAAGG
>SLOE01000071.1 GCA_007132715.1 Bacteroidales bacterium
ACATGCAGTGACATGCGGCAACGGCACCGACGCCCTCCAGATAGCGCTAATGGCGCTCGGCCTGAAGCCGGGCGATGAGGTCATCACCACACCTTTCACCTTTATTGCAACGGTTGAAGCCATAGCTTTACTCGGACTTAAGCCGGTGTTTGCCGATGTCTGCCCCCGTTGCTTCAACATCGATGCAAGGGCCGTCGAAAAGGCCGTCACCAGTAAGACAAAGGTCATACTGCCGGTGCATCTTTACGGACAGTGTGCCAACATGGACGCTATAATGGAGATAGCAGGCAAACATAATATATATGTAATTGAAGATGCGGCACAGTCGCTCGGCAGCGAGTACACGTTTGAAAACGGACTGGTAAAGAAAGCCGGCACGATAGGGCATATAGGCTGCACCAGCTTCTTCCCCTCCAAGAACCTCGGCTGCTTCGGCGACGGGGGTGCGATCCTGACCAATAATCCGGATCTTGCGGCAAAGATGAAGGCCATAACCCACCACGGCTCAACGGTTAAGTACTACCACGACATGGTGGGTGTCAACTCGCGGCTTGACACCCTGCAGGCGGCAATCCTCGATGTGAAGCTGAAGTACCTGGACAAATTCAACGAGGAAAGAATAGAGGCTGCCGGTTATTATGACAGGGCGCTCGGCGACATTGGCAACCTGATCCTCCCGAAAAAGGTCAGGCAGTCCACCCACATATTCCACGCCTACACGGTAAGGACACCGGGTCGTTACAGGGACAAACTGCGTGAATTCCTGTCCGGGCACGGCATCCCGACCATGATATACTATCCCCTGCCGATGCACCTGCAGAAGGGATACTCAGGATACGGTTACCGGGAAGGTGACTTCCCGGTTGCAGAGGAGCTTTGTTCAACCGTTCTGTCACTTCCCATGCACACTGAGCTTAAGAAGGATCAGCTTGAGTACATCAGCACCGCAGTTCACGACTTTTTCAAAAACAATGCAGGATGAGCGAAGAGAACGAGGGCTACCAGGCTCATGAAACGGCCGTAATTGACGAGGGATGCAAAATTGGAAAGGGTACACGGATATGGCACTTTTCGCATATCATGCCCGGCTGCACCATTGGCGAAAACTGCAACCTGGGGCAGAACGTGGTGGTTTCGCCCGGTGTTGTGCTTGGACGTAACGTGAAGGTGCAGAACAATGTATCGATATACACAGGGGTGAGATGTGAGGATGATGTCTTCCTGGGACCCTCCATGGTGTTTACCAACATTGTTAATCCAAGGAGCGCCGTTGTGAGAAAAGAGCAGTACGTCAAAACACTGGTGGGAAGGGGGGCAAGCATTGGTGCCAACGCCACCATTGTCTGCGGCAACGATATAGGCCGCTACTCCTTTATAGGCGCCGGCGCAGTGATAACCAGGGAGGTCAGACCATATGCCCTTGTCGTGGGCAACCCGGCAAGGCAGGTCGGATGGATGAGTGAGTATGGCCACAGGCTAGATTTTGACAAAGAGGGCTTTGCTACATGCCCTGAAGGCGGAGAGAAATACAGGCTGGAAAACGGGGAAGTGAAAAAGCTGGAATGATCAGATCAGGCTTTGTAAAGCTGACTGTCATGCCGGTTGATAGCAGCTGATTGCAGGCATCCCCCTGAAATGGCAAACCCTGCTTACGGCAGTGACCGGGGATTAACAGATCGATTCGAAGCGGCAAGACTGAAGATGATGGAGTAACAATACAGAGTATGTCAATGAAGCAAAAGAATTTCGCACTCATAGGTGTCGCCGGCTACATTGCCGTCAGGCACCTTCAGGCCATAAAGGAGACCGGCAACAGGCTGCTGGCCTCACTTGATCCTTTCGACAGCGTGGGGACTATTGACGGCTACTTTCCGGAGGCCGACTTTTTTGTTGAGTTCGAGAGGTTCGACAGGCACATAGACAAGCTTAAACGTACAGGCACCCATGTCGACTACGTGAGCATATGCTCGCCGAACTACCTCCATGACTCCCATATCAGGTTCGCCATGCGCCAGGGGGCAGATGCTATCTGCGAGAAGCCGGTTGTGCTCAACCCGTGGAACCTCGACGCACTGGGAGAGATCGAAAAGGAGACCGGGAAAAAGATCTACAACATCCTGCAGCTCAGGCTCCACCCTTCAATCATTGAATTGCGTGAAAAGATCATGCAGGAGCCGGCCGGCAAGATCCACGATATTGATCTTTCCTATATAACAAGCCGCGGCAACTGGTACCATATCTCATGGAAGGGAGATATGCAGAAGTCCGGCGGAGTAGCAACCAATATCGGTGTGCACTTCTTCGATATGCTCACCTGGATATTCGGGCCGGTGCGGGAGAATATAGTCCATCTGTCCGACAGCCGCCGCGCAGCGGGGTATATCACACTCGAAAAGGCAAGGGTGAGATGGCTGCTCAGTATCGATTATGATGACCTGCCCAACCAGGTAAAGGAGCGGGGACAAAGGACGTACAGGTCAATAACCATTGACGGCGATGAGATTGAGTTCAGCGACGGTTTTACCGACCTCCATACCAAAACATACACGGAGATATTGGCCGGGAGGGGATGGGGACTTGAAGAGGCGCGAAGGTCAATCGAAACAGTCTATACCATAAGGAACTCAGCCCCGGTCGGACTGAAGGGGGAGTATCACCCGCACCTGAAAAGAATTGCCGGCACCTGAGTAAGGATGCTGGCACCTGGGTAATAATCACGGCACCCGGGGCAGCAGCCCGGAAGAGACAACTATAAACAAACACATATAATCAAATAATTAAAATGTACGAACAACTTATAAAAAAGGAGAAGAAGATATCGCTGATCGGACTTGGTTATGTAGGCCTCCCGATAGCTCTTGAATTTGCACGAAAGGTGCCGGTAATCGGATTTGACATCAAACCCGACCGTATTGAAATGATGCAAAAGGGGATTGACCCGAGCAGGGAGCTTGAACCGGAAGCCTTTGAGGGATGCGACATTGTGTTCACCTCCGAGTCCGGCGACCTGAAAGCGGCAGATTTCCACATCGTGGCTGTGCCAACCCCTATCGACGAGCACAACCTGCCCGACCTGACACCCGTCCTGAAGGCATCGGAGACCGTAGGCAGGGTTCTCAAAAAGGGTGATTACGTTGTCTATGAATCGACCGTTTACCCGGGTTGCACTGAAGAGGACTGCGTGCCGGTGCTGGAGGAGCTGAGCGGACTGAAGTACGGGATCGATTTCAAGGTGGGGTTCTCACCCGAAAGAATTAATCCCGGCGACAAGGAGCATACTCTTACAAAGATCGTAAAGGTGGTAAGCGGCAATGATGCAGAGGCTCTTGAGAATATAGCAAAGACATATGAGCTGATCATAGAGGCCGGTGTGCACCGTGCCAGCTCGATCAAGGTGGCCGAGGCGGCCAAGATCATTGAGAACACCCAGCGCGATATCAATATCGCCTTCATGAACGAACTGGCGATGATATTCAACAGGATGAATATCAACACCCACGAGGTGCTGGAAGCGGCCGGCACAAAGTGGAACTTCCTGAGGTTTTATCCCGGACTGGTCGGGGGACATTGCATAGGGGTCGATCCTTACTACTTAACACATAAGGCCAGGGAGTTGGGCTACCATGCGCAAATAATAACGGCGGGACGCTATATAAATGACTCCATGGGGAGGTACGTCGCCAGGCAGACCATCAAAAAGATCAGTTCGCTGGGGAAAAATACCATGCAGTCGCACATACTGATAATGGGAGTAACCTTCAAGGAGAACGTGAGCGACATAAGGAACTCGAAGGTCGCTGATGTCTATAACGAGCTTAAGGCATACGGCGTAAAGCATATCGACGTGGTAGACCCTTATGCCTCAACGAAAGAGGTTGAAGAGGAGTATGGATTTACCCTGAAGGAGGAGCCAGGAAAGGACTATGATGCGGTGATAGTGGCGGTGAACCATAAGGAGTATATGGGGTTGTCGGCGGACTGGTTCAGGTCGGTCACCAATACCAATGCGCTGCTTGTTGACGTTAAAAGCATCTACAGGGACCAATTTAAAAACGGACGGGACGGGCTCCGCTACTGGAGCCTTTAAAATCCCCCCTGCCAAACACCGGGAAACCATGCATAATATTCTTGTTACCGGCGGCACAGGTTACATAGGTTCACACACTGCCGTCGAGCTTATTGAGGAGGGTTTCAACGTACTCATTGCCGATAACCTTTCAAATTCAGATGTCTCAGTGCTTGACGGCATCGAAAGGATCACCGGGGTAAGGCCCCTGTTTGAAAAGATCGATCTTTGCGACAAGTCATTGCTGAAAGATTACTTCAACAGGAACCCCGGGATTGATGCTGTGATTCATTTCGCTGCGGCCAAGGCCGTTGGCGAATCGGTCGAAAAACCCCTTATGTACTATCATAACAACCTTGTCTCGCTTATAAACCTGCTTGAGGAGATGGAAAGGCACAGCCCCGGCATCCTTGTCTTCTCCTCCTCCTGTACCGTTTACGGACAGCCCGACAAACTCCCGGTTACGGAGGAAGCACCGGTAAAAAAGGCCGAATCACCCTACGGCAATACCAAGAAGATATCCGAAGATATGATTGCCGACACAGTAAAGGCCTCGGGGCACCTCAGGGCAATATCACTCCGGTACTTCAACCCCATCGGGGCCCATCACACGGCTCTGATAGGAGAGCTGCCCAGGGGAGTGCCCGACAACCTGGTTCCCTTTATCACACAAACGGCAGCAGGCTTACGTGAGGAGCTGAAGGTGTTCGGCAACGACTACGGCACGCCCGACGGTTCATGCATAAGAGATTACCTGCATGTGACCGACCTTGCCAGGGCGCATGCTACATCGATAAAACGGCTCCTGCACGGCAAAAACCGTCAGGATTACGAGGTTTTCAACCTGGGAACGGGCAGGGGTGTTTCGGTGCTGGAAATGATACGTACATTTGAAAAGGTGAGCGGCATTAAGCTGAAGTACAGGATCACAGGCCGGCGGGCCGGCGACATCGAGCAGGTGTGGGCCGACACCTCCCTGGCCAACAAAGAGCTGGGCTGGAAAGCCGAAAGCAGCCTTGAAGAAACGCTGGCCTCTGCATGGAAATGGGAGCAGTACTACAGGAAGATTAAAGATAATAAGTGAAACAGCAACAGGCCTGAATATACCTGTTGCGCCGGTGTATCTGCAACTGACGATAAATTGTGAAGCAGCACCAGATCGCCTGGCTAAAAACGGATAAGCTTTAATAATGGGTAAAGTAATTCTGAAATAAACTATCACCATAAAATGCAAAAAACTATTTTGATAACAGGAGGAGCAGGTTTCATCGGCTCGCACGTGGTAAGGCGGTTTGTCAAAAATTACCCCGGCTACCGTATTGTGAACCTCGACAAGCTAACCTATGCCGGTAACCTGGAGAACCTTTCCGATATTGAGAATGAGCCAAACTACAGCTTTATAAAGGGCGATATTGCCGATCAGTCATTCATCGATGAGCTCTTCTCCAGGCACAGTTTTGACGGGGTGATACACCTTGCTGCCGAATCGCATGTGGACAGGTCCATCAGCGGCCCCATGGAATTCATAACGGCCAACATTATTGGAACCGTTAATCTCCTGAACGCTTTCAGAGACCATTCAAAAGGGAGGTATGACGGCAAGCTGTTCTACCATATCTCTACCGATGAGGTGTACGGTTCGCTCGGCAGCGAGGGACTGTTCACAGAAGAGACTCCTTACGATCCGCGCAGCCCCTATTCGGCATCCAAGGCAAGCTCCGACCATATGGTCCGGTCCTGGCACCACACGTATGGCATCCCGGTGGTCATATCGAACTGCTCGAACAATTACGGACCCAACCAGTTTCCCGAAAAGCTTATACCTTTGGCTATTAACAACATGCGGACAAGCAAGCCTGTGCCTGTTTATGGAAAGGGTGAGAATGTAAGGGACTGGCTCTATGTTGAGGATCACGCAGTGGCCATTGACCTTATTTTTCACAGGGGACTGACGGGCGAGACCTACAATGTGGGCGGCAATAACGAGTGGCGCAATTTAGACCTTGTAAAGCTGCTGTGCGGAATAATGGACAGGCAGCTGGACCGCAAGCCCGGCACTTCGGAAAAGCTGATAACCTTTGTGAAGGACAGGGCCGGCCATGACAAGCGCTATGCCATCGACAACTCAAAGATCAGCGGCGAACTGGGCTGGAAACCCTCTGTCTCGTTCGAAGAGGGACTGGATCGCACGGTCAGGTGGTACCTTGAAAATGAAGGGTGGCTGAACAGGGTTCTGAGCGGCGGTTACAGGGATTACTACCATAAACAGTATGCCGACCGGTAAAGGTTCGTGCGCTCCCGCAAAAACCGGATATGCCTGGCGGCAAACTGTGTAGCCGACAATTCCGCACATCTGATCAGTGCCTTGTGTATTTGATCTCGAGCCACGGTCCGCCAGCGGAATGAAGGCTGTTGGTCAGTACGGCCCTCTGCGGGTTGGTGCCTCCTTCCCTGACGCTCAGATAAAGATAATCCCTTTCCCTGTTGCCCTTGACATAGTTCTGGAACCAGTTTGTGACCTTCATCACAAAAGCGCCCTTCTCCTCATCGAAATTCCCGCCGAAGTAGGCATCGCCAAGGCCGAAATCAGGTACGCCGGCAAGCATCCCCTCTTCGCTCATTTCGAAAAGTGCCACCCTACCCGGCAGGGAAAAATATTCGTTATAAGAGTCCTCCTTCACGGGGATATAAATTGTTGCCGAGGTTATGCTGACAGGCATCGAATCCCGCCAGGCATAAAGGTTGTCAAATTCAAGTCTGGATATCATACCCCCTCCTCCCTGGATGTAATACAGAGAATCACCGGTATCTGTCACCCCTATCCTGTCGCTGAACACCGCATTTTCGTAATCCTGGCTAAGTATGTTGATCCTGTTTGCCCCTTCATTGATTATGAAATCATACCTGAAGTTTGTCTCGACCGTATCGGGAGTATTCTCATTCCTGTAGAAAAGCGACAGTTTTGAACCAGTGTGGTTAAGGTTTATGGTGTAGACGGAGCCCCTGGCGTTCTCATCATCAAGTGCGACATCCACGTAAAGACCCTTGAAATATCTTAAAAAGGCGCTGAGGGACAGGACAGACGAATCGGGCGCAAAAAGCAGCTTATCCTGTACACGCTGGTTGGTCAGATGAAATGATATCAGGGTGTCACCGGCCGGCACGCCTATCTTATGCCTGGCAAGAGGCTCATCGTTATATACCACAGGAAGCGGATCGAAATTTGAATAATAGCTTGCGGTATAATCTATATCCTCACTAAGTTCCCAGACAGTTATCTCCTGCTCTTCTGTTCCCCGTCCGTATGAACCTGTAACAACCAGGTAAAGCACCAGGGAGTCAAAAACGGGCAAGTCGCCGAAATCAATCTGGTCCCATACCCCGATCTGTGTAATAAACGAAGCATTCATCCTGCCGAAGACGGGGTCGTTCAAAACACCGAGTAACGATCGCGGGTGATCGATGGCAAGTATTGAATCCCGCTTCCATACCGATGTTGAAATATCACTGTCCTCTATGGTCCTTAGATTGAACCGGTCAGAGGGAGGTTGCACCTCCAGTCCGACAAAGCTCGATTCCTCGCAGGAAATGAAAAAGGCGAAAGACACGGCAAAAACAAGTAATAGGGTGATCTTCCTGAGTATATATGATTCAATCTTTCCGGTTTTCCGGGTAATAGGGTTAATTGGCGACATTGAAGGATCCGTTTAATAAATTATCATAAAAGTCCGAGTAAAGATCAACGTAATCCCCGGCCGGTTGGTATTCAAGAACCGGTTTTTTTTCCTTTGCAACATGATCTTTAAGGCCTGGATCAACATCGGCGGATCCTAAGATGATGCCATCGGCATGGTTGATGGCAAGTTTGGACAGATTTATATAATCTGGTGGATTCAGCAGGCTGACATGCTTGTCGGTGATGCCTTCAAGCATAAGCTTCTTTTTGAAGGCCTTGTTCAGGTTCCCTGTAAAGCTGTCATTATAGAGTGAATAAATGATCCTTGACCTCTGGAAAAGGGGCTCTTCACTGTATGCCTTTTTCAGATATAACGGGACAAGTGCTGAGAACCAGCCATGACAGTGAACTATGTCGGGTGGCCATCGCAGCTTCTTAACGGTCTCCAGAACGCCCCTGGCAAAAAATATCAGCCGTTCGTCATTATCCTCAAAATAGACACCTTGCTCATCGGCAAGCGTGCTCTTTCTCTGGAAATAATCTTCGTTGTCAATAAAGTAAACCTGCATTCTGGCACATTGAATGGAGGCTACCTTAATGATGAGGGGGTGATCTGTGTCGTCTATTATCAGGTTCATGCCGGAAAGCCGAATAACTTCGTGCAGCTGGTTCCGTCTCTCATTTACGCAGCCGAATCTCGGCATGAATGTCCTTATCTCCCGTCCCCTCTCCTGAACTCCCTGCGGAAGATTTCTCCCAATAACAGACATTTCCGTTTCCGGGAGATAAGGGCTTATCTCCTGGGAAATGTAAAGAACCTTGATCTTTTCCATCGGGCCACCTGTGTGTTTAACTTTCTGTTGCACACCGCCATCCTTAAACAGTTGCCGGTAAACGGATGCGCGGGGTGTATCCTGGCTTGTTTCGACTTGCAAAGATAATAAAAATATTCGATAACTTAACAGGTTACTGCATACCGCGGATGGTGCATTAGCAGGCAGGTCCATGCTTGGATTAATTGACCACAGTATGGATTATCCCGGTACTTTTGGCAAAATTTCGGACGAACCTGAATATTGACTAACTTCGCATCAGCGATCAAAATCAGTACTCTCTGACATGTTTGTTGCCAAGACAATTCAAGAAATCCGCCGGTTCCTTGCCCCTGCCAGGAGAGAAGGAAAGGGTATCGGACTGGTGCCGACCATGGGTGCACTGCACAGCGGGCACCTTTCCCTTGTGGATTGCTGCATGAGCGAGAACGATATTACCGTGGCCTCTGTTTTTGTCAATCCGGCACAATTCAATGACCCAACCGATCTCGAAAAATACCCGCGCAATCCCGCCAGAGATATGGAACTTCTCTCTGCTGCCGGCTGTGATATAATGTTCATGCCGGATGTGAAAACAATCTATCCCCGGCCGGACCGCCGCACCTTTGACTTCGGTGAACTTGGCAATATAATGGAAGGAAAGTTCAGACCCGGCCATTTCAACGGCGTGGCACAGGTGGTAAGCAGACTCCTTTCAATTATCAGGCCCCAAAGGGCCTATTTCGGAGAGAAGGATATCCAGCAGCTGGCAGTAGTCCGAAGAATGACATTAATGCTGGGTTTGCCGGTAGAGATAAGGCCCTGCAAAACGATAAGAGAAGAGAACGGGCTTGCAATGAGCTCCCGCAATGAGCTGCTTACACCGAAGCAACGGGAAAATGCGGGACTGATATACAGTACACTGAGGGAGGCTGCAGAAATGAAAGGAAAGGAGCCAGGTGAGCTAAAAATATTTGTGACAAAAAAAATCAACAGCAACCCCCTGCTTGAAGTGGAATATTTTGAGATCGTAAGAAGTACCGACCTCCGTCCCGTAGAAAGCCGGGCCGGTCTGGATGAAGACCTGATTGGCTGCATAGCAGTACGCACCGGATCAGTCCGTTTGATCGATAATGTTTTTTTTCCTAATTTTGACCCGTTATGATGATAGAGATCCTTAAATCGAAAATCCACCGGGTCTGTGTTACAGAGGCCGACCTTAACTACGTAGGCAGTATCACTATAGATGAAGATCTTATGGATGCCGCCGGGCTTGTTGAAAATGAGAAGGTACAGGTAGTGAACATCAATAACGGTGAACGCCTTGAGACATATGTCATAAAAGGCGGGAGAGGCAGCGGACAGATCGGGATGAACGGGCCTGCAGCCAGGAAAGTGGCAATTGGCGATATAATCATTATTATAGCCTATGCAATGATTGAAGCCGGCGAGGCAGCCACATTCAAGCCCAGGTTAATTTTTCCCGACACCCTTACTAATAAACTTATCACCTGACCGTTGAGGCAAGCCCTTTTCAAAACCGCAAGGATCCTCCTGTTTTTTTCAGCCGGGATCTTCCTCCTTGTTTTGGCATTCAGGGATATAAGTCTGCAGGAACTCATTGAAGGATTGAGATCTGCCAATTACCTCTGGGTACTCCTGTCACTCACTTTTGCATCGGCAGCCTTTATCAGCAGGACCTGCAGATGGATAATGCTGATCGAACCCCTGGGGTACAAACCCTCGGTTAAGAACACCTTCTATGCGCTGATGACAGGATACCTTGCCAACTTTATACTGCCGCGCCTCGGAGAGATAACCCGTTGCGGATCGCTGAACCGGACCGACAGAATACCTGCCGACGCACTTCTGGGTACAGTAATAACAGAAAGAATTGCAGATCTTTTAATGCTCCTGCTGCTTGCTCTTGCGGTACTGCTTATCCAGATCGAATTCTTCGGCGACTTCTTCTTTAACAATATTGTCATTCCCCTTCATGGAAAAGCGTCGTCGATGCTGGACCTCTCCTGGCAATTCTACCTGTTTGCAGGTTCTTTCTTTGTGCTCCTGATAATTATATACCTTATTCTTGCCTCACGTCTTCGCCGGTTCAGCCTTTTTGCCAGGTCCGAAAAGATAGTCCGGCAGGTGGTTACAGGGATGATATCAGTATTCCGGATGGACAGGACAGGGGCATTCATCCTGCATACCCTGTTTATCTGGCTGATGTATTACCTTATGACCTGGGCTCTCTTTATGGCGCTGCCGGCAACGGCAGATCTCGGGACCGCAGCGGTGCTCTTCGTACTTGTGATCGGAGGCTTTGGAATGGCTGCCCCCGTCCAGGCAGGAATAGGTGCATATCACTGGATAGTCAGTGTAGGACTGGGCCTGTATGATATTTCAAGGGAAGAGGGGCTGGTCTTTGCAACTCTCTCTCATGAATCACAGGCTCTGCTGATGATTGTGCTGGGCACCTTTTCGCTTTACATGGTTTATACAATAGCGCGAAAAAAAACAGTGACATGGACAGAACAGCGATAATAAAGTCCGCTATCCTGTCGGGCAAGGCCCTTGACAGGAAGCTTGCATACTGGAGATTCAAGGGTTACAGTATAGTATTCACCAACGGATGTTTTGACATTATCCACAGGGGGCATGCCGAATATCTTGCCAGGGCCGCCGGAATGGGTGACGTATTGGTGGTGGGACTGAACACCGACCGGTCAGTGGGCGCCATCAAGGGTCCCGGACGGCCGCTGCAGGATGAGGAAAGCCGCTCTTTCCTGCTTGCATCCCTGTCATTTGTGTCGGCCGTGGTGCTGTTCGATGAAGACACGCCCATTGAGCTGATTCGCAGGGTAAAGCCAGCCGTGCTGGTGAAGGGCAGCGATTACAGCCGCGAAGAGATCGTTGGCCACGATATCGTGGCCGGATGGGGAGGCCGGGTCGAAACCATAAGCCTGGTTGAAGGCTATTCAACATCATCAATAATAGGCAGGATCAGCGGGTAGAATTATATAAACTACAACCATACCGTTATGGCGAAAACAAAAACGACATATTTCTGCCGGAACTGCGGTGCTGAGTCGCCAAAATGGATAGGACGATGCCCCTCCTGTGCAGAATGGAACACCTATGTTGAAGAGGTTGTAACAGGGAAAACCGGCAGACCGGCAACGAAAAGAAAAAGTTCTGCCCCGCCGGTCCTCGTATCTGAGATAAAGGCTGAAGAGCAACCGCGGGTAAACACCCACAGCACTGAGCTTAACCGCGTGCTCGGCGGAGGTATAGTGCCGGGCTCGGTAATACTTATAGGCGGAGAACCCGGCATCGGCAAGTCAACCCTGGCCCTGCAGATCGCACTCCAGATGCCGCAGATAACCACCCTTTACATTTCAGGCGAGGAGAGCAGCAGTCAGATCAAGCTGAGAGCCGACAGGCTTGGTCCGGGTAAAGGAAAATGCTATATCCTCTGCGAAACCAACCTCGAGGCGGTATTTGAGCAGCTTGAGAAGGTGGGACCCGGACTGGCAATTGTTGATTCCATACAGACGATGCAGTCTGATCTGCTGGACTCCCCGGCAGGCAGCGTATCGCAGATCAAGGAATGTGCGGCTGCACTGCTCAGGTATGCCAAGGAAACAGGCACCCCGGTTGCACTCATCGGGCACATCACCAAGGAAGGTGGTCTTGCGGGCCCAAAGGTCCTCGAACACATTGTCGATGTTGTACTGCAGTTCGAGGGGGACCATAATCATCTCTACAGGGTGCTCCGTGCATCCAAAAACCGGTTCGGATCGACATCCGACCTGGGCCTTTACGAGATGAATGAAAGCGGACTTGCAGAGGTGAAAAACCCGTCTGAAATACTGATCAGCAGGCACGAAGACGACATGAGCGGCATTGCTATATCGGCCATGGTCGACGGGCACAGGCCTTTCCTCATCGAGATGCAGGCTCTGGTCAGCACAGCCGCCTACGGAACGCCCCAACGCTCCTCAACTGGATTTGACCTGCGGAGGCTCAGCATGCTGCTTGCCGTCCTCGAAAAGAGGGCCGGATTCAGGCTATCAGCCAAGGACGTATTCCTGAATGTTGCAGGGGGGCTTCGGGTGACCGACCCGGCGGCCGACCTGGCCGTGATTGCAGCCATACTCTCATCCGACACCGACCTTCCGGTAAGACAGGATATATGCCTTGCAGGCGAAGTCGGACTTTCAGGTGAGATCCGTCCCGTCAGCCGGCTCGACCAGAGAATTACAGAGGCTGCGAAGATGGGTTTCAAAAAGATAATCATCTCTTCAGCCGGCAAGGTATCTCCCGCCGGCAGGAACGACATTGACATAGTGCGTGCCGGAAAAGTGGAACAGGTATTCAGAATGCTGTTCAGGCGCAAATAAGAACCTACCGGGGCGGCTACCGCAAATGAGAGCCTCCCGGGACAGTTGCCATGAATTTTTCGCAGGAGCCTGCCCACCCGGTTGACCAGGCAGACCGGCTAGTAGTAAAAATCGTCGTAACGCGTTACCGGAGTTGAACGGAACACCCTGTTGCAATCGAGGTTTATGCTGAACCCGGGTGGCACTTCAAACTCATCTTCCTGCGTTATCCCGAGCGATTCGTCGGCGTAAACCTTCTCCATGAACATGGCGAATATGGGCAGTGCCATGTTGGCACCCTGTCCCATTGATATATTATTGAACCTTATACCACGGTCCTCTCCCCCGGTCCACGCCCCGGCAACAAGCTGCGGCACAATTCCTATGAACCAGCCGTCGGAGAAACGCTGGGTGGTGCCGGTCTTGCCCGCCATTTCGCCGCTGAACCCGTACCTGAATCTCAGTCTGCGGCCGGTGCCTTCATTGACAACCGACTGGAGCAAGTTGATCATAAGGTAGGCCGCCTCCTCCGATATAGCCTCCTCAACACGGGGCTGGAATTCGGCTATCACATTACCGTGCCGGTCCTCTATGCGCGTCACCATGACCGGAAAATTATATATACCCTGGTTTGCATAGGTGGAAAACGCCGAGACCATCTCGTAAAGGGTAATGTCTGATGTACCCATGAACACCGACTGCACCGGGTCGATGGGGCTGTGTACTCCCATCTTCCTGGCCACATCAATGACCGCCGGAGGATTGAACCGTTTCATAAGCCAGGCGGATATCTGGTTGACAGAGTTTGCCAGCCCCCATTTCAAAGTGACCATCTGTCCGTCATAATCAGTTGGTCCTGAATTCCTGGGGGTCCAGACCGAGTCATTTACCACGAATGACTGGGGTATGTTAGGAATCATTTCACAGGGCTCGTGACCCTCCTGCATGGCCAGTGTATAGAGGAACGGCTTGAATATGGAGCCGACCTGGTTCCTGCCAAGGCTTACATGGTCATATTTGAAATGGGTATAATCGGGACCACCCACATATGCCCTTACATGACCCCTGGAAGGGTCCATCGCCATAAAACCCGACCGGAGGAATTTTTTGTAATACCAAATGGAATCGATCGGCGTCATTATGGTGTCTATCTCCCCTTCCCATGAAAATATGCTCATCCTGGCAGGTGTATTGAATATCTTCATGATTGAATCATGGGGCACCCCTGCCCAGTTAAGCCGCCGGTACCTTTCAGTGTTCCTCATGGTACGTTCAATATTCGCTTCCACCTGCTCAGGGGCAAGGTCATCCGAAAAGGGGTTTCTCTCATAGCTCCTGCGGATCACGTCGAAATCCTTCTGCAGGTCTTTCCCAAGGTGCTCTTCGAGCGCCTCCTCGGCATACCTCTGCATACGTGAATCAATGGTTGTAAAGATCCGCAGTCCGTCACGGTAGAGGTTATAGTTGGTACCGTCAGGTTTGTAGTTCTTGTTCACCCACCCGTAAAGCGGGTTGTTGGCCCATTCAATCGAATCCATCCTGAACCTGTCATAGAAAAGGTAGCTCTCGCGCCTTGGCTCATTTGCCCTCAGAATGGTTCGCAGCCTCTCCCTGAAGTGCCGTGCAGGTCCCACTGTATGGTCCTGCACCAGGTAATTAAGCTGTATCGGCAGCGCCGCAAGTGAATCAAACTCGCTGGTGGAAATGAAATCGTACCGGTGGAGTTGCCTGAGAACCACATTCCGCCGGTTGAGGGCGCGTTCGGGGTTGCGGACCGGGCTGTACCAGGTGGGCGCCTTGAGAACCCCTATCAGCAGGGCAGCCTCTTCAACCATAAGCGAGTCGGGTGTCGTATTGAAAAACGTGCGGGCGGCTGTTTTGATGCCGTAGGAATGACTGCCGAAGTCAACGGTATTGAGGTACATTACGATGATCTCATCCTTGGTGTAGTTCCTCTCCAGCTTGACAGCAGTTACCCACTCCTTGAACTTGGTGATACCCAGGTTTACCTTTCTGCTTATCCCGAAGCGGTATGATGTGGTATCGCGGGGGAACAGGTTCTTTGCCAGCTGCTGTGTGATGGTACTTCCGCCTCCCGCATCCTGCCTGAGCAGAATTGATTTTATCCCCACACGTGCAAGTCCCCGCGCATCGACCCCGGCATGCCTGCGAAACCTGATATCCTCAGTGGCAAGAAGCGAATTCACAATATTCTCCGACAGCTCGTCAAATTCGACATATATCCGGTTTTGCAGGTAGTAGTTGCCAAGCAGCTCCCCATCGGCCGAAAAGACCTGTGAGGCTATGTTGTTCTGCGGATTCTCCAGATCCTCGAACGTGGGCATGAACCCCATTCTGCCCGCGGCAATAAGGGTGAATATTGTTACCAGCGTAATAAAAGGCACCAGGAACAATCCCCAGAGCACCGCCAGGTAGAGCCTGAACCTTTTTTTATCAGTTTTGTTCTTATCTTGTTTTTCCATAATATTAGAGGCAACTGTGATCCCCTGCCGCCGGCCGGGGGTTAACGGGCCTTTGGATAATGCTGTATATATCAGTCAGGGTACAAAAATAGTAAATAATATTCACTAAAATTTTGACGTTACAAAGCCAAATGCTTTACTTTGTGCGGTTTTATTATGTTTTTTTAAGTGTAACAAAATGGCAGCCAATCTGGTAATAGTTGAATCACCCGCGAAGGCGAAAACCATAGAGAAGTTTCTGGGAAAAGATTTCTCGGTAAAGTCGAGTTTCGGACATATACGGGATCTTTCCAAAAAAAACTTCGGTATCGATATTGAAAACGGATTCGAACCCCAATACATTATACCCGACGAAAAAAAGAAAGTGGTTACCGAGCTCCGTCAAAGCGCAGCCAAAGCAAGTACGGTATGGCTGGCATCTGACGAGGACAGGGAAGGGGAAGCGATAGCCTGGCACCTTATGGAGGTATTGGGGCTGAAACCTGAGAAGGTAAAGCGAATAGTATTCCACGAGATAACAAAAGAAGCCATCCTCAAAGCCATCGAAAATCCCAGGCCGGTAAAGATGGAGCTCGTAAATGCGCAGCAGGCCAGGAGAGTGCTCGACCGGCTGGTGGGCTTCGAGCTTTCACCCGTGTTGTGGAAAAAGGTGAAGCCTGCTCTCTCTGCAGGGAGGGTGCAGTCGGTGGCCGTTCGCCTGCTTGTAGAGCGCGAACGGGAGATCCTTGCCTTCAAACAATCATCCTCATACAGGATTACCGCCCTCTTTGAAGTTGCCGGAGCAGGCAGCGAGACCTCAAAATTCAGGGCCGAACTGCCCAAAAGGTTCCGCACCAATAAAGAGGCGATGGAATTCCTTGAAAAGTGCAGGGAAGCTGTATATACCATAACCGATATCAGCACAAAACCGCTGAAGAAATCACCATCCCCTCCTTTCACTACCTCCACGCTCCAGCAGGAGGCCGGAAGGAAGCTGGGCTTTTCGGTGTCTCAGACCATGACACTGGCGCAAAGGCTTTACGAGGCAGGAAAGATAACTTATATGAGGACCGACTCCGTTAACCTGTCCGCCTCTGCCCTTGCATCAGCGGCCGGTGTCATTAAATCGGAGTATGGAGATAGATACCTGAAAATACGCAAGTACAAGACAAAAACAAGGGGGGCCCAGGAGGCCCATGAAGCCATCAGGCCTACCTACCTTGAAAAAAGGAATGAGGGCGCCAACAGTGCAGAGCAAAGACTGTACGAGCTGATATGGAAAAGAACGGTGGCTTCTCAGATGAGCGACGCTCAGTTTGAAAAAACAAATGTTACTGTAGATATATCCACCGCAACCGATAATTTTACCGCAAGCGGAGAGGTGCTCAAGTTTGAAGGGTTTTTAAGGGTATATGTCGAATCGACCGACGATGAGCAGGAAGAGAACGGGGCTTCATTACTGCCTCCACTGAAAAAGGGTGATAACCCGAATGCCCTGGAAATAACGGCAACCGAGCGGTTCACCCAGCATCCGCCAAGATACACCGAAGCAAGCCTCGTCCGTAAGCTCGAGGAGCTGGGCATAGGCCGCCCCTCAACCTACGCCCCCACTATTTCGACCATCCAGAACAGGGGTTATGTCGTAAAGGAGGACAGGCAGGGCAGAGAGCGCAGCTACAACATATTAAGTATGGATTCCTCCGGAAATATAAGCCAGAATAAACGCACCGAGACGGCGGGCAGGGAAAAGGCCAAACTTTTCCCGAATGATATCGGCATGGTGGTCAACGATTTTCTGGTAGACAATTTCAAAGACATACTGGACTACAATTTTACAGCCACCGTTGAGCAGGAGTTTGACCATATAGCAGAGGGAAAACTCTCATGGCCTGAGATGATAGGCAAATTTTACGCCCCATTCCACAAAAAAGTGGAACATACCCTTGAAACGACTGAAAGGCGGCAGGGTGAACGGTTGCTGGGAGTTGACCCCCAAAGTGGTAAGAACGTTTATGTAAAGATCGGCAGGTTCGGTCCCATGGCACAGATCGGCGAGACCGGCGACGATGAGAAACCAAGGTTTGCCTCGCTGAGGAAGGAACAACGGCTGGAGACCATCACGCTTGAGGAGGCGCTTGAATTGTTTACGCTTCCGCGGAAGCTCGGGAAATACGAAGATAAGGAGGTTGTATCAGGCATCGGGCGCTTCGGTCCCTATATCAGGCATGACAACAAGTTCGTATCGCTTAAAAAAGATATTGACAGTCCCTGGTCCGTTGATCTTGACAGGGCGGTCGAGCTTATAGAAGAGAAGAGAAAGGCTGATCGCGAGAAGATAATAAGAATATTTGACGAGCCTGAAGGCCTGTCAATCCTGAACGGCAGGTGGGGACCCTATATATCTTACGAAAAGAAGAACTACCGTATTCCCAAAAACATTGACCCGGCCGGCCTTGACAGTGAGGCTTGTATGAAGATTATTAAAAACCAGAGTGATAAGGCCACCAAAAAGAAAAAAAAATAAACTGACATGGAACTGGCCGATTATTTTGATCCCGTCGTTGAAATAGAAGACTACAGGCTTGGCGAGAGCAGCGTTTTCGGAACCGGAATACAGGCAAACAGGCCCGGGGGAAAATTCCCCGGATGGGATAAAGCCGATATAGCGATAATAGGCATCTCCGAATACCGCGGCAGTCACCGCGACAACTGCAGCAAGGCTGCCGACCGGGCAAGGGAATGCCTCTACAACCTCTCCAGGCCGTCTGAAAAGATGAAGATAGCCGACCTTGGCAACCTCAGATCAGGCAAGACCTATAATGACAGCCTCGCGGCAGTAGCCGATATCGCTTCAGCCCTTACAGCAGAAAAGACCATTCCCCTGCTGATCGGGGGATCGTCCGACATAGCAGTGGCGCTGTTCAGGGCATTCGAGAAGAACAAAAAGGTGATCAACCTTACTTCGGTCGACAGCCGGCCCGGCATGGCGTCCGACCATTTTCCCGATGCACCTCCCGTTCAGTCCTGGCTGGCCGGTATAATTTCGTCAAAGTCAAAGTACCTGTTCAACTATACCAGCATAGGATACCAGTCCTACTTCACCGGTGCCCTGGAGAAAAGGCTTCTCGATGACCTTATGTTTGACGGGATGCGACTCGGACTGGTACGGGCGAACCTGAAAGAGGCCGAGCCGGTGATCCGCGACACCGACCTGCTGGTAATGAGCATGTCGGCAGTCCGCCAGGCCGATGCTCCCGCGGCACTGTTCCCTTCACCAAACGGGTTACATGGTGAGGAGATATGCCAGCTTGCCTGGTATGCAGGTAAAAGCGAAAAGCTCTCGGCCCTGGCAATAACGAACTGGTTCGGCGGCTACGACGTTAGGGACCATACCGCACGGCAGGCAGCACAGATGGCCTGGTATTTCGCAGACGGATTTTACAGGAGGGATGGCGAATACCCGTTCACCCCCTCGGCCGACTGCACCAAATTCATTGTCAACCTTACAGATACCGGTAGCGAAATAGTATTTTATAAAAGCAACAAAAGCGACCGGTGGTGGATGGAGGTGCCGTCGTCAAAACTGCCCAAAAGCCTTATGGTCGCCTGCTCATACGAGGATTACCAGCGGGCCTGCCACCAGGAGGTGCCCGAAAGGTGGTGGCAGAACTTCAGGAAGGTTAACCACTGATTTGAATAAACTTCATCAATACGGTCCGCATATACAGTAATGCAGGAAGCCAGTATACGCGAATGATTCGCAACCGGGGCCCCGGGAAAAAGCAAATTTGTAAAAATATCCTGATTTTTTTCCCTTCTGAGGAAACATTATCTGCATCACTTCAGTATAAGTATCAACATTCAGAAATGCCGGGCTATGTTAATTATTTGTGTGAAATAGTTTTTTTTATTTTCTTTACAATCAACATTTAAAAAACTGAACATTTCTTAACAGAGGCATCCGGCAGGTATGAAGAGAATTTTTGGTCTGATCATTTTTATTTTGACGGCATCCCCGGGCAACGCGCAACAGGATCCGCAGTTCAGCCAGAGTATGTTTAATATTATGATGTTCAATCCCGGATACGTAGGCAGCAAGAATGCGATCTGTGCAACGGCAGTCAACCGGCAGCAGTGGGTCGGATTCGGCGACGGTGCGCCGGTTTCATCGCTCTTTACTGTCAATTCGCCTTTCAGGCTTTTCGGGGCCGACCACGGGGCGGGGCTCCATATACTTAATGACGAGGCAGGTTTTGAGACCAACCTGAGCATCAACGCCTCCTATGCCCTGAGAATGAACCTGGGCAACGGCAAGCTGGGTATAGGGTTCGGACTGGGAGTTATAAATACATCGCTTGACGCGGACTGGTTTGTGCCGGCCGGCGATGATTTCACCACTCCTTCGGCCGACCCTTCAATCCCTGCAGGTAACGAGACAGTATTGACAGTTGATTTTTCCGGGGGACTGTTCTACTATGACGGCGATCTTTACGTTGGTATCTCCTCGACACACATAAACGAGCCGGCGGTTGAGTATACCCAAAGCGCCCGTCCGTTCAAGAGCAGGCACTACTACCTTACCGCAGGGTACAGCCTGCCGATGAGGAACCCCTCAGTCAGCGCACTCCCGGCCGTTCTTCTGCAGACCGACGGGGCGATAGCCCAGCTTAACATAGGGGCCATAATTGACTACGAAAGCAGGCTGTGGGGAGGTCTTTTTTACCGTCATGGTGCTGCAATAGTCGGAATAGCAGGGATCGAGCTGTTCAATGGCATAAACATAGGTTATTCATACGATTTTTCAACAACAGCAATAATGAGACACAACAAGGGTTCTCATGAATTCATGCTGAGATACTGTTTCGACCTTGATATGGACAGGACACCACAAAGGTACAGAAGCATAAGAATTTTGTAGAAAAAGATTAATTAGTGTTGGATAATTAAAAAAAAAAGAGAAATTTGCATAAGATGAGTTTTCTGACCATTCTTTAAATTGTTAAACACGAAAAGGTTCGTCAGCAAGACAATCCAGTATGCGACTAATATAATAAGTAAAATATAAGTAAGATGAAGCGATTCTTTTTTCTATTAGTTCTTGCCGCGGTGATCTTTACAGGGTGCGGCAGAGCCCCGAGCGGGGAGCTTGTCGGGGTAGAGGGCAGGCAGAGATGGCACGAGCCCGATCCATACGGCATGGTTTTCATACCCCAGGGGCATTTTATGATGGGTCCGAATGATGAAGACATCATGTTCTCACAGAATGCCTTTTCAAGGACCATATCGGTAGATGCATTCTGGATGGACGAAACCGAGATCACGAACAATAAGTACCGTCAGTTTGTCTATTATGTAAGGGACTCTATGATGAGAAGAATGCTTGGTGATTACGGTTTTGACGACTTCCTTATAATGGAGGATGATCTGGGCAATGAGATAGATCCTCCCAGGCTTAACTGGCGTCCCCGTATAGATATGAGGGACCCCGAAGTTGTTGAGGCGCTCGAGGAGATGTACTACCCGGAGCAGGAACGTTTCTACAGGAGGAAAGAGATCGATACCAGGAGGCTGATCTATGAATATTTCTGGGTTGACTACCAGCAGGCAGCCCGCAGGTCCAACCGCTGGAACCCTGAAACACAGCAATACGAAGGAGTGATTTACAATCAGCTTGGAGAAGAGGTCCCGATCGTCGACCGTTCATCCTTCGTGCTGCGCGACCAGGTAAATGTATACCCCGATACGCTGGTCTGGATCCACGACTTTACATATTCATACAACGAGCCAATGGCCAATATGTATTTCTGGCACCCGTCATACGACAACTATCCTGTTGTTGGTGTAACCTGGAAGCAGGCTCAGGCTTTCAGCATCTGGCGCACCAACTACCTCAACGAGCATCTGGCACGCCGGGGACAGGGCTTTGTCCAGAACTACAGGCTCCCCCTCGAATCTGAGTGGGAATATGCTGCCCGCGGAGGAATTCCCCTGTCAATGTACCCATGGGGAGGCCCCTACACCAGGAACATGGAGGGTTGCTTCCTTGCCAACTTCAAGCCGATGCGTGGCAACTACACCGACGACGGCTGGCTCTATACAGCACCGGTTGCTGCATTCGAGCCCAACGATTACGGGCTTTACGATATGGCGGGTAACGTTGCTGAATGGACTGAAAATGCCTATGACGAATCATTTTATACATTTTCGCATGACATGAACCCCAACTATACCTACAATGCCCTCCCGCAGGATCCGCCTGTGATGAAAAGGAAGGTGATCAGGGGAGGTTCCTGGAAGGATGTGGCATATTACCTGCAGGTGAGCACACGCACCTACGAGTACCAGGACACTGCCAAATCATATGTAGGGTTCAGGAATGTGCGTTCATACCTCGGGCATTCGAGATAAAAGGTCCGGGATATTGAGGTAACAAGAAATATTTTTGAATAACACCGATAATAAAAACTGAAGATTTAAGTTGATAAATTGAGCCATGTAACAGTTTCCGAAAAATATCATGATGATTGCATGGCAAGTTACATGTGGTAGTAACTAAATTAAAATTAAACCAGATGAAATTTTCTGAATTAATTCACAGCTCGGGATGGAAAGCCTTCATGGCAAAGATGTATGGTATTGGTGCCTCCGTGGTTATTCTGGGAGCACTGTTCAAGATCCAGCACTGGCCCGGAGCAGGTCCAATGCTTACAATCGGACTCGGAGCGGAAGCCATGATATTCTTCCTGTCAGCTTTCGAGCCGCTGCACGAAGAGGTTGACTGGACGCTTGTTTATCCCGAACTCGCCGGAATGAGCGAAGATCCTGATGAATTTGATGCCATTCCCCAGAGAAGGGGAAGGGCGGCAGAAGGTCCCGCCGGAGGAGGCGGAAGCACTGCCGCACTTGCAAAGTTTGACCAGATGCTGGAAAGCGCGCAGATCACACCCGACCTGTTCGAAAGGCTTGGGCAGGGATTGAAGAACCTGAACGCTACCACGGCAAAGTTGTCAGACATTTCAGATGCCACGATGGCAACCAATGAGTATGTGTCAAACGTGAAGAATGCTGCCATTTCGGTAAATTCACTCACCGAATCTCTCGACGGCTCCTCCCGCAATCTTAAAGGCAAGGTGGATATCCTTTCAGAATCTTATCAGAAGAACTCAGATCTGATCGAGAATTCAACAAATCAGCTTGTAGGCTCCTACGACCTGCTCAAGGAATCCATCAATACAGAGCACACAACAATAATGGAGGGGAACAAGACGATCGGCGAAAAACTCGGGGTCATAAACAAGAACCTGTCCGCCCTGAACGCAGTGTATGAGTTGCAGCTCCAGAATAACAATGAGCACCTTAAGGATTCACAGAAACTCTATACTGATTTCGGCAAGATCACCGACAACCTCAAATCGTCGGTAGAAGAGACTGAAAAATACAAGGAAGAGATAGGCAAGCTGAGCCAGAACCTGGCCGACCTCAATTCAGTTTACGGAAACATGCTGTCGGCAATGAGCGTTGTGAGCAGAAAAAAGTAACCAAAACCCTAAACAATCACCGTTATGGCTGGTGGAAAAGAAACCCCGAGACAGAAACTGATAGGTATGATGTACCTGGTGCTTATGGCAATGCTGGCACTGAATGTATCAGTTGAGGTTCTTGACGCTTTTGTTGTTGTTGATGAGGGACTTACCAAAACCACCGAGAACTTCACGCAGCAAAATGAGGCCATATACCGCGAGTTTGCCAGGCGCATGGCCGAAAACCCGGTGCGGGTAAGACCCTGGAAAGAACAGGCTGACGAGGTTAAGGCCAGAGCAGACGGACTCTATGACGAGATACAGGAGCTGAAACATGAGATAGTATTCAGGGCCGAGGGAACCAATACAGATGCAATAGATGATGACGGCAGGATAATAGGAGCAAATATAAGGGCCAAGGAGAGCACCAATCCGCCAGCCCAGGTGATGCTGTTTCCCGAGGGTAATATGGTGGCCACGCAACTCAAGAATTCAATAGCCGATTTCAGAGAATTTCTCACAGGTATAGCCGACCCGAGGGACGAGGGGATAATCCAGGCGATTGAAACATCCCTTGATACATCCGACCCCCCTGCAAGGGAAGGAGCAACAGTGAGCTGGGAAAGACACCACTTCTATTATATGCCGACAATTGCAGCCATTACCCTGATGTCAAAAATGCAGGCCGATGTAAGGAATGCCGAGGCAGACATGATAACTTACCTCCTGAACCAGGTCGATGCCGGTTCTTTCATGTTCAACGCTCTTGAAGCCACAGTCATACCACGGTCCAACTATGTGTTCAGGGGCGACGATTTTGAAGCCAGCGTATTCATTGCAGCCTTCGATACCACCCAGGCCCCCGAAATACTGGTAGGCCAGTACCGGGAGATTGAGCTTGAAGACGGATCGATCGATTATGAGATGATAGGGAGCGCCGACCCCCTTCCTGTTGAACATGGTAAGGGTATATACCGTACAAGGCCCACCGCTCTGGGAGAACAGAGGTGGGGCGGACTGATACGGTTGCGCGCACCGGACGGGTCATTCATCAGCAGGCCATTCGAAAGTGAATATACCGTTGCTGAGTCCCATCTTATCGTATCACCAACAGCAATGAACGTGTTCTACACAGCTATTGACAACCCGGTTGAGATCTCGGTTCCCGGACTGGGTGCCGACCAGATCACAGCATCCATTAACAATGGTATACTGAGGCGAGTCCGCGGAAGCGAGTATGTCGTGGTGCCTGCACGTACAGGAACCGCGCAGGTCAGCGTAACCGCAACCATTGACGGGGTGACCAGAAGTATGGGATCAAGGAACTTCCGTGTAAGGTCGGTTCCTCCGCCGGTCGCCACGGTGGCCGGGCAGGAAAGGGGAATAATCGCGCGTGGTGTTCTCCTGGCACAGACAGGGGTGCTGGCCGAGATGAGGGATTTCGACTTTGACCTCACCTACACGGTGACCCGGTTCACTATCTCAACATCAATTGGAGGCTTCCTGAGGGAAGAACCATCGACTAGCAACCGTATTACCGATGGCCAGCGGGAGCTGATACGTTCAGCTTCAAGGGGCTCCAGGGTATTCTTTGACAACATCAGGGCCGTTGGCCCGGGCGGTGAAGAGAGGCCGTTGCCTACAATCAGCTTCACCCTTGATTAACAGATTATTAAACAGACAACACATAAATCAGTGCAATGAAGAAGCTAGTTATAGTATTATTGATCGGAGCAGGAATTTTCATGCCGGGAGGCTTTAAGCTCGACGCCCAGGACCTGACTCTGGGAAGCATCTATGAGAAGGAGAACGTACCCTACCGCAGGCCGGTGCCGCTGCCGTTCCTTAGGGAGGCCGATGTGGTATGGTCCAAGATGTTATGGAGGATGGTCGATCTTCGCGAAAAGGTGAACCACCCGCTGTACTTCCCGACCGAACCGTTCGGTCCGCGGATGAGCCTTATAAACGTACTTATGACCGGATTAGAAAATGAAGAGATCACTGCTTACACCGACGAGCAGTTCCAGGTACCCCGTGAACTTGAAGATATAGAACGGATGCTCGGCGGGGAGGCAACTCTCCAGACAGTGGTTGACGTTGACACCGGAGAGGAAATAACCGTAGAGGTACCGGGAGAGGTACGTACCGATGAGGTTTTCAGATATCTTGTCCTGGAGCAATGGTACTTTGACAGGCAGCGTTCACGATTTGATTCCAGGATAATCGGCCTCTGCCCTATACGTGTTTACCAGAGAAGGGCTGATGACGGCGAACTGACCGACGAACAGATCATGGTTGACGTATTCTGGGTTTATTACCCTGAGATACGCGAACTACTTGCCCGTCACGAGGTCTTTTTCGGTAACAACGACCTGGCCAGCCTCTCCTTCGACGACCTGTTCCTTCAAAGGCGCTTCTCCGGTTTCATCTACAGAGAATCAAATGTGTACGACAACAGGAGGATAGAAGACTACACTATGGGAAGGGACGCCCTTTATGAGGCTGGCCGGATCCACAACACGATATTCGATTTTGAACAGGATCTATGGGAATACTAGGCCATTCCCTGATCTACAGGTATTCCTCCCCTTTCTCAATTTTGACATCATTTACAAAGTGCTTGATTCTCTGCTCATCCTCCTTCCGGCAAACAAGGAGTATATTGCCCGACTCCACGACAATAAACTCATCCAGCCCGTGCAACACAACGATCTTATCATCAGGAAAATTGATTATTGAATTCCTTACGTCGTAGGCAAATACATTTTTGCCCTTCAGCATGTTCCCGTTTACATCATGGTCAGTGTGTTCGTAAAGTGACCCCCAGGTGCCCAGGTCAGACCAGCCAAAATCGGAGTAAAAAACATAGACATCATCAGCCTTCTCCATAATGCCATAGTCGACCGAAATATTGGTGCAGACCGAATAAATATCAGTAACGTATTTCTCCTCATCAGGTTTTCCGTAAACACTCATGTCGGCTGCAAAAAGTGCATCCATCTCGGGCAGATGTTTTGCGAATGCTTCCATGACAGCCTTCAGCGACCAGATAAAGATGCCCGAGTTCCAGTAAAATTCACCACTCTCGTAAAAAACCCTTGCAAGCTCGATATCAGGTTTTTCGGTAAATGTCTTCACCTTCCTGAAATTGTCGGGCCGGCCGGGCACCTCCTTCATCGAGGCCTGTATATATCCGTACCCTGTCTCCGGCCTGTTTGGCTTGATGCCAAGGGTAAGAAGGATTTTCTCCGATGATGCAGCTTCAAGCGCCTTCTTTATCTCACTCAGGAACACATCCTGTTTCAGAATAAGATGGTCGGCAGGTGAAACAACAACAACAGCATCCGGATTCATCAGGCTTATTTTGTAATTTGCATAGGCAATACATGGAGCGGTATTCTTCCGCATAGGTTCAAGAAGCACCTGCTCAGGTTTGATATCAGGCAACTGCTCAAACACAAAATCCCGGTAACTTATATTGGTAACTACAATGATATTCTCGGGCAGGAATATTTCCCTGAAACGGTCATACGTTGATTGCAGGAGGGTTCTTCCGGTCCCCAGTATATCCAGAAACTGTTTGGGTTTGGAGATCTTGCTCAGTGGCCAGAATCTGCTTCCGATCCCGCCGGCCATGATGACACAATAATGATTTTTATCCATTACAAGAAGTTTAATTCAACTAATTTACCGGTCAACCTGGCCGGAATAATGACACCCCGCTGCAGGGTACGGCAAAATTAACAAAAACCGCTTTAAAAAGGTCAATTATGTTGCCGTTCTTCATCAAACATGTCTGACGGCCAGCAGCCATTATGCATATTGTCCAAATAATACTATTTTTGCAGAGTTCAGTGGCCCGTACGTTTTCCCAAAGGCGGGTCCGTAACTGCAACCCTCATTTACTTGCCAATGAACCTCTTGGAGCACATCGGAAAGTACACTCTTCTGGTAAAAAGGTCATTCAGCCGGCCTGAAAGCCATAAAGTATACTACAAGCGACTGGTTACCGAAATGGAACTGCTGGGCATCAACTCCACAGGCATTGTAGCTATCATCTCCTTCTTCATGGGCGCAGTGATCACAATACAAACTGCATACAATACCGAGAGCCCGCTGTTTCCAGCCTACCTGATCGGACTGGCGGCCAGGGATGCAATCATCCTGGAGTTTTCAAGTACAATTGTGGCCCTCATACTTGCCGGGAAGGTGGGCTCCAACATCGCCAGTGAGATAGGTACGATGAGGGTTACCGAACAGATCGATGCACTGGAGATAATGGGTGTAAACTCAGCTGCATATCTCATACTGCCAAAAATAATGGCACTTATAATCCTGGCCCCTTTCCTGTCAATGCTCAGTATGGTCGTGGGCGTTATCGGTGGCTGGATAGCAGGTACCACCGTAGGCGTTGTTACCACTCCCGATTACATATACGGAATTCAGTATGTGTTCATCCCTTACTATATTGTCTATTCGCTCATCAAGTCGGTCGTGTTCGCATTCATAATCACCACCGTCTCCTCCTACCACGGTTACTACACCCGCGGAGGCGCCCTGGAAGTTGGTCGCTCCAGCACCCTTGCCGTGGTTCACAGCAGCGTGGTTATTTTGTTGTTCAACCTTATTCTCACCCAGCTTCTCCTCTCATGATCGAAGTAACCCATATCAACAAGTCATTCGACGGCCAGCCTGTGCTCAATGATATCTCTGTCTCCTTCGAGCAGGGAAAGACTAACCTTATCATCGGCAGGAGCGGTTCGGGCAAAACTGTGCTGCTGAAATGCATCGTCGGACTCCTGGAGACCGATAGCGGAAATATCTTTTACAGCGGCCAGTGCTTCACCTCAATGAACCGCAAGGAAAAACAGAAGATCAGGCAGGGGTTCGGGATGCTTTTCCAGGGTGCCGCACTTTTTGATTCACTTAACGTCGAAGAGAACGTCCGCTTCAAGCTTGATATGTTCACCACCATGACTCCTAAGGAGAAGAGCGAAAGGGTGGATTTCTGCCTCAAAAGGGTTAACCTGGCGGGCAAAAACAGGCTCTACCCCGCCGAGCTCAGCGGCGGCATGAAGAAACGCGTTGCCATAGCCCGTGCTATTGTGTTGAACCCCAGATATCTCTTTTGCGATGAGCCTAACAGCGGACTTGACCCGCAGACTGCCATCATGATTGACAAGCTTATCAGCGAAATTACCAAAGAGTTCAACATGACCACCCTGGTAAACACCCATGACCTGAATTCTGTGATGGAAATAGGCGAAAAGGTAGTCTATATTCATGAAGGCAACCTCTGGTGGGAAGGCACAAGCGAAGAGATACTGGAAACGGATAACCCCGAACTGAATGATTTTGTCTTCGCTACCAAAATTGTCAAACAGTTGAAAAAGCTGGACGATATCTGATGCCATGGCCGGTCCCCGTATTTTTATTATTACTGGTGCCAAAGGTGGAGGGAAAAGCAGCTTTGCCGCCGCCCTTGCAAAAATTCTTGCCGGGAAAAATTGTAAAGCAGGCGGACTTATTGCCCCTGGCAGGGTGGAAGGAGGAATTCGTTCAGGCTTCAGCCTGGCATACCCTGACGGCAGCATCATCATGCCTTTGGCGACCAGGACCACATCTCCACGAACCGGCAACGGGCCAACTGATGGAAGCATCATAATGCCCCTACCAGTCGGCATTGCCTCTCCACGAACCGGCACCGGGCCAACTGCCGGCAGCTTCGTTTTCATTCCCGAAGCCATAGAAAAAGGTCTCTCAATAATTCAGAAAGCTGTAAAAGAGAGATGCGATGTCATCTTCCTCGATGAGGTGGGAGCAGCCGAAATGGAAGGGAGAATCTGGGCCGCAGCTCTCAGCAGCATGCTCGATAGTCACACCGGCATCACCGTGCTTGTCACCTCCCGCAGAAATCTAACCTCTGTAATGAAGCACTGGGACCTGGTGCCGGCCGGTATTTTTGATATTGACAACATAACTCCTGCGAAGGCTGCAGAAGCAATCATCAGCCACATAAAATCAACCGGCAATTATGGAAAAGGCTGAAGCAGGAACTCCCCGGGTCACAGGTATAAGAATTGAGGGGATATGGCTCAAAGCCGCAGTAAGCGGGGGACTGTGGGCATCGGTTGAGATCATCCTGGGCAGCTTCCTGCACAACCTGCGCGTTCCCATGGCCGGATCCATACTCGCCTCATTCGGTATAATCCTGATGATAGCATTCCACCGGGTATGGCCTGAACGGGGACTGATATGGAGGGCCGGACTGATCTGCGCCCTTATGAAGTCCGTCTCTCCTAGTGCCGTTATACTGGGGCCTATGACCGGCATCATGCTGGAAGCTCTCCTGCTCGAGGCGGGTATTGCGCTTATCGGGAAAAACATTGCAGGTTATATGGCAGCCGGAGCACTGGCACTTTTCAGCGCACTGCTCCATAAGCTGTTCAGCCTTTTGCTCCTTTATGGCCTGAATATTCTCACCATCTATCTCAACCTTTTCCATTTCGCCTCCCGTCAGATCAATATCCAGGAGGCGGACCCCTGGCAACTGATCACTGCCGTAGGGGTTTTGTATCTCCTGTTCGGAGCCCTCGCAGCACTGGCTGGGTACTTTGTGGGAGGCCGGGCAGCCAGATCGGCCGGACCGGCAAATCCCAAACCGGCAAATCCCAAACCCGCACATCCCGGAACAGCTCAAGCCGAAACGGCACACCAGACAGTGCCATTGGCGGTAAGCCAGGGCAAGGCAACCCCTCCGGACATATTCACTCCTTCGTCAACCAGGTTTTCCCTTAGCCTTTTCATCCTTCACCTGGTTGCAATACCGGTCGGACTGATGCTTGTGAATTTCTCACACCGCGGGTTTGCATACCCGCTCATTGCAGCCTACAGTATATTCTGCCTGCTCCGGTACAGGAACATCATCAGGAGATTCAGAAAGCCCCTTTTCTGGTTCCAGTTGCTTGTGATCGTCCTGCTGGCCTCGGTCTTCCTTGACGGATTCGATCCGGAAACGGCCACAATAAACTGGGGAGGCGTGCTCAATGGGGTTGACATGAACATCAGGGCCATCCTGGTTGTGACAGGTTTTTCGGCACTCAGCACCGAGCTGAGGAACCCGCTTATAACAGCCTTCCTGGTCAGGAAAGGGTTAAGGCAGCTATATATGGCAATATCACTGGCGTTTGGCGCACTGCCTGCAATGATGGAAGAGATATCCCGCCCTGGCCGGTTCTTTACCAGCCCCTTCTCCTCTCTCAGGGAGATGGTGGCAAAAGCTCCGTTATGGCTTGAAAATATTGGAGAAGACATGAACCGCCGGCAGAATGACTGAATAATCTGCCTGACCCGGGCGACTGCCGCACTGACCTCTCAAATCCGTTGTTGATTATTGATAAACCCGTCCGAAAAATCAGTCATAACAGTCAAAAGTTAGTTGCTATTTCTTATTTTAGCAGTCAGCTTAAACCGGCGAAATTATTCTGTTAAAAAACGTACCCCATGATGAGACTGATCATCTTCCCCGCTCTGTTTCTCTTTTTTCTTGCAGGCCTGGTCAAAGGAAACGGACTGATGCCCGAAAGGCTGCTTTGCGAGAACATCGAGAACCCCATGGTAATCGACGTTGCCAATCCCCGGCTGTCGTGGATCAACACCCCTGCAGAAGGAGAACGCGGACAACAGCAGACGGCCTGGGAGGTAAGGGTTGCAGGCTCAAGTGAGAAACTCCTGGCAGGGAGGGCCGACCTGTGGAACAGCGGTAAGGTGGAATCCTCCCGGTCGTTCAACATCCCCTACGAAGGCAGACCCCTCCGTTCGCGCGAGGACTGCTGGTGGCAGGTGAGGGTATGGGATGCCAACGGGGAGGTTTCGCCCTGGTCCGAGCCGGCCTTCTGGAGCATGGGCCTTCTGGATGAAGGAGAGTGGCAGGCGACATGGATTGGCGCCCCCTGGCAGGATGAGGAAGCCCTTCCCCGCCCGCCATGGCCGGGAAGGTTCTATTTCTATGGCGACGAAGAAAAATCGGAGGAACTTCCCCCGCCCGCTCCGATGCTCAGGAAAACATTTACGGTCGCCAAAGAGGTGGCCTCGGCACGCGCATATGTCACCGGACTCGGCTTCTTCGAGTTCTACCTCAACGGCAGCAAGGTGGGCGACGATGTGCTGGTGCCCAATGTAACGCTTTACGACGAGCGTGATGACCTCGGCCCCATAGGGGTTATGCTGGATGGTACCTTCAGGGAATACAGGGTGATGTACCTGGCCTACGACATAACAGAACACCTGCGCCGGGGAGAGAACGCTGCAGGTGCAATGCTCGGAAACGGGTTTTACAATCCCGCCAATTACTGGTCGGGCGGCTACGGCACTCCCCGCTTCATCGGTCAGATATACATAACATATACCGACGGCACCGAAGATGTCATCGTTACCGATACAACCTGGAAAGCGGCAAAGGGCCCGGTGGTAATGGATCTGCTCTATGACGGCGAACACTATGATGCCCGGTATGAGCAGTCCGGCTGGTCCGGTCCCGGTTTTGATGACTCACACTGGGAATATGCGGCCGCCAGGAGGACCCCCAGGGGCCATATGAAGGCACATATGTCGCCAACCGACAAGGTGATGGAGGTACTGGAGCCCCGGGAAACCATCCTGCTGGGTGATGGCCACTACCGCCTGGATTTCGGCGAGGAGATCTCGGGGTGGCTGCACCTGCACGATATCACAGGCAGCGAGGGACATACTATAGAGATCAATTACATCAGCGAATCGATGATGGGCGACAACACCTTTACCATGAAGGGCGGCACACCCGAATCCTACGCGCCAAGGTTCACCTGGTTCGTCTTCAGGGAGGTGGAGATCAAAAACTGGCCCGGGGAGCTTAAAGAGGGCCAGGTAACCGCCGAAGCCGTCTATTCAGATGTTGAGACCACCGGCGAGTTCGAGACTTCCAACCCGCTGTTCAATACCATAAACACGATATGGTGGAGGTCGCAGACCGACAACATGCACGGCGGGATTGTAAGCGACTGCCCGCACCGTGAGCGCAACCCCTATAACGGCGACGGACAGGTTGCGGCAGTCACCGTCATCCACAATTTTGACGTCAGGGCGTTTTACACCAAGTGGATCCAGGATATGCTGGGCTCGCAGAACCCCGAGAACGGCTACGTGCCAAACTGCTCGCCCTGGCAGCCCGGTTGCGGAGGAGGAGTGGCATGGGGTGCGGCCCTCATCATCATGCCGTGGGAATATTATCTCCATTACGGCGATATTGACATGCTCCACAATAATTACCCGGGTATGAAAGGGTACATCGACTATATGCTGACGTGGACCGACAGTGAGGGGATAATGCATTCACAGGCACCCGACCCTGAAGATCCCAACAGGTGGATCAACCTTGGCGACTGGGTGGCGCCATTCGAGCTGCCTCCCGACGACATGGTACACACCTTCTACCTCTGGAGGTGCGCCGACCTGACTGCGCGCACTGCAACGGCGCTGGGCAGAAGAGATGAAGCCCGTCACTACGCCGGTCTTGCCGAACGTACCCGCAATGCTTTTCATAACAGGTTCTATGACAGTGAAAACAAAACATACGGGCCTTACGGCGGAAACATCTTTGCACTGAAGATGGGTGTGCCCGCCAACCGGCTCGAAGGGGTGATAGCCTCCCTGAAAGCCGATATTGAAGCAAACGACGGTCACCTCGATACCGGTATCTTCGGCACACAGTTCTTCTTCGACGTGCTTACCGAAAACGGACTGCATGACCTTGCATACGAAGCGATGAACAAGCGCACCTTCCCCTCCTTCGGCTGGTGGATCGAGCAGGGCGCAACCACCACCTGGGAGCGCTGGGACGGTGAAAATTCCCGTAACCATCCGATGTTCGGCGGCGGTATCTCCTGGTTCTACCGCACGCTTGCCGGCATGAGAGCCGATGAGCAGAACCCGGGCTACCGGCATATTATCTTCCGCCCCAACCCGGCACAGGATCTGTCGCACGTCTCATACTCAAACCTCACACCCTACGGCAGGGCCGGGGTACTCTGGGAACAGTCCGCCAACAGCTTCACCATGGAAGTGACCGTTCCCGCCGGCAGCCATGCAACCGTTTACATGCCGCTATACGGAGATGGCCGGGTGACGGAGGCAAGGGAAGAGATAGATCGGTCGCCCCATATCCGCCTTCTCAGAAATGAGGGAGACTACGCAGTACTCGAAGTGGTGCAGGGCAGCTACAAATTTACATCCCGATAACCACTAATTTATATCCGGTCTGATTATAAATTATAGTTGCTGCATATCAATATATTGGTATTCATATATTTCTATTTATGTATATCCTAATTCAAATACAGCTTTGGTTTTCAGTTTTTTAAGCTTATGTTTCCCAACAATGTGTTAAATGCTCAAATTGTTCGCAAAACCACGAATAATAACTGAAAATTACTATTTTAGCATCGTTTTCAGGAAAGTTAAACCAACAGCGTATTAATGAAGAGCAGAAGGGAGTTTATCAAGATCTCGGCACTGGGACTTGGAGGCTTTGCACTTGCAGGGGGAGCAGGTATGGCCCTGCGCACCGCTCTCAACCAGGGCATGCCCGGGGCTGCCGAACTTACCCCCGACCTAACCAGGACACCCACCTACTGCGAAGTATGTTTCTGGAGATGCGCAGGCTGGGTATACAAGGATGAGCAGGGCAGGTTGTGGAAGATTACCGGCAACGATGATGACCCCTTGTGCCACGGCCGGCTTTGTCCCCGCGGAACCGGGGGAGTCGGAATGTACTACGACGAGGACAGGCTCAGGACTCCGCTGATGCGTACCATGGAAAACGGAAAGCAGACCTACAGGGAAGCCTCATGGGAAGAAGCCCTTGACTTTATTGCACGAAGGCTGAAAGAGATAGCTGCTGAGCACGGTCCCGAATGTATCGCGCTGTTCACTCACGGATCCGGCGGCGAATATTTCAGCACACTGCTGCAGGCAATGGGTTCGACCTCTGTTGCAGCACCCTCATATTCACAGTGCAGGGGGCCCCGCGAAGTGGCCTTCATAACAACTTATGGACAGGGACTTGAATCACCGGAAATAACCGATATCCGCGACACCCGCTGCCTCGTACTGATAGGCTCACACCTGGGAGAGAACATGCACAACACCCAGGTCCAGGAAATGTCTGATGCCCTTGCCAAAGGAGCGACCATCATTACCGTTGATCCCCGCTTCTCGGTGGTTGCGGGTAAATCCAAATACTGGCTGCCGATCAAGCCGGCAACCGACCTTGCTCTTCTTCTTGCATGGATACATGTGATAATTGAAGAGGAGCTATACGACAAGGAGTATGTCGAACGTCACACCTACGGTTTTGAGCAGCTAAGGACCCACGTAAGGAGCTTCACACCGGAATGGGCGTACGGAATAACTACCATCGAGCCCGCTACCACCAGGCGTACCGCACGCGAAATGGCAGCAGCATCACCCGCTGTGATTATTCATCCCGGACGCCATGTTACCTGGTACGGTGATGACACACAACGGCTCAGGGCAGTGGCAATACTGAATGCCCTGCTTGGAAGCTGGGGACGCAGGGGAGGCTTCTACATGCCCGACAGGGTGCAGGTGCCGCAGTACCCCCGGCCGCCGTTCCCCGAACCCGCCCGCACATGGAGGGAGGCATTCCCCGACAGGTATCCGCTCGCCGACCTGGCCCTGGCCTCCGGCATATGTGAAGCGTCAATACCCGGTGCAACACCCGAGTGCAACTTCAAGGCATGGATAGTCAACGGCACCAACCTGCTGATGACCTTGCCGGATCAGGAACAGACCAAAGAGGCGCTCCGCAGCCTCGACCTGGTCGTGGTGGTAGATACCATGCCCGCCGAGATAACGGGGTGGGCAGATGTGGTGCTGCCGGAATGCACCTATCTCGAAAGGTACGATATAATAAGAAACTCGCCTGCACGGAATCCCAACATTGCCCTCAGGGCGCCGGCCACCGGGCCTCTGTACAACACCAAACCTGCCTATTGGATGGCCAAAGAGCTTGCCGTACGTATGGGGCTCGGCGATTACTTTGCGTGGGAAAGCATTGAGGAGATGCTTGACTGGCAATTCAAAGAGCTCGGCACATCCCTGGAAGAGATGATGCGCACAGGTGTAAAGAATTATCCCAGGAACTTTGACGACATCTACTTTGCCGATGGCCGGGATATCGAATTCTTTACCAACACCGGCAAGATCGAGCTCTGGTCCACCACCATGGAGGCAGCAGGATTCGACCCGCTGCCGGTTTACACACCTCACGAGGAGCCTTCTGAAGGTTATTACCGCCTCAATTACGGAAGGGCTCCCATGCACACATTTGCGCGCACCGCCAACAATCCGAATCTGGCCGACCTGATGGAAGAGAACGACCTGTGGGTCAACCCTGTTGTAGCAGGGCTTTGGGGACTCAAAACGGGGGATTATGTGAGACTGCAAAACCAGGACGGCATCGTGAGCACTTTTTCTATCAAGGTAAGGGTAACCGAAAGGATAAGGTGGGATTCGGTATATATGGTCCACGGCTTCGGTCACGCCGATCGCAGGCTTGGAAGAGCCTATGGCCGGGGAATAAACGACACAGAGCTTATGAGCCGGGTGCACTACGATCCCATAATGGGCGGCACCGGCATGCGCGGTAATTTTGTAACCTTCATTCTGGATGATACAGGGAAGGAGGCACGCTCATGAGATACGCCATGGTAATTGACACAAAGAAATGCGTGGGCTGCAGCGACTGTGTGGTGGCCTGCCAGACAGAGAACAAGGTACCCATAGGCTATGCACGCGACTGGGTGGTGGAGGTTACCACGGGTACCTATCCCCACCTGCAGATGGAAATACGCTCCGAACGCTGCAACCAGTGTGAGAACGCACCCTGTGTACGATGCTGTCCGACCGGGTCAAGCCACTACTCAACCGGAGGTATAGTGCTGGTAAAGCCGAGACGGTGCATAGGATGCGGTGCATGTATAACATCATGCCCCTACGACGCAAGATTTCCCCACCCCAAAGGTCATGTCGACAAGTGCACCTTCTGCGACCACAGGATAAAAGAGGGTAACCAGCCGGCCTGTGTTGAAGTTTGCCCCACCAGGTGCATGTACTTCGGCAACCTGGATGACCCGGGAAGCGAAGTTTCAAAGCTGCTGAGGCAGAGAAGATATAAAACACTTATACCGGAGGCAGGAACAAAACCTCATCTCTATTTTCTGACATGACAATACTGAATTACCGGATATGAGAGAAGAAGTGATAATAAGCGGACGCATGAACCCCATGATAGATCCGCAACTGAACATCTGGCACTGGCACATTCCCCTCTACCTCTTTCTTGGGGGACTGGCGGCGGGCATTCTTTTCTTTGCCGCCCTCTATACCATCCAGGGTAAGGAAAAGCTGTATCCAGCCGCAGTTAAGAGAGCTCCGTTCATCACCCCTTTCATACTGGTGATCGGACTGCTGGCGCTGCTCCTGGACCTCAACAACAAGCCCTACTTCTGGCAGCTCTACACCACACTGAGGCTTGAATCGCCCATGTCCTGGGGAGCATGGACCCTCATGGTGGTAACACCCATCTCGTTCATCTGGTGCGCCCTCAACATAAGGGAGATATTCCCCTCATTCGACTGGAAATACAGATGGATCAAACGGCTTGAGTCTTTCTTTACAAAGTACAAAATAGCAATGTCGTGGGTGCTGCTGATCTTCTCGGTCATCCTCGGCATATATACCGGAATACTTTTCTCGGCATTCAACGCCAGGCCCCTGTGGAACACATCCATCCTCGGTCCGCTCTTCCTTGCCTCGGGCCTGTCGACAGGTGCAGCATACATAATGCTGGTATCCCGTTCCCACGCCGAAAGGGTCATGTTCTCCAAAATAGACATAGTGCTTATAGGCATTGAGCTGTTTTTGATCATACATATGTTCATGGGGTTTCTGGCAAGCACCCAGGTGCAGATAGATGCAGCAGGCCTGTTTTTAGGGGGACCGTACACGGTAGTTTTCTGGGTGTTCGTGGTGTTCCTCGGAATGGTACTGCCGGCCATCCTTGAAGTACTTGAGCTCAACAAATTCCGGGTACCGGTGCTGATACCGGGATTACTGGTGCTTTTCGGGGGATTGATGTTCAGGTTTGTGATTGCTTACGCGGGACAGGCAAGCAGATGGCTGTACTGATACCGTTGGCCTGTGTTTACGCCGTTAGCTGCAGGTTCGTGACACTGGCAGCCTCATATGGAGGAAAAACAAGAGTGAATTTTAAAACTGATAATAACCATGCGAAACAAGTATCTTAATCCTTACATCGGCGGGGTGTTGCTGGGACTGGTTCTGCTGGCGGCAAACTTCGTTTCTGGACGGGGACTTGGTGCCACTGGTGCACTCAGAGACACCATAGCAACAGGAGTAAAGGCAGTAGCTCCCTCCCACTACCATAACGCCGCCTATTACAGCGACAACTATGCCATGCGTACGGAGCGACCAATGAACTCATGGCTTGTCTACCAGATGCTCGGGCTTATCACCGGGGGCTTCCTGTCAGGCATAATTGCCGGAAGGACAAAGCTGACCACAGAACGTCCCTCCTGGGTCTCTTCGCGCAGGCGGCTCTTCTTTGCGCTGGCCGGGGGAATTCTTTTCGGCTACGGCTCACAGATCGGCCGGGGCTGCACCTCAGGCTCGGCATTGAGCGGAATGGCGGTGCTCTCGTTTGGGGGATTTATCACCATGATGGCAATATTCGGCACCGCCTTTGCCCTGGCATGGTTCTTCAGGAAAAACTGGATATAAGAGCAGCAACATCGTGTAGTCCGCCAAAACGCGCTTCATTAAACCGCGGGCGGAATAACCCGGGATGTAACCCGGCACTGCAATAAAGCCGGGGAAAGCAGGCAAATGAATTTAAACTGAACAGTAACAAATCAATAACATGGGACCACTGATAGTATATGACGCAATTAGCAGCAACACCAACCTTCTGCTGGCATTTTTCATCGGCATAGGATTTGGTTTCGTGCTTGAGCAAAGCGGTTTCTCCTCAAGCCGCAAGCTGGCCGGTATGTTCTATGGCTACGACACCACCGTGCTGAAGGTATTTTTCACCGCGGCCATAGTTGCAATGACCGGACTCCTGTTTTTCAGCCTTTTCGGGTGGATGAACCTCGATGTGGTTTACGTTAACCCCACCTACCTCACCTCGGCAATAGCCGGCGGTGTTATCATGGGTGCGGGGTTCATTCTCGGAGGGTTCTGCCCCGGAACAAGCTTCTGCGCCGCAGCTATAGGGAAGATTGACGCGTTTGTCTTTATAGGGGGCCTCTTTATAGGAATATTTATCTTTACCGAAGGTTACCCCCTTTGGGAAGGTTTTCACAATGCAGGTTTCATGGGGTCACCACGCGTAAACGAAATGATCGGGCTGTCGCAGGGGGTATTCGCATTTCTGCTGATACTGGCAGCCTTCGGTATGTTCTGGGCAGGCGAATGGGCCGAAAGGAAATTTGCAGGCAACTACAGATAGTGAATACAGCAACGGCCAGAGGCTTCCCGGCAACAAGGCGCCGCAGGTAACGCCGCTGTCTAAATGTTGAACAATCTGGCTGTTTAATACGTTAAATAAACTATAATTTTGTCAACACCGCCGGTAACACATTCAGGAACCAATCCTGTAACCGGCAATCAAAATATCAACGTCATGCAAAAGATCAATCCAAGAATTCTGCTTGCGATAATACTGATACCAATGGGACTTATAATTGCGATGGTCCCGGAAGATACGACCGGCAGCCGTAAGGTCTCAACCGAACAGATCCTGCAGGAGATCTCATCCGGCAGCCAGTTCGTTTCGCCTGATGAGGTGGCAGGTATGATAGTTGAGAACAACCCTGTCCTTCAGCTCATTGACGTGCGAAGCAGCAATGAATTTGAAAACTTCAGCCTCCCGGGCGCGGTCAATATTCCGCTTACAGACATACTGTCGGCCGAATGGAGAGATATTCTCGACCAGGATGTAAGGATCAACGTATTTTACTCCAACGGCTCAGTCCATGCAAACGAAGCATGGCTCCTGACCCGCCAGCAGGGATACAGGAACAACTATGTACTGCAGGGCGGACTGAATTACTGGATGGAGGCGATAGTAAACCCCGATCCGCCTTCCAACTTAAGTCCCGATGAAGAATTCGCGAGGTACGATTTCAGGAGGGCCGTCAACAGTGCCCTTGGAGGTGAAACGGTGGAACGCACCGTTGAGGCTCCGCCCCCTCCGCCAATGCCGTCGATCAGGCCCCGTGAACGTGCAACGGTGGTACAGGGAGGTTGCTGAACACCCTGCCCGGTAACAGAATATCGCGGGTCCACATTTAACATGTATGCGTTAGGCAAAATGCCCCTGGTGGTAAAGGGAGGTTGCTGAACACCCTGCCCGGTAACATAATGTCGTAAGCCCAACCTGCAGGGAAATGATGCAGGAGAGGGTCAGTACCCGAAAGAGCGCCCCTCGGCCTTGTCAACCACGAGTTTGAATGTCTGCACATTGTTCACGGCAGGGGCATTGTATTTGTAATCATCCCGGCCGGTGTACTTTTTCATGATGATATTAAGGGACCTGACCTTTTCATCGTAATCCTCTATCAT
>SLOE01000125.1 GCA_007132715.1 Bacteroidales bacterium
CCGGATGGGGAAACCACACCGGGATCACCCGCAAGGTGAAGGCCCGCCGGGCCGGACCGTAAGCAGCAATCCTCCTACAACTTTATTCAATACAGCTATGCCAAAAAAGAAGAAAATCAATAAAAACAAGACAAGATACAACAAGGAAAGCCTTAAGAAGGCCGTGCTGGGCGTATTAAGCGACCACCCGAACAAGACCTACAACCACAAGCAGGTTGCAAGGCAACTGCTGATCCGCGAAAGCGATCTCAAAAAACTCATTGTAACCGTACTCGAAGAGCTTGAGCAGCGCGAAGACATAGAGGAGGTGAGCAGGGGCAAATACCGGCTCATCTCGAAGGAGGGATACGTTACCGGCACTGTCGATATGCATCCCACCGGGGCTGCCCGGATCGTGTCGGAAGAGTTTCCCGAAGAGATATTTGTGCACGAGAGCAACCTGAACCACGCCCTCAACGGCGACATCGTTAAGGTGTACTGTTTTGCAAAGCGCAAAGGCAGGAAACTTGAAGGCGAGGTTGCTGAGATACTTAAAAGGTCGCGCGAGACTTTCGTCGGAAGGGTAGAGGTGTCGCGCAATTTTGCATTCCTGGTGGCCGACAGGCGAGTGCTGCCTTACGACCTGTTCATACCGCTGAAGAGCCTTAATGGCGCACAAAGCGGCGACAAGGCCATTGCGAGGATCACCGAATGGCCGGCCAACGCGAAGAACCCTGTGGGCGAGATAGTCGAGGTGCTGGGCGCTGAGGGTGAGAATGAAACCGAGATGCATGCCATCCTGGCCGAATTCGGACTCCCCTATGATTTTCCGCCTGAGGTTGAAAATGCCGCAGAGGACATTCCCGGTGAGATAAGCAATGAAGAGATAAAGAGGAGGAGGGATTTCAGGGATGTTACGACCTTCACCATCGATCCGGCCGATGCAAAAGATTTTGACGATGCTCTCTCAGTGAGGGAGCTGGACAACGGAAACATTGAGGTTGGAGTTCATATTGCCGATGTTACACACTACGTTAAGCCGGGCAGTGTCCTTGACCACGAAGCATATGACAGGGCCACCTCGGTTTACCTGGTTGACCGCGTGGTACCAATGCTGCCCGAGAGGCTGTCAAATTTTGTCTGCTCGCTAAGGCCCGATGAGGACAAGCTCTGCTATTCTGCTGTTTTTGAGATTGACGCCAATGCATCGGTGCTGAATGAGTGGTTCGGCCGTACCATAATAAGGTCTGACAGGCGCTTCAGCTACGAGGAGGCCCAGCAGGTCATCGACACCGGCAAAGGAGACATGGCAAAGGAGATAATGCGCCTCAACGATATTGCCGTGAAACTGCGGAACGAAAGGTTCAGGCAGGGCGCTATCGGGTTTGAAAAGACCGAGGTAAAGTTCAACCTCGACGATAAGGGCAAGCCCCTGGGTGTATTTTTTAAGGAGATGGCTGCCGCAAACCACCTGATAGAGGAGTTCATGCTGCTGGCAAACAAGAGGGTGGCCGAATTTGCCGGAGGCCTTGATCCGGTTGGCGGCCATCATGGGGGCGATCAGCAGGGGGACAATAAGCAGGGCGACGGGAAGCAGCACGGCGGGAAGCAGCACCAGATGCAGTCCGGCCCGTTGCAGTCCGGCCTGCTCCAGCAAGGAGACGAAAAATCCCGCGAACAAAAAAAGAAGAGGGGCCGCACGTTTGTCTACCGGATACACGACAAGCCCCAGTCGGAAAAGCTGGCTACATTTTCCAAATTTGTAAGGAAGTTCGGCTACAGCATTAAAACAGGCAGCAACAAGGCCATCTCATCATCGCTCAACAACATGCTTGAGAAGGTACGGGGCAAAAAGGAGCAGAACCTTATCGAGACCCTTGCGGTCCGGTCTATGGCCAAAGCGGTCTATTCGACGAAGAATATAGGGCATTACGGACTGTCCTTCGGTCATTACAGCCATTTCACCTCTCCTATCAGGCGATATCCCGATATGATGGTGCACCGCCTGCTGACCCACTACCTCAGCAACGGGGAGTCGAAAAGTGCCAAAAAGTACGAACCGATGTGCGAGCACTCATCGAAGATGGAACAGCTGGCCGTGGAAGCCGAGAGAGCCTCAATAAAATACAAACAGGTGGAATTCATGAGCGATAAAGTGGGGCAGGTGTTCGAAGGGGTCATCTCAGGTGTCACCGAATGGGGCATCTATGTTGAGCTGGTCGAAAATAAATGTGAGGGACTGGTGCATATCAGAAACCTTGACGACGACTTCTACGAGTTTGACGAAGATAACTACTGCCTTACGGGAAAGAGGAATAACAGGCGATTCCAGCTTGGCGATACCATTACGGTAGCCATATCTCGTGCCAATCTTGAAAAAAGACAGCTCGACTTCATACCTGCGCAGGTCGAAAACGGTCGATAAATTTGACTCGTATTTTTTTTGGTATTATTTTTAGCGACCATATTGCCGGTATAGATTGCTGACATGGCCAATAAAATGGATTCGACTGCAATCAGCATTTGCAAACATCGTGTTGCCGGTATAGTTTGCTGACATGACCAATAAAAAAGACCATAAAAGGGAAAATATCATCACTGCCGCAGGCAGGGTGTTTGGCAGGCATGGCTTCAGGGAGGCAAGGATGGAAAATATCGCGGAAGAGGCGGGCATGGGAAAGAGTTCGCTTTATTACTACTTCTTAAGCAAAGAGGAGCTCTTTGAGGCGGTGGTGGAACGTGAAGCCGAAAACCTGAAAAACGAAATAATACTGGCAACCAGAGACATTATTGATCCATACAAACGGATGAAGAAATATGTCATCGCCCGTATGAAAGCCTTCAACGAATCTATCAACCTGTACACCGCCGTAAAGACCAACTACCTCGACCACCTGCCATTTATAGACAAGGTGCGGAAAAAGTACGACAAGGAGGAGATGAAGATGGTGGAGAGCATCCTGAAGGACGGCGTTAGGAACAACCGTTTCAAGCTGGTCAACACCGAGCTGGCAACCATTGCCATCGTTACAGCCATAAAGGGCCTTGAGTATAACATTGTTATACGCGAAGGTCCATATAAGCTCGAGCAGCAGGTCGAACAGCTGCTGATGTTCCTGTTCTACGGAATCGTAAAACGGCACTGATCCGGCACAGCACAAAGCCTTAAGCCTGATACCCGGATATAGCCCGGTGTCAGTTTCCGGGATACCCTACCGTCTGGCCCAGTATAACGTGCTGCGAGGGCCGCAGGTTCATAAGCTCTTTCAGCCTGTCCCTGTCAAGCAGTCCCCTAACCACCGTCGCCAGACCCTCAGAAGCACAATAGAGGTATACATTCTGCGAAATGAAACCTACATCTGTAGCCGAATGGAATTCTTTGTTCTCTGCACTGGCCCCGGTCATGCGGTCATGATCGGACACGAAGATCAGGTTTAACGGTGCGGTAGCCACAAAATCCTGGCTTCCGGCATATTTACTAAAGTCTTCATCGCCCTTTTTAACAAGCACATGCTCACGGGGTTCATAGAGGTACCATCCGTCGGCCATTATCAGGTATATGTCAAACTGTTGCCAGTTCCGGGCCGATGGTGCCGTACGGCGCCCGTCATCCCTGTTCATGCCGAATGCGGCCCAGAGCAGGTTGGAAAGGTCCCTGCCGCTCAGCTCCCGGCTGCTGAAGCTCCGCATACTCTGGCGCTTGTCCAGAGCTTCGAAAAGCGGCATGCCACCGGTACGCTCAGGCTCATCAAGCTTTATGGTCTCCTGTGACTGCAGAGGTATTGCAATACCTGCTACGAGCACAGCAATCAGTACAATGGTGATCTTTTGCATAATTAACATTTTTTGATTTGACTTGACCGCGAAAAGATACAACTTTTGCCCGGATTTTTTGTTTAGTTTTAGCACATTGAAAGTTAAACCGTATCCGGATCCGTCACAGCCCCTAACCGGGCCTTTTTCCGGTCAACAGAAAAAATTATGCGTACCATAGCCTTTATAATCTTCTACAGCATCGTACTGTCAGTTTACCTGCTGGTCAATTACTACATCTTCATCCGCGGATGGCAGGCCCTTCCTGCCGCCTCAAGGGTCCGCAATATCTACCTTGCACTGTTCCTGTTCCTGTCGCTCGCCTATGTGGCCGGCCGCATCCTCGAAAACTACTGGCTTTCACCACCCGCGACCTTCCTGCTGTGGACCGGCTCCTTCTGGCTCGGTGCAATGGTCTATTTTGTACTTTTCCTGGTGGTGATCGATATAGTCAGACTGGTCAACCTTGCCGTCCCGGTAATACCCGTGACATGGCAGGTTAATGCCGCAAAGACCCGGCTGGTGCTGTTCTGGGGAGTGACTGCCGCTGTCTTCATAATTATCATGGCCGCACATGTCAACACCTGGTTCACCAGGGTCAACGAGATTGATATTTCCCTTTCGGGGAATAGAACGGCCCTGGCCGGACAGGCAGCCCCGGCAGAATATGAAGCAGCCACAGGAGGCGAAGCTCCACCGGCGACAGGCGAAGCAGCCATGCCGGGCAGCGGAAGCCCGGTACCTGAAAATGAAGCAGCCACAGACCCTGGAGACCCCGCTCCCGGAGAAAGATCTGGCCGGATGGCGAATGTTACCATAGCCCTGATATCCGACATCCACCTCGGAAGCCTGACCCCGAAACATCGCATAAGCAGGATGGTAGAGCGGATCAACTCCCTCAACCCCGACATCATACTGCTTGCAGGAGATATCCTCGACGAGGATGTGGGACCGGTCATCCACCGCGACCTGGGCAGGGCCATAGAGAACCTGTCGGCACCCCTCGGTGTATACGGCATCACAGGAAACCATGAATATATCGGCGGAGTGGACGAAGCGGCAGAGTATCTTACAAGCCACGGCATAACCCTTATCCGCGACAGCGTAATAAAGATCAACAACAGCTTCTACATTGCGGGGCGTGAAGACATTACCATCAACAGGTTCTCGGGTCGCACCAGGAAAAGTCTCGACAAACTGCTTGAAGGGCTTGATGACAGCCTGCCGGTAATCCTGATGGATCACCAGCCGTTCAACCTTGAGAAGGCTGCTGCCGCGGGAGCTGACCTGTTCCTGGCCGGTCATACGCACCACGGGCAGCTGTGGCCGTTCAACCTGATCACCCGGGCAATCTACACGATCAGCAGGGGGAAAGGTGAAGTTGACGGGATGAAGGTCTATGTGTCGAACGGCATAGGTACCTGGGGCCCGCCGATGCGCCTCGGCAGCAGGCCTGAAATAGTACTTATCAGGGCTTCTCTTAATGATTCCTGATTATTCATAAAGCGGTGTGGTGCGGCACAACAATTGATTTTTATTATCTTACAGCCTTAAAGATTGTGGTGCATTAACGCATGATCCAAGAGGCATAAGAACATAATCCCGCGAAAAATCGGGGTTAACGGCGGCAGCACGAACATAATCTAACCATAAAACCTCATAAGCATGGATAATTCAAGAAGGTCGTTCATCAAAAAATCGGCGCTCGGCGTAGCTGGTATGACAATCGGCGGAATGGGCATGAGTGCGGCAAGCTACAACAGGATAAAGGGCGCGAATGACAGGCTCAACGTGGCCATTGTAGGCCTCGGAAGAAGGCTGGGAGCATTCATTGAGCCTGTTGCAGTCAAAGAAAACAACGTACAGTTGCTTTACCTGTGCGATGTGATGGAGAGGCAGAGACGTAATGCGGCGCAAAGGTTTTCAAATGCCATCGACTACACCCCGGCTCTTGAAATTGACGTTCGCAGAATTTATGATGATGCCAGGGTCGATGCAATTATAGATGCCACTCCTGATCACTGGCACGCACCGGGAACATGTTATGCTGTGCAGGCAGGCAAACATGTGTATGTTGAAAAGCCCTGCAGCCACAATCCCCGCGAAGGCGAACTCCTGATCGGGTTACAGGACAAATATGACAAGGTGATCATGATGGGGAACCAGCAAAGGTCCTCGCATGAATCGATCGAGATAGTGAGAGATATCCACAACGGTGCTATAGGTGTGCCATATAAAGCGATCGCATTCTACAGCAATGCCAGGGGCGAGGTGCCTCTGCCCGTCAGGGCTCCCGTACCTCAGGGACTGGACTGGGATCTGTTCCAGGGGCCGGCGCCGAGGCAGGAGTACATGCATGATACATGGGACTACAACTGGCACTGGTACGGGTGGACATGGGGCACGGCCGAAACAGGCAACAATGCGGTTCATGAGCTCGATATTGCCCGCTGGGCACTACAGGTGGATTTCCCCGAAAGGGTGGAAGTGGCGGCAGGCAAGTTTCATTTTCCAGATGACGGCTGGACCATGTACGACACCATGGATGCAACCTGGCGGTTCCCGGGTAACAAGATCATCAAGTGGGACGGCAAGAGCCGTAATGGATTGAACACCTACGGGTCCGACAGGGGAACGATTATTTATGGTTCCGACGGTTCGGTGTTTGTCAACCGTGGCGGATACAAACTTTTCGACCGCAATGGAAATCTGGTAAGGGAAAGGCGTACCGACGACGATGAGGGTGGAACAGCTCTTGGAGGAGGAGGAGACATGTCAACTATGCACGTGGTGAATTTCTTCAACTCGATCAGGGGCACTGATACGCCAAAGTCCCCCATCGACGAGGGAGTTAAAAGCACCCTGCTCGGGCACCTTGCAAATATCGCGACTCGCGTAGGGCACGGCTTCGATGTTAACTGTAACAACGGACAGGCACTTGACCGTGATGCACTCAGCCTCTGGAGCCGGGAATACGAGCCGGGCTGGGAACCAAAATTATAACTATCATGATGCGGATAATAATCCTTACCGCCGTTATCGCGGCAATGACTATGGCAACAGTGAACGGAAAAACCAACAGCGGAGGAGAGCAGGCACAGGACGTGGCCTGCACTCTACCTGACAGGTTCATCCTGCCTGACGACTCCCCCGGACTCGATCCCGTGGTGTTCAGTGCCAGGCGAAAGAGGCTGGCGGAGAAAATGAAAGGGGAAATTGCTGTAATTTCGGCTGCCGCCGGAAACGATTTCATCTACCTTACGGGCTATACCGGCGAAAGGCAGGCCGTTGCCGTGATAGACCCCTCGTCACAGGCCCCCTATACACTTTTCGTGCTGCCGAGTGATCCGATGTCAACTCTGTGGGACGGTCCCCGCCCCGGTATTGAAGACGCCATAGGAAAGTACAAAGCAGATGCCGCATACCCGGTGGCTGAATTCGGTGAGATTATGGCCGGTATGATCGAAGGGAAAAGACCGGTATCGCTTCATGAGGATGACCGTATGCTGCGCGAAAGGCTGACCGGCATTGCAGGGAATGATGCACCCGCTGCAGGAGCCCTGCACACCGACCTTGCACCCATAATACACGAGATGAGGGTGGTAAAGGATGAATGGGAGGTCGCACAGCTTAAAAGGGCTGTTGCGGTGACGGGACTGGCACACAGGAGAGTCATGGAAACGGTTGCTCCTGGTCAGAAAGAGTATGATGCTAAGGCTGAGTTAGAATACGTCTTCATGAAAAACGGACTTAACAACGGATTCAGCTCTATTACCGGTTCCGGGCCCAATGCGGCAATTCTCCATTACCCGTTCAGTGACCGCACCATGGAAGAGGGCGATCTGCTGCTGGTAGACATAGGTGCAACCTGCAGGGGTTATGTGGCCGATGTTACCAGGACTATACCCGTAAGCGGCAGGTTCAGTGAACCACAGAGGGATCTTTATGAGCTGGTGCTCAATGCACAGCAGGAGGCGATAAAAAAGATGAAGCCGGGCTACAGGATACTGGACTGCCACCACAGGGCAACCGAAATAATTGTCAGCGGCCTCTGGGAGCGGGGACTGATAACAGATACCACCTCCTGGTGGCAGAAGCGTTTCTATATTCAATACCGCAACAACCATTACATAGGGCTTCACGTGCACGATGCAGGCAGCTACGGCAATCTTGATGCGCCTGACCGCGACACATACATCCTGAACCCGGAGATCAGGGGAAGGGATATCCTTCCGGGAATGGTAATGACCATTGAACCCGGACTTTACCTGATAGATGACCGTCTGGACCACCTGCACGGACTTTTCGGGAATATGGCCACGGCTGATGAGCTTGATGCCTTTGCCGAAAAGGTAAGGCCCGTTTACGAAAAATACGCGGGAATAGGGATCAGGATTGAAGATAACATACTGGTAACAGAAGACGGGAATATTGTGCTTTCTGATAATGCACCCAAAGCCGTTGAAGAGATAGAGGCGCTTATGAACCGCTGAAGCTGCACAGCATCAAAAGCACTACAGGCAACCCGTCAGCGTAACTCCCCGGTATCCCTGCCTGCTCCAACAGTGCATCAACATATCTGGCAAAATCACGGCACCCACTTTGGTTGCCCCGGGATTTCTGTACGCTCCAACAGTGCATCAACGGAATATATCCGGAATTTCGCGCTACATGTGCCTGGCGCCACGGTTGCCGGCGAAATGCTGCCTATAATTGCAATATGTTGTAACTTATCACGTTTTTTAACGTATATATCTAAGCCTGAAATATAAGTGTAAATGCAAATTCTGAATATCCCGTCAACCTGCAATACTCCCGCCGTTTCATTTGATCCCGGCGGCACACTCACCATAGCAGGAAGATCGATAACAACAAAGGCATGGAGTTTTTACAAGCCGCTGTTCGACTGGATTGAAGAATATATGAAAGATCCCGCACCGGAAACAATCCTTAACCTTGATTTTGAATTGCTGCATGTCGATTCGCTTGTTAAGGTAATGGATATATGCAAAATTCTTTCCCGCCTCAAAAAAGCAGGCCTCAGGGCCGAAGTATACTGGTACTGCGAAAAAGAGGACGAAGACATGAAAGATATGGCTGCCATGGCTTCCGAACTCCTCAAATCAATTGATGTAAAAGAGGTAATCGTTGAGACGGGCGCCGTTTAACCCGCAAAGTGTGCCCAGGTCTTCCCAAACCATAAGAACCCCGTAACACGAATTCCGTTCATACCCTGCGATGGATAATCAGATCTTCCTGAACCACATAACAATTGTGGCCACATGAGATGGTCGTTACCACGAGAGGATGCTCAGATCTTCCTGAACCACTGCACAACAGGGATAGGCATGGGTGCAAACTCCCCTTTATACCTGACTCCGGCAAAACCGAACTGGAACGCACTTTCAGGACGGGTCTGCCACCTCAAACCCGGCGAAAATACCGCCAGTCCGGGCGCCCTTTTTTCAGTATTTACCTGCACGTAGTTCTGCAGAGAATGGCTCCACACGTAATCAGTTTCCGTACGGTAGGGGCCCCGAAGCATAAAGAATGAGTCAAACACGAAGCTGAAGTTCTGGTTGATCTTCGCGAGGGCGGCAACCGAGAACAGGAACCTGCCTTCCCGGTAACGCCTCTTTACCGTTCTGTCGGTAACCCAGTTGTAATCCTCTTCGGTATACCAAAGACCACCATAACCTAATGACAGGTTGATGTTGCGGGACCGGTTCCCGCTGGTAATGGCAGCGTATGGAAGGACTAAACCGATATCGGGGCGCGACCACGAACCGGTGCCGAGCAACCCGCCTGCTGCCATATGTGTGTTTTCACCAAGCTGCCAGCTTCGTTTTATGGTCCCCACTACAGGAATTGCAATCCATGATGTCATTATGCCGATACCGAAGTTGTCATTAATCCCGAACTGGAAATCGGGCCCGAAAAGGTTCCACTGAATATAACTTTCCCCCTTATTAACGGGAAGTCCGTTTGTTGTCAGGAAATACCTGGTTGCAAACAACTCTTCACCCACAAAAACACCATCCCTGTAATCAATTGCACTGATCTCCCTTATCTCTCTTATTTCGTGCTTGGGTATGGCAACTTCACCAAGATGCTCAGTAACTATAATAACCTCCCTTGCATCCTCGTAAATTATCACCCCTGTAAACCGTGAGTTATCATTCTTGATCACCAGGTGCTTAACCTGCTGTTCTTTATCATCCTTTGCGACCTCCTGTCCCCCAACCCCAACTGGAAAAGAAAAAGCCGAAACAACCATCACAAACCATATAATGATATTTCTGTTCATCTCAATAAATTATTAATGAGGTTTTTAGAATATTTATTATTAAATTTTATATGTTAAGAAAAACCTGTTGGATTTAATCAAATGTACATCAATTTATGACAGACCCAACAGGCGGGTCAAAAAAAATTATTTCTGAATTATTAACCTGGGGCCCTCTGTGAGTTTCACATTCACCACCAAGTTCTATGAATTATCGCAGACAATTAGACAACTGTAATCGCATTACAAACAAACCCCCGCATCTTCTTGAGATACAGGGGCTTTTGTTTGTGCAGCGTTGACCGACCAGGATTCGAACCTGGACAGGCAGAACCAAAATCTGCAGTGCTACCGTTACACCATCGGTCAGACTTTTTGAAATCAGGTGCAAAAATAATAAAAAAATGCAATTCAGGAAATTATAAACCGGTTAACGTGGCGACAATCCCTCTTTGGTCATGATCCATTTTTTCCCGGTCATCGACTGGACACTAACCCTTTCGGCATTTCTGGCCGAGGTTATTATGCGGTCGGTCCTCTCACCCAGGTGCACTGAATAACCTTCGGGCAGGTTGAGCCTGAGGGTCACCCCGCCAAAGTTCCACGACATGTCCTCTCCGGTGGTGAAAAAGTTACCGACCACAAGCACCGAATCCCTGATCTCCCAGTTATACACAAGGTTCTCTGCGTTCAGGTCGGCACTTAGCTGTCCGTGTCCCCGTGCCGTTTTCACCACAGCCAGCTCTGGTTCTGATGCATCTGTATGACGTATGGTGAGCGACGGCCGCGACCAGAAGATCTCCTGAACCGGATCGAGGAACAGCCCTCTTCCTGCCCCGATCGTTCCCGAGTATCCACGGTGCCGGTGGCGAATTCGCGTGAGTTCCTCGAGTGCCGCCATATTCGCCGTCTCCTCAACCTGAACATAAAGAGTCTTTGATGGCGGGGCCGTAAGTACGACATTCTCCTGGTATACCCCGCCGAAGGCGTACTTCCTTGACTCAATGAACCCCAGTGAAAGCATTACCGATATGCTTGCAACCCAGATCACCAGAGCAACAATACCAAGTCCCCCGTCTTTCGCCTTTAAATTAAAGACAAGTTTAATCCCGCCGTATATGATCGACACAAGCGGTATGATCACGGCAAAGAAAAGTGCAACCAGGAATACGGTGAGGTTGACCGGCTCAACAAAAGCCGACAGGAACTGGCTCAGTGGGAAAAAGCTGCCGCTGAACCAGCCAAGGCTGAAGATGGTGGACTGTAAAAAGAACACCCCCAGGAAGCTCATCAAAACCACAAACCCGGCAAAAACAAGGGCTACACCTATAAGTACCAGCACTATCCTGGCAACCACCAGGAAGATTCTGCCGATCACATGAAAAATCTCTTCGACTGATGAGCGGGCCCGTTTGTAGCCTTCGGTCTTCTCGATATTCGATATGGTGACCTTCTCTCCCCTCATTTCAAGCTTCTGGGCTATGGAGATGGCCTTGGGTATGGCAATCCACAGGACGATATAAACAATTGCCCATACACCCCTCCCCAGGATGAACAGGATGACAAACAGAATTCTTAATATAACCGGGTCAATCCCGAAATAGGCGCCAAGTCCCCCGCAAACACCTCCCAGCACAGAGTTGTCAGGATCCCTGTAGAGCCTCTTTGAAGTTCTTGTTGTCCGTCTGGCCTTCTTTGCACCGCCGTCAGATTCGCCTGCAATCTCTTCAGCCTCTTCAACAAATTCACTTGGGTCGCCCATTATTGAAGTTACTTCTTCTACATCTTCAATCGTTATCGCCTCCTTCTTCTTTTCAGAAACCTTTGCCTGGAAAAGTTCGGCCATCCGGGCTTCAATGTCGTCAACAATCTCGTTGCCCCCATCCTTTTTACTGAAGTAGAGCTCGACCGATTTCAGATAGCTGCTGAGCCTTTCATATGCATCCTCATCAATATGAAAGATCACTCCGCCTAAGTTTATTTTTATTGCTTTCTTCATTTCAGTTGAATTTTATGATTTTGAACGGCTCCTATTCCGGTTGATCGAATTGACCGCAGTGATCAGGTCCTCCCATGACTTGTCCAGCTCCCCGAGGAATTCCTTACCCTTTTCGGTAAGCGTGTAGTATTTCCTGGGAGGGCCCTGCTGCGACTCCTCCCACCTGTAGCTCAGCAGACCCGCGTTTTTCTGGCGGGTAAGCAGGGGGTACATGGTGCCTTCTACAACTATCATTCTGGCATCCTTCAGCTCATTGATGATGTCTGAGGCATAAGCATCATTCTTTGCCAGTATTGACAGAATGCAATACTCAAGCACCCCTTTCCGCATTTGCGCTTTTGTGTTTTCTAAGTTCATATTACAAGATACGGGTTAATAAATCTATTAATAAAATAATAAAAGACATCAAGCTTAACAACCGGACTTCAGAAATGAGGCCCTCCAGGTAACCGGGATGTGAAATCACAACATCTCCATTTGCATCAATTGCTTCCATAATTCTAAATTTTCAGGTTCTTCTTTACATTCTCAAACTCCTCCTTTACGGCACGGCCTATGTTTGAGATATTGACCGGTTCTCCCCTCATCTCCAGCTTCTGGGCAGTGGTAACCGCCGGCGGCACTACCAGCCATAGTATAAGATAGATCAGCACCCCCGATAGCATCCCTAGGGTAAGAATTACAAATATTATCCGTATCCACACCACATCTACGTTCCAGTATGCCGCAATCCCGCTGCACACTCCCCCAAGAACGCGGTGGTCAATATCGCGGTAGATCCTGCGGCTTCCTCCTGCAGTATAGCTGCCGGCACCGGCATCAGCCCCGCCGCCATTTTCATCGCCGCCGGCATTCTCGGCAATATCTTCGGGATTGCCCATGACACCAATGACGTACTCAATATCTTTAAGTGTAACCGGCCTGGCAGCGGATGACTGACCCTGGGCAAGAAGCTCGGCAATCCTTGCCTCTATATCACTCATTATCTCTCCCTTCTCCTCCTCATCAGGAAAATGGTTTTCTATCCGGTCAAGGTACACCCTGAGCAGTTCGTAGGCATCTTCGTCAATGGCGAAGACCGTCCCTCCCAGGTTTATTGTTATTGTTTTCCTCATATCTTTCCTATAATACTATAAATTTATAAATACCTGTTATTACCTGCTTATATTCATTGCAAAGATATATCATTTTTATATTACTATGCAATACATAGTACTAAATTTTTTTAAATTAATTTGACCGGCACATTGTTGCGCCCTGATCATCTGACTGTTGCATTCTGAAAAAAATTAACTACTTTTATCCGGATGCTACCCGGCGGTTTAAGTCCGGTTACCAATCATCCTGATCCGGGCCGGCGACAGAAACCGCCGGTAACAGTCACCCGGCCGGCGGCTGGTGCATTAACCCACCACGCCCCTGCATAACCGGTAAAAAAAATAACCATCATGGCTACCTTTTCCGGCAACATAAGAAAGATGAGATCGGTGCTGACCGATCCGGTCTCCTATTTCCTCCCTTTCGGGGAAGAAAACGCCGATATGAACAGTCTCATCGGCAGTGAGCTGAGGCTCGAATACCTCGGAGAGATACACTGCATAGGCTGCGGACGGAAAACCAGCAAATCATTCGCACAGGGATACTGCTATCCCTGCCTTCTCAATTCCCCTGAAACCGATAGATGTATTCTGCACCCCGAGCTGTGCGAGGCCCACAGGGGAATATCGCGCGACATGAAATGGTCGGAAGAGCACTGCCTTCAGGACCACATAGTCTACCTGTCAGATACCACCGGACTGAAAGTGGGTGTTACCAGGTTCTCCCAGGTCCCCACCAGGTGGATCGACCAGGGGGCCACACAGGCGATCAGGATTGCAAAGGCGCCTGACCGCTATACCGCCGGCACCATCGAGGTGTTCCTTAAAGACCACTTCCGCGACAAGACAAACTGGCGCAACATGCTTATGAACCGGCAGGCCGAAAAGCCCGACCTGGCTGAAGAGAAACGCCGGGCAGCAGCAATCCTTGAAGAGAGGTTCGACCGTTACCTGGTTGATGGCAATGAGATCACCAGCGTTAACTTCCCCGTAAGGGAATACCCCTTAAAAATTGTCTCGCTCACCTTCGACAAAACACCGGAGATACAGGGCACGCTGGTGGGAATAAAGGGCCAGTACCTGATCCTTGACGGTGGCAGGGTGCTGAACATCAGGAAACACAACGGATACAAGGTGCGGATGGTAACAGGCTGACATGGCGGCCATCATTTATGCTTAAAAACATCCTTAAAGCCTGGATTTTTACCAGTTGGTATGACATAAAAACATATTTTTGCAGATGTCCCGTTAATTTACCGGTAAACCTTCCGTGAGATTTTTCTCATGGCAGGGTCCGGAAGACCAGAAATCAAATCTAAATATATTCACATGAAGAATTCCGTTAGAGCCATTCCGAGAAGGAAATTCCTGGAAATGAGCATGAAAGGGGGACTGCTGGTAGCTGCCACACCCGCCCTTATGAACCAGCTATTCTCCTGCAGTCCCGCCGTGAACGGAGGACCGGGACTCGATACCGACAAGTCGGTTCTCGACAAGGTAATTGCAAAGGCACTTGCCCAGGGAGGCGAGTTTGCCGATGTTTACCTGGAGAACAGGATATCGAGACAGATCATAATGGAAGAGTCGCTGTTCAGGAGCGGCCTTTACGGTATCAGGCAGGGCGCCGGGGTAAGGGTTGTTGTTGGCGACAAGACCGGGTTTGCCTATACCGATGAGATCACCGAGGA
>SLOE01000107.1 GCA_007132715.1 Bacteroidales bacterium
GGCGCAGTGGTCGAGGTGTTCAACCGCTGGGGAGAGATAGTATTCCGTTCCCAGCCTGGTTACCCGACCCCGTGGGACGGTACATACCGGGGCAGACCATTGCAGATGGATTCATACCATTACGTGATAACGCTCAACGAGCCCGGCGCAAGAGATATAACAGGCAACATAACAATAGTAAGATGATATTCGCTGTTAATGCAATAAAGGATCCGGATCTGCTAAATACAGCAGTTCCGGTTTTTTTTATCAGGCAAAAAAATCCGTTTGTCAGCCGGAATTACACTTTCGTGGAAAGGAACGCCCTGACCGTAACGAATACCGAAGCTTTTCGTACAAATAAGTAGATTATTAAACCATTGTAAAACAATTATAAAAGATTGCGAGGATATAGATGAAGGGCTTGATTAGAAACAGGAAATTTTTACTGGTTATTGTTTTGATTATTGGTGCAACGTTTGCATCAAGGGCTCAGCAGTTACCCCTGTATTCACAGTACATGATGAACAGCTTTCTGCTTAACCCGGCAGTTGCAGGTAACGACGGACTAACATCATTTAACCTGACTGCCAGGGAACAGTGGCTCGGTTTTGAGAATGCACCGCGTACAGTGGCGATAAGCGGACAGTCCAGGTTGCTTCAGAACAGTCCTATATCCCGAGGCCGTTCGGTAAGGCGCCGTCCTACCATGATGAGTCGTGGCGGAAATGTTGGTGTTGGCGGATATATATTCAACGACCGTAACGGTATAATTGACCGGACAGGTTTCCAGGGCACCTATGCCTATCACATATGGATGGACCGCCACCAGTTATCATTCGGGATATCCCTCACGGGATACCAGCTTAAGCTGGATGACAGGAACATACTGCTTAATGAGATCGATGATCCTTTGCTGATGAACAGCAGGAAGGCATTGTTTGTCCCCGACGTTAACCTGGGTGTATATTACAGCAGCCCCACCTATTATGCCGGGTTTTCGACTGCACAGCTGTTGCAGTCCGCCCTCAAGTTCGGGAATGACGGCTTTAAAGACTACAAGATGCTCAGGCACTACTACTTTATGGGTGGATATGGTTTTTTCCTGCCAACCGGAATAACAATTGAACCTTCAGTCCTTGTACAGGCAACCTTCGAAAGCCCCGTGCAGGTCGATATAAACACCAGAGTCTATTTCAGGGACGATTACTGGGGAGGTATATCATACCGTACGTCAGGTGCATTTATAATGATGGGGGGCGTGAAAGTCGACAGGTTCTATTTTGGTTATGCATTCGATTATACTTTGAGCAGTATCCGCAAGCACAGTTTCGGCTCGCATGAGTTCATGGTGAGTGTAAAATTCGGAGATACTGCAAGGCGCTACCGCTGGCTGAACAGGTACTGATGTTCAACGGCCGTATGATTCCGGATAGGCTGTCCTGGTGACGGCCTTTTTCCGCTTATTTGGCAACATTTTTGCCGTCTTTGCAGTATTATCTTAGGAAATAACCTTTATCAGGTTTAATTTAGCGATAATATAACAGATTGCAGACCGGCAATATCCTATTAGTGAAGATAGTGCCTGCAGGTGAAAAAGGGAAAATGGTACGGCAGTTATTAATTGCAATATTGATTTTGCTGCCCTCAGGAGCAGTGGCACAGCAGATGCCCATGTACAGCCAGTACATGATGAACCGTTTTTTGCTCAATCCTGCCGTTGCCGGTTATGACGGACTGACCACCATAAACCTTACCGCCCGCGAACAGTGGATGGGACTGCCCTATTCTCCGAGGACGGTTGCACTGAGCGCCGATACCAGGCTTATCAAAGCGCCTCCGCGCCGTCCCGGTCTGCCCGACAGGCGACCATTGACAAACCTGTTCAGGAGCGGGAATGTCGGAATCGGAGGCTATATATACAATGACCGTAGCGGACTGATTGACCGGACCGGCATACAGTTCAGCTATGCCTACCACATATGGATGCGGGAGCACCAGCTGTCATTCGGTATATCGGCAACAGGATTCCAGATGAAGATAGATGAAAGGAGGATAGAGCTTGAACAGGACTATGACCCATTAATGGGCGCTTATGGTAAGGGACTCTTTGTGCCGGATGTTAATGCAGGCGTGCACCTCTGGGGACCATCATATTATATAGGGTTATCATCCACCCAGATGCTTCAGTCGGTTCTCAAGTTCGGAAATGACGGACTGAGGGATTTCAGGATGGAGAGGGTGTTTTATCTTATGGGAGGTATTACTTTAGAGCTTGAAAATGAAGTGACTGTTGAACCTCTCTTCATGGCACAGTCGACATTCACCACTTCATACAAGCTTGATGTTGGTTCCAAGTTCTATTACGGCGACCAGTACTGGGGGGGTATCTCATACAGGAGTGTAGGGGCTGTTGTATTTATGATGGGTTTCAGGTTTGAACGGCTCCATTTCGGGTATGCTTATGACTACTCACTCAACAGCATGAGTCACCAGAACTTCGGATCTCATGAACTCATGATCAATTTCAGGTTTGGCGACACCCAGAGGCGCTACAGGTGGCTTGAAAGATACTGACTTTAACCTTTTTCAGTATTCCTTGATTTCAATCTCCCCCTTGAGGGCCATCAGTCCGTTCATGCCAAGGGCCTCTATCTCGTCCGATCCGGGGAACACATGAACCGGGGCAATGTCTCTTACCCTCTTAAGTATCATGTCGGTAAAATATTTACTGTTGGCAATCTCGCCCGATATCAATATTGCATCAACATTTCCTTCAAGGACGGTATACATTCCCCCGATGCTCTTTGCTACCTGGTAGGCCATGGCACTCAGTACCATGTTGGCCTTTTTGTTCCCGCTCATGGCCATCTGCTCTATCTCGAGCGTACTCATGGTGCCGAACCATGCAAAGAGTCCGCCTTTACCGGTAAGCATTTTAAGCATCTCTTCTTTTGTGTACTTCCCGCTATAGCAAAGCCGTACCAGGTCGCCCGCAGGCAGTGTGCCGCTCCTGAGAGGGGCGAAAGGCCCTTCGCCGTCATGTCCCTGGTTAACGTCGACCACCTTCCCGTTAAGGTGGGCGCCCACCGTTATCCCGCTGCCCAGGTGGGCTACGATCAGCCGCAGCTCTTCATAGGGCTTGACCTGCGATTTGGCAAACTTCCTGGCAACCCATTTCTGCATCAGGGCGTGGAAAATGGATTTCCGCTCAAAATTCGGGTGGCCGGCAACCCTTGCTATATCATCAAGCTCGTCAACAACAACCGGATCGGCAATAACCGCCCTTGCGGCCGGCATCTGCTTTTTCACCTCAAAGGCAAGCATCCCGCCAAGGTTAACAACATCTTCGCTGTACTCTGAATTATAAAGATCTTCGAGCATCTTTTTGTTAACCTCGTAAACACCCGAGCTGAGCGGCTTTACCAGTCCCCCACGTCCCACGATGGCAGCAAACCGGTCAAACGGCATATCATTCTGCTTCAGCTCTTCAATTATGCACTCCGTCCTGAAGGGGACCTGGTCGCTGAGTTTATCATATTTTTCAAGCTCTTCCTGTTTGTGCAATATACGTTTCAGGTAGAGCAGCTTAGTGTTTTCGTAAATGCCGATCTTGGTAAAGTCGTGCCGGGGATTGATCACCAGTATAAGAAGAGATTTCTGCATGGCTGGATTTATTGGTTCAATAATAGAAAACGGTTTTACAAAATTCCGGGACAAAGCAGGAATTGATTGCAAACTTCGGTATTTTTTAATAAAAAGGGGCCGCCGGCGTTGATTTTTTTCCTTCTTGCGGAATTCCTCTTCCTGCAACAATTACCGGCAAGCGATCCTTTCAGTAGCCGTAGCCTGCCCGATGCCTGTTCGGAGCCAGCGCGGAGCCTGCCTGAGACCTGTCATTTGATTGTCTTGTGCCTGTCCGGTGCCTTCCTGAGGCCTGTCCGGTGATTTTCTTGTGCCTGTCCGGTGGATATTCGGAGCCTATTTGGTGCCTGACCAGTGCCTGTCCGTTGGCTTTCCGGTGCCTGCCCGATGCCTGCCC
>SLOE01000046.1 GCA_007132715.1 Bacteroidales bacterium
GTGTTACCTGACCTGGAGGAGATTATCCTGGCAATCTCAGGCTCTCCCCTCTTCCAGTTCGGTACCATCATCTCCTGGAGATATACCGAATCGAGATCCATGTTCTCCATTATCTGGCGGGTGAATTCCACTGCCGCTGCCGCGGCCGGCGATCCTGAGATGCGGCCTTCGGTTGTTTCACAGAGTATCCTGAGATTTTCATATGCAACGTGGGAGTTGAGCGCGTTTATGAATATGGCGCTCACCTTCTCCTCCTGAGCCGCCACCTGGCTGAAAACAGCAAAAATGAGTAAAAACAAAAACAGATTTTTCCGCATGGTTTATGATTAGTTATTATTCTGAATTAACACCTTTATCTTTTTTACCGAGTTCCTCCTCAATCTTCTTTGCAACCGACATTATAAGCCCGGCATCCTTGTCGCCGACAACCTCCAGCCTCTCCATGATCCTGTTGAAAAGTGCACCCCGGCTATCCAGTTTGAGAAGTTCCAGAAGGCCCGCAACCTGTATGCGAAGATGGTGATATTTTTCGGCGGAAGGCCTTTTCGCAGACTGGCTTTTACCCGGTTGCAACAGCTTCGAAAGCTCCCATGTATAGATCATAACCGCCTGTGCCAGATTAAGTGAGGGATACTGCACCATCATCGGTACCACCGAAAAAATATGGCACAGGCTCAGCTCCTCGTTGGTAAGCCCCGACTCCTCCCTGCCGAAGACAAGCGATACATCAGTTGTCATGCCCTCCCTTGCCCTGATAATACCAGGAAGTTCCGTGCAGCTGTAATGATCTGCATGGATCCGGCGCCTCTTTGCCGTCGTCCCGATTACAAGGTCAGCATCTCTTACTGCATCCTGCAGAGAATCGTAAACCAATGCATTATCAAGTATATCGGTCGAGCCATGAGCCAGCCACCTTGCCTCAGGTCTTTTATGGACATCAGAATTAACAATTGCCAGCCGGTCAAACCCCATCGTTTTGAGGGCGCGGGCCGCGGCCCCGGTGTTCTCTGCCACGGCAGGCTCAACCAGTATGAAAGTGAATTTTAAAAGCATATGCAGGCCCTGAATGCGCCGGTATTGCTGTCACTGTTCATGCCTTCAAACCGGTAGACCCCATCCCCGTCAGACCTGCTTCTCATAAAGATCTTTTCACCGGGCATCGTCTCCTTCATGATATTCAGGGTCAGCTTTCGCGGAAAACTGTTTTTGTGAAACTCATGCGAAAAGGTGTCCATCATCCAGTCCACATATCTTGTCGTAGTTACGTGGCCGTTAAGGTCAAAATCATAATAAGCCGGCTGTATATCAAACTCATCGCCCTCTTTCACGGGAAATAACTTTTCGGGCGGATCAGCTATGGCATGTTTGTCTTTCAGGTGATCGAAAAACCCTGCATGAATGCCGTCAATTTTTTTCATGCGGCGGGTTGCAAGGTCAACAGCCAGCCAGCCCGAAGTGCCCCTGCCGACAATAATGCCGTTCCCGTCCCTGAGAATAAAGTCCCTTATATATAATATCCTTTCAACATTCTTGGGCCATGTTTCAACCTCAAGTTTTTCGTACCATTTCAGGGGTTGTTCGAGTTCAACCGTGAGCCTGCTGAGCACCCAGAAGAGATTCTGGTGCCTGATACCGCCGTAGCCAAAACCCAGTCTGTCGGCTGAATCAATGGCGGACTGTATCAGGTAATTCACAACAGCCCCGAGCCGAACCCTTGCATACATGTCTGTATCTGCCGAGGTCACCCTGAATTCCGAATATGATGTTAACCCCTTTTCTGATAAAGTTTCCATATAATGAGACACTTGAAATAATTTCAGCCTGCCTTCAGGCCCAATGCAGGTTTGCAGATTATACCGATTAACTGTATATTACCGGCTGTTAAAGATAGTATTTAACAGGCAATATCAGCAAATCCCATTTTACCCACCATCTAAAATCCTTACAATGAGTTTAAAGCAATTATTATCAACGGCAGTGGCATTTATCATATCCATATCTGCTGCCCTCACACAGGAAACAGAAGTTAAATATCTTTCGGGCAAAGGATTCGACAGTGCGGTTGACTGGGAGTTTTTCTGCACCGGTGGCCGGAGAAGCGGAAAATGGACAACCATACCCGTGCCTTCCAACTGGGAGCTGCATGGTTTTGGAAATTACAACTACGGCCATGACAGACCGAAGCATGATGAAGAGGGCCTCTACAGGCACAGATTTACAGTGCCCTCCGACTGGAAGGGCAGAACAGTGGAGATCGTTTTTGAGGGATCTATGACCGACACCGAAGTAAAGATCAACGGACAACTTGCCGGGACCCCTTTCCAGGGAGGATTTTACAGGTTCAGCTACGATATTACCAGCCTGCTTGAATTCGGAGCCGAAAACGTGCTGGAAGCCAGGGTGAGCAAGGTATCGGCCGACGAATCAATCGAGCAGGCAGAGAGACAGGGAGATTACTGGGTGTTTGGCGGTATTTACCGACCCGTCTATCTCAGGGCGCACCCCTCAGAATACATTTCCCATACGGCAATTGATGCACGGGCCGACGGCTCTTTCCTGGTTAACGTATACGCCACAAATGTAAGGCGGGCCGATAACGTGGAGGCACAGATAATGACACATGACGGACAAAGGGTTGGAGATCCTTTCTCTGCAAGTATTTCACGAGGCCAGGAACGGGTTACGCTGACATCTGAATTTCAAGGTATTGACACCTGGAGTCCCGAATTTCCGAATCTCTATTTTGTTGAACTCCGGCTGAGAAACAGAAGAAACAATATTCATCTGGTAAGGGAAAGGTTTGGGTTCCGCACCGTAGAAGTGATCGAAGGTAACGGGATATTTGTCAATGGTGAGAAGATCAGGTTCCGCGGTGTTAACCGTCACAGCGCCTGGCCGGAAACGGGACGGGCCCTCAGCAGGGAGCTTAACATTGCCGACGTCAACCTGATGAAGGATATGAACATGAATGCCGTGCGGATGTCCCATTATCCGCCTGACCGGGATTTCATAGAAGCGTGTGATTCACTCGGACTGTTTGTTATAAATGAGCTTGCCGGCTGGCAGCGCCCCTCATACGATACTGAACCGGGAAGGATACTGGTAGAGGCAATGGTAAAAAGAGACGTTAACAGTCCAAGTATAATAATGTGGGCAAATGCCAACGAAGGAGGAGGCAACCATGAGCTTGATGATGACTTTGCCATCCATGATCCGCAGAACAGGCCCGTGATACACCCATGGATACTTTTCAGGGGACTCGATACACAGCATTACAAACCCTGGAATTACGGGTCGGGCGAATGGTTCACAGGCAGGGATATATTCTTCCCCACCGAGTTTCTTCACGGGCTCTATGACGGTGGAAGCGGAGCCGGACTGGAGGATTACTGGAAGATAATGTGGGAACACCCCCTCAGCGCTGGCGGCTTCCTCTGGGTTTTCAGCGACGAGGGGATTGTCCGCACCGACATGGAGGGATGGATCGACACCGACGGCGACCATGCCCCTGACGGCATCCTGGGGCCATACCGTGAAAAAGAGGGCAGCTACTTCGCCATAAAGGAGATATGGTCACCCGTGCATATTCCCATGAAATTCCTGGTACCCGGTTTCGACGGACGGGTAAAGGTTGAAAACAGGTTCAACTACACCAGATTTGATCAGTGCAGCTTTACCCTTGAACTGGCCAGGCTGCCGGGACCCTTTTCGGGAGAAACCGGCTACACTGTTTACCGAACGCTGACACCATCTGTTCCGCCTCTGAAGCCAGGGGAGCATGGCCACATAGACCTCAATTTACCGGACGGATGGCAGGAGGCAGACCTTCTGCTTCTATCCGCAACCGACCCCCACGGGCGTGAGATCTTTACGTGGACGTGGCCCGTGCCCGGGGCATCTGAGATGGCCGACAGGGTGCTGAGGGAGGGCAGCCGGCCGGCATCAGCAACATCTGCAAGGGAGA
>SLOE01000159.1 GCA_007132715.1 Bacteroidales bacterium
CCCGGCACCCCTTCTACTTGCTGCCCGGCACCCCTTCTACTTGCTGCCCAGCTTCCCTGCTACCTGCCGCCCGGCTTCCCTGCTACCTGCCGCCCGGCTCCCTCCGGGCCCCTACTCAATTATTTTCAGCATCTCGTCAATATCCCTTGACTGTTTCCGGGCGGGGATCTTATCGGGGATACCGACTGCCACGAAGGCCACAAGCAGGTATTTGTCCTCCAGTCCAAGCATCTTGCTCAGGGCAGCCTTTGCCATCATCGGCGCGCTGAGCCAGCACGCGCCGTAATTCATATCGACGGCTGCCAGCAGGATATTCTGGATGCAGGCACCGGCGCTCTGGAAATCGGGATAGTTCCGTTGCCTGTTTATCTCGTCATGGTCCATGACCACCCCTTTTTCCAGCACCGACTCATAGGGTTCCATAGCCACAGCAATAAGTGCCGGAGCATCCTGAAAAAAGGTAGCGAACCATTCAACCTGCGACTTGACATTTTTTGCCGCCTTTGATTCGTTCGCCGGTATCTCCTCAAGCTTCCGGGCCACCTGCGTTGCCATATCCCTCATCAGCTCCCTGTCGGTAACTACTATGAATTTCCATGGCTGAAAATTCGCCACACTGGGTGCCAGGCTGCCAAGTCTTACCATCTCCCTGAGGTCATCAAGCGGCACAGGCTCCTGCTTGTATACCCTGATACTTGATCTGCTCTCTATAACTTTTTTAAGTTCCATAGTTCGCTGTTTATTTTTTTATTCACAAACTTTTCCGTTGTAACTCCCGGCCTTCATTGCAACCGGGGCAATTTGTTACATTCACAAACACTCCCGGTGTAGCTTTCAGCCTTCCTTGAAACCGGGGCAATAATGCAAATCCCTGCCCGGTTAATAATGAATTACCCGGGTTTATTGGTTCACCCGATTTATTCATCCGATATATTGGTTCATACGGGTAAAATAACCCGGGATTGCCCATTGGCATAAACGCTAAGATAACAATTTTGCAGCTTTAAATATGCGCTGGCATTTTATTAGCACAAAGTATTAACTTTAATTTAAGGTTAAAAACCCGAAAAAAACGAGGAGTTTTAATACTTTTGTGATCTCGAAAAATATAGCAGGAAGATAATGCCGCAAAACAGGAAAGAGAACGGGGAGGTAATAACCAAAAAGCATGTGCGCAAGATCATCTACCCGATAATCATCGGGATCGGGGTAGTGGTGTTCCTGATGCAGCGGGAGGTCGACGTCGACCTGTTCTCCATTATCACCTTTACCTGGTATTCTGTTTTCTGGATAGCCATTGCCTTCCTGATGATGATAATAAGGGATGTAGGTTATATCATCAGGCTGAAGATCCTGAGCGAGGGAGATTTTTCATGGAGGCAGTGCTTCAACGTGATCATGCTCTGGGAGTTTTCCTCGGCAATAACCCCGAGCGCCATCGGCGGGACGGGTGTAGCGGTATTTTTTGTTCACCGGGAGGGTCTGAGTTTCGGGCGCAGCACGGCCGTGGTAATGGCCACATCCTTCCTTGATGAGCTCTATTTTATACTGATGTTCCCCATACTGATCCTGCTCGTTACCGGCAGCACACTCTTTGCAATTGGTGTTGAGCCGGGGCAGGAGGTGGTCTCCTTTACAAACGAGTTTTTCTATTTTGCCGCAATAGGTTATACCGTAAAGTTTTTTTTCGTGCTGCTGGTCGCTTACGGACTGTTCGTCAATCCGCGCGGCCTCAAATGGACACTGCTGTGGATCTTCCGCCTGCCGTTCATCAGGAAGTGGCGCTACAAGATGCATGAAACCGGCACAGACATGATCAATACCTCAAAAACCTTCAGGAGCAAATCCGCCGGTTTCTGGCTCAAGGTTTTTACAGCAACCTTTTTCTCGTGGACGGCAAGGTACTGGGTGGTTAATTTCCTTCTCCTTGCTTTTTTCTTCAACGTGCAGGTCTATGGCTTCATGGATCACATACTTATCTTTGCCCGCCAGCTCGTGATGTGGATCATGATGCTGGTGAGCCCCACACCCGGCGGAAGCGGATTTGCCGAGTTTGTGTTCTCGCGCTACCTGGGAGATTTTATCCCTGTAGGCTTCGCTGTGGTGATGGCACTTATCTGGCGGCTTGTCAGTTATTACCCCTACCTCTTTATCGGTGCAGTAATGCTGCCCCGCTGGCTCGCCCGCAACTTCGGGGGTAGGAAAAACAGCCCCTGACCACCAGCCCGGCTCCAACCTGACCACCAACCCGGCTCCATTCCCGTCACCCTGCCGGCATCGCCTATGGCTCCATTCCCGTCACCCTGCCGGCATCACCTATGGCTCCATTCTCGTCACCCTGCCGGCATCACCTATGGCTCCATCCCCAACCCAAAATGATCACTTTCCCATCACAATTACAGGATAATTCAAATTTATTCCTATTTTTGTTTTACCGGGAAACAAAATATCTATGCTGAAAAAGGCCTCCTTAATTCTGCTCCTTGCTGTTATTGCCGTCTCGTGCCGGCAGGACAGGCAACCGGACACCGGCCGGGAAACAGATGTCGCCGCAGAGCCGGCAAACGGCATCACGGCACCAGACGAAAGCCTTATTATATCTGAGGAGATCCTCGGCGAGATCATCTACAGCTTTGCCTCCATCGTCGAGATTCCCGCACTGGTAAGTGACCTGGAGATACCCTTTTCAGACCGGTTCCTGCTGCCCGCCGGCGATATCCCGAGGCCCGGCACTGAAATCGGGAATGCCATCCTGCTGGGAATTCTCGGACCCGGCATGGGATACATGGCCATGTACGGCGAAACCGGCAACATGCCGGTCTATATCCCGGTAATGAGCACGGCAGCAGCCGGCATAGGGGCAGAAGAGCTGTTCGACTTTGACAATATCCGGCAAATGGCCGACGGGCAGGCCGATCCGGCAATGCTCTCCTTCAGCTTCATGCAGAGCTACAACCGCACCGGCGATCACATGAGGGAGACAGGCCGAATACATCTTGGCACGGCCCTGGTAGCCGGAGTCTGGATCGAGGGGCTTCACCTGCTGACCCGCGCCGCCGCCGTACGCCCCGATGAAGAGATACACGAGCGGATAGGAGAACAGAAGATAATACTAAACGAGATGATATTAATTCTCTGCTCGCACCAGAGGTCTCACCCCGAATTCTCATCGCTTATCGGTATGCTCGAAGACATAAAGAAGGTGTTTGACAAGGTAGAGATAGTGTACGAGGTTGATGACCCGCAGGCCGTTGAGCGTGACGGGATGCTCATGGTGGTCCAGAACCAGAGGAGCTATGTGAACATCACACAGGAGCATGTTGACCAGATAACGACCAGGATAGAAAACATTCGCGACAAAATAATTCGCCCGTAAATGGATTGATAAACCCGACTTCTAAGCATGAAACGATTTATAGCGATATTGATATTTGTTGCCGCGGCAGCTCCCCTCTGCTCGCAGACCCTCAGTCAGCTTGTCGATATCTGCGCAGCACAGCTCGACGATGCCACCTATTTGAGGGATTTCCAGGTCGAACTTGAAGCTGCCGAGCCCGGGCATCCCGCACCTGTAGCAAAATACTCCATGGTGCTCAACAGGAACACCCAGTACCGCCTGTCCATCTGCAATTCGGAGTTTTCCCCCGGAAGGGGAATAATAGAGATATACGACAACAGGGGCCTTATCGGCAGCAACCATGTCAGATCAAGCGGCGAGATCTACCCCTACTTCGACATACAGATCCAAAGCACCGGCATCTACCACATCTTCATCTCCTTCACTGACGGCCAGCAGGGTACGGCCGTGGGCATCCTGTCATATGTGAAACGGTTATGATGACCCTTTCGGGGAAGTGAACGCCCTGCCATGCCCGTCTGACTTCAATACCCGGCACAGGCCTGCAGACCCCGTTTACCACGGACCCCACACCAGCACCAGCATCCCGGC
>SLOE01000102.1 GCA_007132715.1 Bacteroidales bacterium
AGAACAAGTTAATCAGGTTGTAAACATATATCCTGTTATTGCGGATATAATCAAAGATCTTCGTAAACAACGGTGCCGTCAACAATTGTCATCACCACTTCTGCTTCAAGGATCTCTCCGTGAGGTATCTCCAGCAGGTTCCTGTCAAATACGGTTATATCGGCAAGCTTCCCGGCCTCTATCGACCCCCTGATATGGTCTTCAAGGGCCGCTTCGGCATTGTTTATTGTATAGGCCCTTATCGCTTCCCCCACAGTAATCCGCTCCCCAGGGAACCAGCCTCCTTCAGGTGTGCCGTCAAGAGTTTTCCTTGTTACCGCCGCATAGATCGAATACCTCGGGTGCACATGGTACAGCGCAGCGCTGGTACCGGGCCAGTCAGATCCGAAACTCAGCACAGCACCATTATCCAGAAGTGAACGGAACGCGTATGCCCCCCTGCACCGTTCATGCCCAATCCTTTCTTCCATCCAGCGCATATCGTCGGATATATGATAGGGGTTGACCTCCGCTATAACATCCAGGTCCCTGAAACGGTGGAAATCATCCGGCCTTACCACCTGTGCATGTATCACCCTGAAACCCTACTCCTCGCGGGTAACCGGATGAAGTCCCATGGAGAAACCCTTTTCGCCCAGCTCCGGTCCCCTTGAGAGGTCGGGCCTCAGCCATACACGGCAGGTAAGCTCCCCCTCCTCCCGCAGCAGTGCAAACCTCTCCTCCTGGGCCGGGATGGAGATATCATGAACCTCGACGATACCGGCTTCCCTGAGCGCCTTCAATGCGGCCCTGTTCTCGTCCATGATCCTCTCATGCGACTTGGGTGCAACTGATTGCCTCATAATTTCAAACGCCGGTGTTCCCCTGTATATGATGCCGGTGGGACTACCATCGACGCCGGTCTCCATACCTTCTGCCGGACTGTCATACAGGCCGGCGATCCTCAGGGCTGCCTCATTGGCAAGCCACTCGCGGTAATCGTACCGACAGATAAAGACGGGGTTGTCGCGGGTAATATCATCTATCATCCTGCGGTGGGGCCGCCATGGTTCTGCAGCACCACCCCTTCCCTGTCCCGCATCAACCAGCACCCATTGCTCATAAGCACCCCATAACCCTTCTGTAATCCATTCGCCGTCGTCAAGTATGCCAACAACCCTTGCTATCTCATTCCTCAGCCCCTTCTCATCAGATACGGTCATCAGGTTGGCATCGTTGATAAGCGCCCCGGCCCTGTTGAAGTGCACATGCCCGTCAATCATGCCGGGAGTTACAAAAGTGCCACCCAGATCCACCACCCGGGTATTACTGCCAACATACCTGCCTGCCTCATCAATGTCTTCGCAAACAGCCGTTATTTTATTTCCGGTTATGACAACAGCTCCCGCCCGCAGCCGGGCTTCATCGACAGTATAGACCACACCGTTATGCAGTACCAGGTCGGCATCTTCGCTGCCCGAACATGCTGTGAAGGCCGCAATTGCCAGGAATAAAAGAGGGCCTGAAACTGAAGACAGGCGGTTGCTGATAATTGTAAAAACTGGATTTTCCATGATCCAAAATTATTAAATAACATTGAACCCCGGCAACAAAATCTCCGGTTAATGTCCCTGCTTTGCAGTAATTGTAAAATTATTAATTTTACAGGCAGAATTCAAACCTTTCGCCCGGTAAAATGATATCCGTCAAACATATTACAACTTTCCGCCTGCCTTTAATTATGCTGGTATTACTTGCTGTTGCGGGTGCCTGCAGGAAAGATGATGCTGTGGGCACGGGTACCGGCGACGGTTCAGTTACCGACGCCGACGGCAACAGGTACAGGACGGTGATGATAGACGGGCAGGAATGGATGGCAGAGAACCTCAGGACCACCAAGTACAATGATGGTTCCCCCATTGAAAGCCCCGGAACCAACGGTACAGCATGGGCAGGAAACAGGAACGGGGCCTACAGCTGGCACAAAAATGACCGGGAGACCTACGGCGAAAAGTATGGAGCCCTCTACAACTGGCACGCTGTCAACTCGGGCAGGCTTTGTCCCCCACGATGGCGCGTTCCCACCGATGAGGAGTGGACAGAAATAAACCGTCACATTGTCGTCACTGCAGGGGGCAAAATGAAAGCATCCGGCGGCGGCTGGAATGGCACAAACGCCGAAGCTGCCGGTGAAACGGGTTTTGATGCCCTTCCCGGGGGAGTAAGGCTTCATTCCCTTTCGGGGAAGACTACGTCGGTTTCCGGAGGTTTTTTCTACTATGAGGGGCGTACAGGACGCTGGTGGACCTCCAGTGCAGAATCATCGGCAGAAGCCTGGCACAGATCGATCCACGCCGGTTCGGGCAGCATTTACCGGAGCCACTCACCCAAAGGCAACGGATACTCAGTTCGCTGTATAAAGGAGTAGCCCGCCTCATCATACCTGCTCTCCCCGGAGAACACACCATCAGGGGGGTTACAAACAAGATTCACTGTCCGCTTTCAGCAGGACTGGCTGTCCGTTTAAAACAGGACTGACTGTCGGCTTTCAGCGGGATTGACTGTCCGAAATCACAGGAATACGCAATATGTTTCAACGGCTGGCAGTTATTGCTTTTATGTAGTTTTCAGGTGTCAATACACCAATCTCACTTTTTAAATAATCTTTAACATTACGCGTAATAATTACGTCAATAAATCCTGCCCTGTTTGCAGCAAAATTTTGCAGAGCATCTTCAAAATCTTTAAAGCCGGAATTCAGGGCTTGCATAACAGTTTCTCTGTCCATGGAAAGGATATCCAGAATTGTCAATAATTTTCGTAACTTTTCAATTACTTTTTCGTGCCTGGCAACCTGTCTGAGAAGATAATAGGTATTACTGCATATAACCGGAGTAATAAATCCTTTTATTTTTCTGGATTCGCACAAAGCGAAAAGTTGTGATGCCTGGTCAGAAAAAGGTTTTCTGTCAAAAAAGAAATCAAGTATGACATCGGTGTCAACTAATACATTATCCATGCTAAAGATATTTTTCTGATAACCCCCTTGAAAGTTCTTTCTTATAATCAAAGTCTTGAGGCACTTTAAAGGAACCCTTTAATGATTTGATCAATGGAGTTAATTTAATATCAGGGTTATCCTGTTCTTTGGTTATTACCTTTAAGTAATTTTCAACAATGTCTGATAAACTATTATCTTTCTCCCTGGCATACTTTTTAGCCCTGTCTATCACAGTCTTTTCAATTGTTAATGTCAGTTTTGTGTTCATAACACTTCTTTATTTTTATTAATTAATACGTGTAAATTTCGTAAATATTTTTGACCCGTGCAAATAAATTTAATAGTATACGTGTGATTTCGCTCACCGGGAGATAATGGGCAATCTCACCACATTTGGTGTTTCCGGTATGCTTTATAACTCAAACATAATACCTTACGACCGCGAAACCGACAGTTACTGGTCACAAATGCTGCTAAAAGCTGTTAACGGTGAGTTAAAGGGGACCCCGGCCGATACCTGCAAACTGATTGAAACACGCTGGGATACATGGAAAGACATGTATCCGGAAACCATGGTTCTTTCAACTAACACCGGATATAGCAGGAACTACGAAAGGTATCCCTATGGTGATTACAAAACAAGATAAAATGAGTAACCTGATCAATATAATATGCCCTGTTTCGAATGCAAAGGCTGATGAAAACATAGTTCGTACTTCTGCCATATTAACAGTTCTTATAACCGCTGCTGCTGTACTGGTAAACAGTTACCTCATTTTGTTTCTGCTTTCAGCTGACTTTGCAATAAGATCGTTCTTTTCAGGAGTCGGCAGTCCACTGAAAATATTATCAAATCACATTGCCGGAATTCTGAACATCCGGAATAAAA
>SLOE01000092.1 GCA_007132715.1 Bacteroidales bacterium
AAGCCGGAAAGCGTGACGCTGACCGGACCTGATCCGGTAGTGGTTGATAATTTTATCCTTACCGGTGTTACCGGCTGCTATGGCGATACCAACGGAGAAATAAGCGTCCAGGCATCCGGAGGTGCAGGCGGCCTTGAGTATTCCATAGACGGGGTGGACTTCTTTGCCTCCGGTGATTTTGACAACCTTGCTGCGGGTGACCATACCGTAACAGTGCTCGATGCCAACGGCTGCGAATTCAATTTTACCTATACGCTGTCAGGGCCCGATGAGCTCCTGTTTGCCTCTGTTCAGGTTAATAATATCATTATCGGTTCGGGCGAAGAATCTGGAAGCGTGCTTATCGTGATGAGCGGCGGGACAGAGCCCTACACCTACAGCATTGACGAGGGCAGCAACTGGCAGGATGAGAACTTTTTCGGCAACCTGGCACCGGGTGATTATGATATTCTTGTGTCGGATGCAAATGGCTGCACTGCCGATACCTCCGTGACCATAGCCGAGGTACTGGGAATTGACGCCTCGGCTGAGGCTCAGCCTCCCTCATGCTACGGTTATGAGGATGGCACAATTGTCATAACGGCGGAAATGGGTAATGAGCCTTTTGAATATTCAATTGATGACGGCCAGAATTTCTACTCCAGCGGCATCTTTACCGGATTGCCTGCGGGGACCTACAGGCTGCATGTCCGCGATGCGATGGGTTATCTCTGGGAAGGGACAGTGGTTATGGATGAGCCGGATCCCATAGAGATCTCTGTTGTGGGGGTAGTTCCTGCAAGCTGCAACCGTTTCAGTCCCAATGGCGAAATTGAAATTGAGGCGACAGGAGGTACGGGCAGCTATTCCTATCTCTGGTCAAATGAACTGGAGACTCAGGATATTGAAGGCGTTCTGGCGGGTGAATACACCGTCCGGGTTACTGATGAAAATGGCTGTACTGAATCTCTGTCCGTTAACGTGGGATATGTCCATCTTATTGAGGTTTCGCTGCCTCAGCAGCTGACCGTATGCGCCGGAGAGGAGGTGGAGCTGACCTCTTCAGTTCAGCAGAGCGGCACTTCGGCTGTCTATTCGTGGGTTGCCTCCGAAGGCCCTGATCCCGATCCTGTTGCATCGCCAGTAGTTGCACCGCTGGCGCCGGCATCCTACACGCTGACGGTGACCGATGAGAATGGCTGCTATGACGAGGCAGGGGTAATGGTAGACCACCATCCGCTGGAGGGCATCTTCATCGGCAATGATACGGTCATATTCCAGGGCAGTTCCATTACACTCGAGGCCAGAGGTGGTGAATTTATCAGCTATGAGTGGACGCCGTCAACTGGATTGAGCGTTGTGAGCGGACCTGTGACGACCGCCACGGTAATGAATCCCATCAGGTATTATGTGTATGCTGAAACTGCGGAAGGCTGCATTGAGTCGGCCGACATTTTCGTGGATATTATTCTGCCGGTAAAACCGGTATCCGGATTCACTCCCAATGATGACGGGGTGAACGACTTTTTTGACATTGTAAATGCGGAGGACTACCCGAATATTGAAGTGGAGGTGTATAACCGCTCCGGGCAAAGGGTTTTCCACTCCAGGGGCTATAGTGACGATAAGCGATGGGACGGAACCTATAACGGCAGGGAACTGCCGATGGGGACCTACTATTATGTGATAAGGCTCAATGATATATTCGGTACAAAACCGTTAACGGGACCGGTAACGATAGTGAGATAATATGAAGATGAGTATGAAAAATATTATGTTAAAGATGCATAGATGTATCGGGTCAGCTGTTAAAGCGGACAGGTTGCTGCTTGCAGCCACTATTCAGGTGATTTTGCTGCTTGCGCCGGCAGGTGGGGCAAAGGCACAGCAACTGCCGGTTTATACACAGTTTATGTTTAACTCCTTTGTATTCAATCCCGCTGTTGCCGGTTCTGATGATTATTACCAGGTCAGTCTGAACAGCCGGTTTCAGTGGACCGGGATTGCCGATGCGCCGCAGACAAACAGTCTGAGTGTCTACGGTCCCCACGCAGAAAGGGACATGGGATTCGGTGGCTATATCTTTAATGATGCCACCGGCCCGACAAGCCGTAACGGGCTTTATGGCTCATATGCATACAACCTGATGGTAAGCAATGATATAAGATTCTCCATGGGCCTGTCTGCCGGGATCCTGCAGAACCGGGTGGACGGCTCAAAGATAACCTTGCTTGATCCCTCTGACCCGGCAATGCCCAACTCGGTTACATCATCCTTTTCGCCCGATGCGACAGTGGGGATATACCTTTATTCGCCGACATTTCATGCAGGATTCTCTGCCCATCAGCTTTTCGGCAATACGCTGAACCTTTTCGAGGAGGGCACCGGCCTTAATAAGCTGAAAACCCACTTTTACCTTACCGGAGGATACAGGTACATGATCAATTATGACTACATGCTGGAACCATCAGTTATAATCCGTGGTTCCATGCCGACACCCATACAGGTGGATTTCAACCTTAAAGCATATTACCGGGAGCTTTTCTGGCTTGGCGTGTCGGTCCGCTCCCAGGATGCGGTATCTTTTTTGGTGGGATATACACACGAAAACAGGTTCAATTTCGGTTATTCATATGATATGAGCTTTTCACCAATTCGTCAATACAATTCCGGTTCACATGAAGTTTTCATCGGTATGCGTTTTAACCCGGTCAAGTAATAAGCCTGTTTTCCCGGTTCTCCTGTACTCCCTTTTTATTGTGATCTTCCTGATTTCCGGGTGTTCATCGCATCCCAAGGGCCCTCCCGGCAAGGGTATTATAAATCAGGACAGGTTTGTTGACCTGCTGGTGGATATACATTTTTATGAAGGTGTTTACTCCGTCACGGAAAGTATCACCACACACCATCGTGATATGAGTCATGATACGGTGGACTTTTACCAGGGGATATTTGAAAAGCACGGAGTTACCAGGGAGGAGTTTCAGAAGTCATTTAATTACTACTCTTACAGTCCCAGTCAGTTTGAAAAATTATATACCCGGGTGATAGATGAGCTTAACAAACGGATGTCGGAAGCAGAGATGAAGGAACTTGATTTACTGGAGCAGCCAATAGCGGACCAGTCCCCGCCAGGGGGATCAGGGAATCTTTGGACCCTCAGTGAAAACTGGTCCTTTCCCGGTCCCGACACCAACAAGATGATAAGCTTTAAGATCCCTGCAAGAGGGCCCGGAACCTATACATTTACCGCAAATATTCGCCTCGACGGGCGGGATATTTCGGAGAATCCCAGGGTCAGCCTCTGGTTCTGGTATGATGACGGAACCGAATACGGCTACCGTGAAAATTTCATCCCGTTCCACCTGGATAAGGATGGCAGGGCCAGGCAGGTAACTGTTTCAAGGGAGCTGACCAACACCGGTGTGACTCATGTTAAAGGACGTGTGCTGGACCTTTCCAATCCGGAAGATACAGGGGACAGGCATGCGAGAGTCCGTAATATACGCCTCAGCTTCAGTGAATCGCCTGATCCGGAGCTCCGGTAAACTTTTAAAATCTTATTCTTTATGCGAAGGATAGCTGCAAGTATTGTCTTTCCGGTATCCTCCCCTCCCCGCAGTAATGCTGTTGTTGAGATCGACCAGAACGGTACGGTTGTGTCAGTAAGCCGCGGGGGTGCAAGCTTCAGGGAGATCGCGGGTGTAGAATACTTCAGCGGTATTCTGGTGCCGGGCCTGGCTGATGTTATGTGCGGGCAAAATGAGAGCGGCCACAGCCTTCTTGCGGGCGGGGTGAGGGTGGCAGGAAGGGTAGGGTGGCCGGGGGACAGGGACGGAAGCTATGACCCGCCTCCGGGT
>SLOE01000147.1 GCA_007132715.1 Bacteroidales bacterium
ATACTGAGCCTCTACCTGCTTGAAGGGTATGACCATGAGGAGATAGCTGAAATTACGGGAATTACAGCATCCACCTCCCGGTCGCAATATACAAGGGCAAAAAACAGGCTTGCAGAGATACTTAAAAAAAGCGGAAGCGATGGACAATCTTGAGAAATATATAAGCGACAACCGCAGGGAATTTGATATTGAAGAGCCTGCAAAGGGTCACTTCGAAAGATTTGCACTTAAGCTGGAGCAGAGGCGCAGGTCCCGTTCATCGTTCAGGTGGCAGCACATGCTGCAGGTGGCAGTGATAGCAGTAATGGTTCTTCTCTCCTCCCTTTGGGTCTATGACAGGATTACCGGGCGTCCATCGGAATACCAGATGATAACCCTCTCTGACATCTCGGGCGAGTACCGTGAGGCCGAATTATATTACACAGCCCTGATCAGCCGAAAGTATAATGAGATTAAATCTTTCGATTTTCAGGGCGGCTCACGGGATCAGGAGATACTTCTCAGGGAGCTGTCAGAGATGGATGCGGTTTACAGGTCGCTCCAGCAGGAACTTAAGCTGGAAGGAGACCACCCTATGATCATTAATGCCATGCTGAGACATTATCAGCTTAAGCTTGAAATAATGAACAGGATCATGGAACATCTTCGGGAGATAAAACAAGGTGATAAGCATACTACTGATGACCATGAAACAAGTCATGTATATTCATAAAAACAGAAAAAGATGAACTCATCAGCAATCAAAAAACAGGTTCTGACACTAATCATACTGGCTGCCCTGGCAGCAACATCGTACGGGACACAGGAGGAAGCTGTCCGAAAATATGAAAAGCTTTTCCCGCTCACGGGTAAGGCATCCCTTGAGATATCCAACCGGTACGGAAGTATTGATATAAGGAACTGGGACAGGGAGGAGATCTCTGTTGAGGTGGTGGTAAAGGTGACCCACTCCTCGCTGGAGACTGCCGAAAGGCAGCTTTCACATATTTCAGTGAATTTCACCCAGGTCAACAACTCGGTAAGTGCTGTTACCACAATCGACCAGCGGATCAGCCGGCCCGGTTCACGATGGTTCTCATCGGGTGAAGACGGACCGGGGATAACCATTGACTATACCGTATACGCACCGCGTGAGACTGATCTGAATATATCCCACCGTTACGGCGACGTGTTCGTTAACGAGGCAACCGGTCACACGCTGATCGAACTATGGTACGGGAACCTTCAGGCCAACAGGATAATAAGAGACAACACCCGGCCGCTTAGCGAGATCACCCTTGCCTATTCACCGAAAGCCACAATAAACGAGGCACAGTGGCTCAAGGTGAACATGAGATACTCCGACCTGACAGTCGAGGAGTGCAGGGCGCTGGTTGTCTCATCAAGATATTCAAAACTGAGGGTTGAGAATGCAAGTTCAATAGTTTCCGAAGCCCGCTACAGCGAGTATATTCTGGGCCGGATCAACAACTTCGTCTCCGAGGGATCATACACCAACTATGCCATAAATACCTTGTTGAACTCACTGGATGTTGAATCGCGGTACGGAAACGTAAGAGTTGACAATGTGCCGCCGGGCTTTTCGAAGGTGAGGTTCGTCGGCAGTTATGGCAATATGAGAATGGGAGTGGACGAAAGGGCCTCATACAGCATCGAATCATCTGCCAGCTACGGTACCGTCAACATCCCCCAGGGCGAAAGGGTAAACCGTATCACAAGGGGACAGCAGTCCACACTCTCCGGAACAGTGGGCAATGACCCCTCTCCGGCTGCAGTTATAGAGATAAATACACGTTACGGAAACGTAAACCTTAATCCACGCCGGTAGACCCGCGCCAGTCAGCACACGGACCCATAACTGCCGGTATTGCGGCTCCGGGTCCGCAGCTCTCTGCACTGAACCAGCCCTCCCCTGCCGGAGTGCTTGCGTGTAAGCCATTTGATCAAGCCGCAAAAATCGCTGGATTGTATGTCCATTATATATTGAAATTACATAATACTTTTATAATTTAGTCCCCGCAGCCGGATCAACCCTAACCATAACCGGCCGCACTAACCAGTCGTTATATGTCAGCAGCACCCCCCGGCTACAGGGACGAAGATAACCAGGCATTCAAAAGCCTTTTCGAACATTCATCCGATGCTATGGTCATGGTTGACGAAAGGGGTATTATCACTGATGCCAACCTGGCTGTCTGTGCAATGACTGAAACCGGAACGGACGGCCTCACCGGCACTTACTTCCTGGACCTTGTACCTGAAAACGAGAAAGCTGCCCTGAAGAAGATATCGGAGCTCTGGATCAATGGTGAACCTGAAAGTTTTGAGGCCACCTTGTACCCGCCGGGTGGAAAAATGATAACTGCAAGTTTTCAGGGAAGGATGATCCGTCTCTCCTCAGGCCCTGCAATGATCCTGACCTTCCGCAGGCAAGCAACAGGGAAAGTGGAGGAAGAACGGATCAGGATAGAGAAAATATATTTTGAGAACCTTTTCATGGCTGCGCCCGAAGCAATAGCCATTACCGACAATGAATCCCGTATCCATAGGGTAAATGCCCAGTTTACAGAGCTCTTCGGTTACAGTGCCAGTGAGGTGACCGGTAAAACCACACTCTCCCTGCTGACACCGCCTGACAAGATTGACGAATCAAACAAATTTACCGGCAGGGTCAGAAATGCACGAGGCGTTATCAATGAGACAGTAAGATTAAGGAAGGACGGAGCTCCTGTTAACGTTTCAATAGTCGGGGCACCGATAGCCATCGGAGATAATAAGGTAGGTATACTCAAGATATACAGGGACCTGACTGATCACATAACAGCCAGGGAGGCCCTGCAGATGAGCCAGGAAAAACTGAGAAATATCTTTGAAAGCTCGCCTGATGCAATTGTGCTCATCAACCCTGACGGGATAGTGATTGACAGGAACAGGGCGGCACTGGAACTTTTCAGGATCCCCGTAACCAATCCCCACCGTGATATCTCGGCGCTTGAAATGGTGGCTGAAAAGGACCATAACAGGGCCGGTACGTTTCTCAGAAATGTGCTCAACAAGGGATATATCAAAAACAAAACCTTCACACTGCTTAAAAGAGACAAAACCTTTTTCATAGCCGAGGTGTCGGCCAGTCTGCTGAGGGACGGGGAACAGCAACCTTCATACATTGTTGTCATTATCAAAGATATAACCGAGAGGCTCCTGTATGAAAGAAGGCTGGAGGAGGCCAAGGAGAAGGCCATCGAGTCGGACAAGCTCAAGTCGGCCTTTCTTGCCAACATGTCGCATGAGATACGGACACCCATGAATGCCATCATAGGTTTTTCCAAGCTGCTCAGCACGCACCAGACAGCCGACACCGACAATTCAGAATACATAGAGATAATAAAGAATACTGGAAACACACTTCTCAACCTGATTGACGATATCATAGACTTTGCAAGGATCGAGTCGGGAGAGGTCCAGGTAAGCAAAACGGCCTGTGATATAAACGGGATAATGAAAGAGCTGCATTACTCATTCGAAAAAGAGAGACTCACAGATAAAGGGTCGTGCATCAGGTTTGTTTTGGATATTCCCGACAGTGCCGGTGATCTGACAATTCTGACCGACGACAACAGGTTCAGGCAGGTATTGTCCAACCTCCTGAGCAATGCCTTGAAGTTCACAAAAAAGGGGAAAGTTGAGTTTGGTTACACCCTGGGAGAAAAAGATGTGGTTTTTTACGTAAGCGATACCGGGATAGGGATACCGGAGGACAAGCACCATGTGATCTTCGACCGCTTCAGGCGTCTTGATGCAGGTTCAAACAGGAAGACCGGCGGAACGGGACTGGGA
>SLOE01000139.1 GCA_007132715.1 Bacteroidales bacterium
ACACCCGCGTTTATGGCCAGTTTAATTGCCTCTTTCGAGGAAGCGGCTATTTTGTCCCGCGTATAAAGGTTTTCTATATCGGCCCAGTCCGTCAGTACCAGTCCCCTAAACCCCAGCTCCTCCTTGAGCAGGTCGGTGATTATATCCCTGCTGGCGTGCACCGATACATTGTTGACAAGTCCGCTGTTCAGCATTATCGTGCGGACGCCTGCATCTATTGCCGCCCGGAAGGGGGGAAGATGCTTATCCCTGAGGTCCATCTCAGGGATGTAAACGGGTGTGCGGTCCTTTCCCGAGAATGGCATCGAATAACCGTAAAAATGTTTGGGGCAGGAAGCCAGCCTGTGCGGATCAGATATATTATTGTCCCTGCCTTCGTAACCGTCAACCATCGCTACGCCCATTACTTCAGTAAGATAGGGGTCCTCTCCGAATGATTCCCACTGCCTTGCCCACCTGGGATCGGAACCCAGGTCCAGAACAGGGGAGAAGTTCCATGGAATACCTGCGGCGCGGGTCTCATATGCCGTTACCGCTGCTGCATCCTCAACAAGCTGCGGGTTCCATGTGGCTGCCATGCCTATCTGCTGGGGGAACATCGTTGCTTCGGCTATATAGGTTGAGCCGTGTATCGCATCAATGCCGTAGATGACAGGGATACCGTGCCGGGTCTCTTCTGTTGCGATCTCCTGAATGGTGCTGATCAGCTCAAGCCAGAGGTCGCGGCCCTGCGCCACGGTGTTGGGCGTGTTAAGTATTGAACCTCCCCCGTAGGTCACAAGATATTCCCTCAGAAGCTCCATGTCGAGCCTGACCGGTATATGACTGGAGTAGATATTATCTCCCTGGGTAACGCCGTCAATGGTTATCTGCATCATCTGGCCCACCTTCTCCTCGAGGGTCATATCAGACATAAGGCTGACGATAAACGGATCCTTCCCGGCTTCTGTGCTGGGGGTGCATGAGTTGATAAACAGGGTGGTGGCTGCAAGCAACAGGATTACCAGGGTTTTATAAATGTGGTTTTGTTTTCTGAAGGGTGATGTGTGTCTCATGGTTATGGATTTTCAGGTTGGTTTATTGTCTGATTAAAGATGTATTCCGGTATTTTCCGTTCGTTTCCTGATCGATTTTGCGGGATCGGGTTCAATACGGCATTGTTTAGCAAAAATATAAAAATGTATCTGATTTTTCCGTGCCGCCGGTATAACTATTTTGCAGTTTCTTTACTGACAGCAGTAATTTTATCGGAAATTATGATTACTTTTGCATGTTTTTCAAAGGATGCAGTTGAACAATCTTGCCGGTTTTAGAATATCTCACACTATTTTACGATCGTAGCTGAACAGACCCGGATCAAACGGAAATGTATGGAAGATGTCCTGAGCATCCGGGATAGTTGCTAATCACAGGTTAATCTGATATCATCGGTTTGGAAGATTCGGGAAGGCCTTAAAACAATTTGTTATGTTATTTAAAGAGATGGGGCTTTCGCCGGAAATCCTTATGGGCATTGATGCCCTGGGTTTTGAAAATGCTACGCCCGTCCAGGAAAGAGTAATACCGGCATTACTTGCCGGTGACAGGGATATTATTGCGCTGGCGCAGACCGGTACGGGAAAGACAGCAGCTTTCGGACTTCCTGCGCTTGAACATATTGACCTTTACGCTGATTACCCGCAGTTGCTTGTACTTAGTCCAACCCGCGAGCTTTGCATGCAGATAACCCGTGATATTGAGAATTACGGCAGGTTTATGAGAGGCCTGAAAACTGTGGCTGTATATGGCGGGGCATCTATCGTGCAGCAAATGAAAGCGTTGAAGCAGGGTGCGCATGTGGTCGTTGCCACTCCCGGAAGAATTCATGACCTTATTAGGCGAAACCGCATAGATCTTTCCCTTGTTACCACTGTGGTTCTGGATGAGGCTGATGAGATGCTCAAAATGGGGTTCCGTGACGACCTTGATGCCATACTGGCACAGACCCCTGAATTTAAAAAGACACTGCTCTTCTCGGCAACAATGGCTCCGGGTATTGCAGCCATTGCCGGCAAATATATGCGGAATCCCCTGGAGATAACTGTAGGCAGGAAAAATGCAGGAGCTGAAAATGTTTCCCACATATACCACGTGGTTAATGGCAGGGACAGGTATAATGCCCTCAAGAGGGTAGTGGACTACCACCCCGGCATCTATGGTATTGTGTTCTGCCGTACCAGGCAGGAGACCAAGGATATTGCAGACCGGCTGATGAAAGACGGCTATGATGCAGAGGCGCTGCACGGCGACCTGACACAGATCCAGCGCGATTACGTGATGAAGAAGTTCCGCGACAGGAACCTGAGCATACTTGTGGCCACCGATGTTGCGGCACGTGGACTTGATGTCAATGACCTGACACACATTATCAACTACAATCTCCCTGATGACACCGAGGCCTATACACACCGCTCGGGAAGAACAGGCCGTGCCGGCAGGGAAGGCCTGTCGGTGTCAATCATCAATCCCGGCGAGCGTGGCAGGATATCGCAGATTGAAAATATGATACGGAAAAAGATGGAGCACCGTTCCGTACCGGGAGGTGCCGAGATATGTGAGCGCCAGGCCTGCAGTATGGCAGAACGGATACTGAATTCTCCGGCAGATCAGAATCAGCTGGATCCTTATATGGAAGGGCTATATGAAATGCTCGACGGCCTGTCGAAAGAGGAGATAATAAGGCGTTTTGTATCGGTTGAATTCAGCAGGTTCCTTGATTATTACCGCGACGCCCCCGATCTTAACATTGAAACCGGCCGAGGCCGGAAAAACGACAAGATGTCCGGTGGCCGCAAACCTTCTGTCAGAAGGGGAGGGGTGATGGCACGTGTACTTTTCAATGTCGGCAAAGGAAAAAACATCACCAAACGCGAGATAATCGACCTGCTCTCTTCAGCTCAGGGAGCATCAGGGGTGGAGATAGGGAATATTGATATTTACAAACGCACTTCCTCTGTTGAGGTTGACAGCAAATTGGCAACCCGTATAATAGCCGATCTTAACAGAACGGTTTATAAAGGTGTCAGGATTGAAGCTGAAGAGAACTACGAGTTCACAGGTAATGATTTCCGCGACCGCAACAAGGGTCCCCGCGGCAGGAAGCGGGTCAGGATGAATTAATTTTTCCTGGCCTCCAGATTTACCACCAGTGCGATATCATCAATGATGAACCTGTCCACCAGCTCAGCATAGACGGTAGGAGACTGGAAGTTTACTCCCCACTCGGTGCGGTCGATCAGGAACTGCACGGACTTTGCTTTAACCTGCTCGTCGTCAACATCTATCATGGCGTTGAAAGTGACTGATCTTGTGGTGCCGCGCATCGTCAGATTACCTGTGATAGTGTGTGAATAATCACCGCTACCTTCACCGGCCTTCACAACCCTGGTTATTTCGAATTTTGCTTCGGGGTAATTCGGCACATCAAAGAAATCATCCGATTCAAGGTGCGCTTTTAGCCTGGCATTCCTGCCGGGATCGGTTATGTCGAGAACAACGATGTTCTCCATGTCAATAACAAACTCGCCTCCCACGATCTCACCGTCACTTACCCTGAGGTGACCCTCCTTTAAGGTTACGATGCCGTCGTGCTGAGAGGCAGGCCTGGCACCGATCCATTCCACATTACTGCTTTCAGTATCGGCAAGGTAGAGTTCGTAATCGTCAAATGTGGCATCTGCTGTTCCGGCGTCACCTGTAACTGCCCTCTCACCTGAGGGTCCCTGGCAGGACCACATGATTGCCAGGGCAA
>SLOE01000140.1 GCA_007132715.1 Bacteroidales bacterium
AATGAGAAGCGGCAATTCCTATATCCATCAAAGTGAACCTCTTGTCCTTTACCATCTCTCCAAAGCCACAGGTGATATTCGGTTTTTCAAGAACCATTGTTATCAGCACCGGGGCCTGTGAGGTAAAATGGTTAAGCGGCAAAACACCCCCGCTGGCCTCTTTGGCAACTTTATTTTTAAGCTCAGGGTCATCCACCACTATAAAGGTCCATGGCTGCGAGTTGCATGCAGAAGGTGCAAGGCGGGCCGCTTCCAGGCAACGCATGAGTTTTTCCTTTTCAACCGGTTTGTCTGAATACTTGCGGTCGCTTTGCCTCTCTTTTACCAGGCTCAAAAAATCAATATTTTCCTTTAATGACATAGGTCTGGAATTTAATACTGCTGCCTGAACTGCCCCGGGTTTCCATGCACTGCCATCATACTCAGCCGGTATATTATACTGGCCTTAAGGGAATGATGGAAACTGACAGTACTTCAGCGCTTCGTGTAAAGCTCAATCTCATGTGATTCAAAAACGTATTTGCTGGTGGTTGTATTGGCAAACTTTATCATTGCCTTTGCAACTCTTTCAGCATCGATAGGTCGGTATTTTTTTAACTTACCCCTGAGTATGAGTTTTACAGGTTTCATAATTATCTTTCCCAGTTCCTCCAGAAGCCTGAACTCCTTGCGTTTACCCAGCAGCATTGAAGGCCTCAGGATCACAGTCTTTTTAAAGTCATATTGCTGAACGGCCTTTTCGGCCTCCCCCTTGGTGCGCAGGTAAAAATTTGAGCTACCGGGGTCGGCTCCTATGGAGGAGATCATGAGAAAGTTGGGAACACCGTTTTTGTGTGCTATCGAAGCGATCAGAGCAGGCCATTCAAGGTCTACCTTCCTGAAATTATCCTTCGTGCCCGCCTTTTTTATTGTGGTACCAAGACAACAGAACAGGTCGTTACCGCTGATTTCGTCAGAATACTTTTCAAGGTCTTCCAGGTCAATGTTTATAATCTGTAATTTGTCGCTCCTGGCATCGGGCACCGATCTTGTGAACACCTTGATTGTTTCGTACCTTTCATCCTGTATCAGCTTGGTGAGAAGGAGCGACCCTGTGAGTCCGGTTGCGCCAAAAAGGATGGCGGTCTTTTTATGCATAATGAAAATAATTTTATGGCATAAATATAACCAAAACCTTATAAGCGGGCGATATTGTAAAACATATCGCTTTTATTTTGCGTATTATTTTCATGTTTTGAAGTCCGGTTTCATATTCTGTCATTATAGAAACTATTTTTTTCCTAAATTTGACCGGCATTTGAAAGAGCTGTTTACCTTTGAATTAAAGTCTTATGAAATCAAAAATCATCATACCGGTTATTATTGCAGTGGTCATATTGCTTTTATGGATTGCCAGAATACCCCTGGCTGATCATTATTACAAACAGGGACTTGAATACCAGGAACAGGAGATGTATGAAGAGGCAGGAATCTATTTTGCCAGGGCAGTACGGGTTAGGGGGGGACTGGTTGATGCACGTTTCGGACAGGCCCTGAGCGAGGCAGCACTCGGTAACCACCCGCGGGCTATCGAACTTTATACCGTTATTACTGAAAGAGACAGCACGTATGCTCCAGCCTGGTTCTACCGGGGTGTCTCTAAACTATCCGAAGCTCATTTTGCATATGCGGTACGTGATTTTACCCGTTCTCTCAATCTGGATTATGAACCGGCAATTTCATATACCAACAGGGGTAGGGCCTACCGGGAACTGGGAGAGACCGGGAGGGCTATGGATGACTTTTCTGATGCGATAAATTCTGATCCCTCTTATGGCCCCGCCTGGTTTGAGCGAGGAGCATTAAAAGCCTCACTGGAGGACTTTGAAGGAGCCGTTGATGATTATAGTATGGCGATAAAGTATGAACCTGATAATCCTGAAGTTTACAGGCTCAGGGGAGCCTCGATGGCCAGCCTGGAAAACTTTATTGCCGCCATTGAAGATTACGACCGGGTTATTGATATGGATGCAGGATATGAGGGGCTGTACAAGCAGAGGGGTATTTTCAGACGCAGGATAAATGATTTTGCCGGGGCGGTTGATGACCTTGACCGGGCAGTGCAATATGATCCTGATGATGCTGAGATATATTTCCACCGGGGCAGCGCGCTCGCTAACCTGGGTGAGCTTGATCGTGCCATGGAAGACTTTTCTGTATCTATTGACCTCGATGCAGGGAACGCAAGGGCCTGGTTGAACAGGGGACTTGGATGGCTGAGGAGGGGAGAGTCCGCGGGCGCGATACGTGACCTGAACGAATCAATAGCAATAGACGACACCAATCCCCAGAGTTTTTACCTGCGCGGTACTGCAAAGGCAATGTCAGGTGATTATGCCGGATCGGTCTCTGATTTCTCCCGCACTATTGCGCTGGATGGCAATCATGCCATGGCTTTTTTTAACCGTGGTATCTCCAGGGGAATAATGGGTATGCACGAGGAGGCCCTGTCAGATTACAACAGGTCTCTCGAACTTAATCCCGATAACCCTGGCGCCTATCACCAGCGTGCAGTATCCAGGATCAACCTGAACGACATGCAGGGCGGGTGCGAGGATCTGCGCACTGCCGTAGAGATGGGGGTTGCCGAAGCAGAACCCATGTTACGGATGTACTGCCGTGAGGGCGAAAACATCATTGTAAGGTAGCACACTTATAAACCCGGGTTCCCAGGGTTATAATAATTATGGATTGACCATCTAATCTTTAATGCAGCGTACCGGGTGACCGACCCTGAAGTCATGCAGAAAGCTGCCCAGGTTATCAAAATTGTAACCTAACATTCTACCAAAACCTTGATCATTTATTTCTTGTGTGCTCCAAAATCGAGCGCTATACCCCACGTAGTGCTGTGGATACTGACCATTTTCAATCCTGCCACCAGCAGGTAAGGCGGAAAATCCAAACATGTCTATACCATGGTAATCTGTATGCTCTTGAAATCTTGGATGCTCTTCAGTGTTACACTCACCTCCAAGAGGCGAGTTAACCTGGCGACAAGATTTAAGAAAAGAAGCAACATTGTCTGATTCAATCTCATCATAATTATCGATCAGGTAATTAGCCAGGTTTTCCCAATCCGTATGGGACGGAGTCCGCCATCCAACAGGGCAAAGATTAGCGGTATTAGCCGCGTACCAGTTATACAAAAGTCCGTAATCATCAACATAGGCTGTCGAATCGCCAGAATAAATATCCCAGTCCCACCAGGCTAATCCCGGAGAGGTTAAATTGCTCCAATCGGTATCGTCTGGCACATAAGGAATTGGATCGCCGTTATTGAACCGGGTTGTCTTGAGGTTCTCAGCCATCCACTCCTGGCTGCCGATTATGACGGAGGAGTAGAAGTTACCATCGATGTCGGTAACACCATCACCGGGGATAATGTAGGTTTCAGGAAGGTCTGCATAGTTATGATCGCCGGGTTCAACCTGCCATTGCAGGAAGGGATAGGTTACTCCCTCATCAATATCCCAGATATTATCGAAATCCCAGCCAGTGAATTCATTCTGCTGGGTCATCTCTGAGGTAGTACGGCCTGTGCCGCCCGAACTGGTTTCCTGTCCGGAGGTCTCCGTATCCCAGAAGCAGTTGGTTGAAATTGTATTTGACTGTCCCAACAATCCTCCGACACCAGTGCCCGTGCCCGTTACACTTCCTGCACTGTAGCTGCGGTTTACCCAACCTTCCATTCCCAAACTCCCGGCAAGACCTCCAACGAAGTCGTTTCCACTGACATTTGCAGTACTGTAGCAAAAATATATAGAAGTATAATCATCAAAAAATCCCCCGATCAGACCACCCGCGTGATTGTTTCCGCTGACCATACCCGCGGTAAAACTTTCTTCCACGGTCATATGGCCTGCACCTCCAATCAAAGCACTGACATAATCTCTTCCTGTAACCTGCGCGTTGGTAATACCGAGATTGGATATTTGTGCCGCCGCTAACCCACCAACACATCCGAAAAGTCCCTGGTAATCACTGTCAGGCCGGTTGATGTACAATCCGTCTATGATATTCCCACCACCATCGTAACTACCGCTAAAACGCATGGCCATGGCCGGTGCACTACCTATTGGCATCCATCCCTCTCCCCCGTACCAGGAGGAGGTTTCTGTTGCATCTATATCAGCAGTTTGCTCGTAATTCTTATCCCATTCGTCAGGATTCTGGCTTATCCAGAAAAGATTAGCGAGATTTGTAATTTGATATGGAGATGCTTCGGTTCCCAGTCCGCCAGGCTCCTCAGGATCAATGGGCGGTGTAAAGAACTCTACCTCTTGACCGTAGGATGTCCCCTCGCTGTTAGTCGCGTAAGCCCTCGCGTAATATACAGTGCTTCCTTCAAGGTCCGGCAGGGTGCTCTCAAAATGGCCCAGTTCTGGAGTTTCAGTGGTATAATCACCATTTATATCCGGTTCAGGAGAAGTGCCCCACACTATACCCATGCTTAGAATACTATTTCCACCGTCATCCGAAACAAATCCTGCAGCAACGGCTGAATTGGAGCCAATATCGACCATCCTGTGAGTTCTTACCCTAGGCAGTCCGTGCCCGTTTATACATCGGACACTGTAACCGGGGTACTGCATATAGTTAGGGTTGATGTAAACATGATCGATGAGATCAACAAACATGCCTTGATATGCATCACCTGGTGGATCAAGATAGAATTGATCAAACATTAAAGACCACCAGTATGCAGTCCCACCTAATTCAGTGAATTGGCTGGACAATCCTTCTACCAGCCCAGCAGGCAGGCCATTGAAACCGCTCAAATCTGATCCGCCTCCCGGACCTTCCCCATTGTTCCAGCGAGGATGATCATCAGGAGTCTGGCGGGTTGACTTCAACTTGTCTCCAGCCTCTTCATCGCCACCAAGATAATCAAAAAGTGTCACCCAGTCATCGGCATTTGGCATGTACCATCCTGCAGGACAAAGACCTGCAAAATCATCTATTGCCGCGTAATTATAGAGTAAACCATAATACTCTGTCATTTCTGCCGGATTTTCAATTCCTTCTGCATCCTGTCCTTCATGATCGTAAATAATGTATGCACCAGATCCAGAATTACTTGGCCAGTCTACAATATCCGAATCTACAAGTCCGGTTCCATCCCTGAAACTTGTAGTCCTCAGGTTTTCAGCCATCCACTCCTGTCCGTTTATCTCGACAGTCGGGTATACATTACCGTCAATATCAATAACCACCCCGTCCATCATCCTGAAGGTAACGCTAAGGGTGACCGGGGTATCAAATAAGTTCTCCAATAAATAAGTACCAACACCGGTTTCCAGATCAATATCAACATCGTTCAGTATGCTGGAACCATCCAGGATTACATCCTCTATCTCGTAACCCGCGTCAGGTGTCATTGTAAACATCTGGTTTTGACCTATTGACATTATCAATTCACCTTCAGGATCAATGGTTCCATGATCACCAGCTTCGGAGGTTATTATATTATCGGTATAGAAGCTTTGCTCGTTACCAAAAGAGGTGCCGGTGGAGTTAGTGCCGTATGCCCTGTAATAGTATCGGGTGTTTGTCTCCAGGGATGTTAGTTCAGCAATGAAATTATCCAATCCGGGTTCATAATTTGATGACACAGCAGTACCTTCTGGCACTTCCGGATCAAAATCAGCTAAAGTACTCCAGACAACACCTGCTTCAGTCAACTCACTTCCACCGTCATCAATAATTAGCCCGCTTACAGAGGCACTACTGGTTGTAATTCCAGTGGCATCGGCGGTAAGCATCCTGGCAAAACCATAACCATTTATACACCTGATGCTTATACCAGAATTTCCATACTGATCAATAAGGCTGTCAATTGCAAAGTTGTTATGTTGCATTGTTACCAGGAAATGGTCAGGAAATGGTTTGAATCCTCCAACCGTATCATAATCAAGCGCTCGCCATACACCAACCTGGCCAAGACCTGTGAAGGATAGCAAATCTTCATCCAGCATTCCACCAGGTAGTGCATTAAAGCCAAATTCATCATCAGCACCGGTATTTGGAGTGTTCCATCGTGGATGCAGATCGGGACCAGTCCGTGTTGATTTCAGCTTTCCCCCTGCAACTTCTGTACCACCAAGGTAATCAAACAGTATCATCCAATCCTCTTTAATGGGTACGTACCAGCCGGCGGGACAAAGGCCTCTAAGATCTTTTGCAGCCTGATAATTGTATAGTAAACCATAATGCCCAGTCATCTCCTCTTCATCTTCAATACCTTCAGCCTCGGGAAGACTGGGGTCATAGGCAATATATGCGCCACTGCCGGTGATGTCACCCCAATCATCAAGTCCTTCAAATTCAGGATCATTGACAGGGTCCATGTTGCGGTAACTAGTGGTTCTAAGGTTCTCGGCCATCCACTCCTGATCGCCAATAGTAACTGTTTTGTATATATTTCCGTCTATATCGGTGACAAATGATTCGAAGTTTGCTGTCAGGGTTACATCATCAGCAGGCATTGTAAGGGTTACTTCCGGCTCTGTGTCATTGCCCTCGCCAATGAGCTCCTCAAGGTTTCCTTCACTCTCAAGGGTCCAGTTTACGAATTGGTAACCCTCGTTGGCAACGGCGGTGAATGTTATCTCATCGCCAATGTTGTATACTCCGCCTGAGTAAGGTTCTTCCAGCTCATCCTGCACTTCACCCATTGCCTCATCATTAACAGATACAGTAAGGGTATAGTCGATAGGCTCGAAGTTTGCTGTCAGGGTTACATCATCAGCAGGCATTGTAAGGGTTACTTCCGGCTCTGTGTCATTGTCTTCGCCAATGAGGTCCTCAAGGTTTCCTTCACTCTCAAGGGTCCAGTTTACGAATTGGTACCCCGCTTCTGGTGTTGCAGTCAAACCTATCAGGTCACCAGTAATATAAAATTCCTGGTCGGGATCAAGGGAAACACTTCCTGACCCTTCAGGAGCTATTTGAATAGTGACCTGGTAGTCATCAGGCTCAAAGGTAGCTGTAATAATCACATCGAAAGCAGGCATGGTAAGGGTTACTTCAGGCTCTGCCTCGTTGTCCGGGCCTATTAAATCTTCAAGTGTGCCTCCGCCCTCCAGAGACCATCCGACAAACCGCTCACCAGTCCACGGCATTGCCGTCAGGTTAATGAGATCGCCTTCGTTGTAAAAAGCCTGTTCCGGATCAACATCCACACTGCTGCCTGAGCCCTCGGAGATAATAAAATTAAAAGTGAAAACCTCATCAGTTTCAAAATCCAGTTGGTCACCATATGCAGTACCTGCTGAATTGACAGCATAAGCCCTTACATAATAGGTGGTGCCTGGATCAAGACCGGTGATCTCACTTATGAACTGGGTGGTTTCCTCAATGAACTCATCCTCTGTATATCCCTCCAAATTGTCATCCAGGTTAGGTTCTGTATCAGTACTCCATACCACCCCCACCTGGAATATTTCGTCACCACCATCATCAATAACCTCACCACCGGAGAAGGCTGTTGAATGAGTAATATCAGTGATCCCGGCTGTTGTAACCAGGGCAACAACGGGGTCATAATCGGCGTAGTTGTGATCTGCCGGATCTCCCTGCCACTGGAGGAACGGGTAGGTGATGTCCTCGATTATATCCCAGGTTTCAGCAAAGTTCCATTCAGTAAATGTTGATTCACGGACCATCTGGTATGTTGCCCTTCCTTCACCACCATCACTGGTTTCAATGCCGGAAGTCTGTGTATCCCAGTAGCTGCCTGAAATTACATTAGTGTTATTGCCCGCAAATCCACCAATCCCGGTTTCTCCGGATACAAAACCTGTTGAATAGGAATTTGTTATCTCACCGTCATTTTGACCTACAAGTCCCCCGACAGCCTCGAATCCCGATACTGAGACCATTGAATAGGAGTTATGTATTTCAGATCCACCTCCATGCGAACCGACAAGTCCGCCTACATGAATATCGCCGCTGATTGTGCCGATAGCGTAGGAGTTTTCTACGACAGCGCTGAACCCGCTGTTACCCACAAGTCCGCCGACATACTGACCTGTACCATTAACATCGCCTGAAAATGATGAGGCTGTTAAGATACCCTGGTCGCCATGCGAGAGTCCGGCTACCCCACCCAGTCCGTTATTCCCAGATATAATCCCTGATACCCTTACATTACTGATCGTTGTATTCTCGGCAAATCCTGCAAGGCCACCCACATGATCCCTGCCATTAATAAAAACAGTCTCGACAACCAGATCATGAATCGAAGCGTTGTCTGTATAACCAAACAATCCAACTTCATCATCATTATCACGGTCAATCATCATATTGATAATACCGTAACCCTGTCCGTCATAATTACCGGTGAACGGTTCAGCGCTAGTGCCAATCGGGCTCCATCCCCCTGCTGGCAAGTCATTGTATGGAGGCTCATCAAGATGGATATCACCCTGTTGCCTGAAATGGGCCCAGGGAAAATCCCTTACCTGGTTGAGGTGGTCAGCAGTCAGAATAATGTAAGGGTCGCCTTCACTCCCTGACCCTCCTCCGAACTGTTGCTCAATCGTGACCTCACCTTTGCTAAAAAAGACCTGACGGTTTTCCCCTCCAAGCCGGTGGTCAACCCAAACTGCACACACCTCACCATCAGGTGCTATATCGATATGTACCCTGTTGGCAAAATAATTGAAGGCATCACTCAGCGGAGCAGGATCTGAGAATGTGGCCCCGCCGTCATATGATTGCAACAGGTAAGTTCCCTGGCCCTGGCCAAACTCGCCGCATACAGCTACGCTCAGCATATTATCCGGCCCTGCTTTTATGTCATGGTACCTGATCGTCTGATCATAGCCTCCGACCAGAGTTTCAGTGTCAAAACTATCTCCACCGTCTGTTGATACGGCAAGGTAGACCCTGTTTTCTTCCCATTCTTCTTCATCCGGGATCCGGGCAAAGGATATATATACTATTCCTTCAGCCCCCGTGGTGATTGCCGGGTCGTATTGCTGGCTGTTGGCGCCGGGTGAGGCAAAATCATTTACATTGATATTGGCACTAATGGTCTGCCCGCCATCATCGGATCTTGCAAAGAATATATCGCCGTTGCTTCCTTCACGACGTCCGTCTATCCAGGCCAGGAATAATTCACCCGTCTCGTTTACAGACATGGCCGTCATATTTTCAAATCTGACTGGTCCTGCCGATGGTTCATCATTTACCTGGACAGCTCCATCAAATGTAACACCCTGGTCTGTTGACCGTACCAGGAAGTAATCCGCCAAAGGATATTCTATCACGCCGGCATATAAAATATATACATCATCATCGTAAGCGGCAACAACCGGGAATACACTGGAACCTCCGGTAGTCAGCTCAAGGGCTGTTCCGAAAGAGACTCCACCGTCAACTGACCTGCTTAGCATTATTTCATAAACCTGGTCATCTCCTTCCCCGGTAACGGAAACCCAGGTGACATAAATTACACCATCTTCATTCACCGCTATCGATGGCCAGATATTTGAAACACCCGCGGTACTGTGGGTTATGGCTTCAGCCGGGAGAAAATCCAAACCGTTATTATCTGACCTTGCAAAATATACGTTATCCTCTCCTTCCCTCTTATCCTCCCAGACCACGTAAACATTTTCATTGTGGACAGCCATGGCATTCCTGCCGGAAAGTCTGGGATCGGCAAAGTCGGCATCGCTCACACGGACATTATCCCAGGAAACTGGTGGCTCGTCGGGTTCTCCCTTGATACAGCGGATGGAGAAACCGTTCGCCTTATTGCTTTCGGTAGCAGCCACAGCGCCGCCGTTACTGTTTATGGCCCGGACCCAGGCATCTGTGGCTGAGTCCTCAGTAGATGACCACCAGCGTCCGTTGCCGATTCCCTCGAAACTACCAGTGAATATGCGGGAGCCACCCGGAAGGGCAGAAAAGCCAAAAACATCAGTGCCGTAATGTGTTTCATGGGCGTCCCAGCGCGGATGACTTATAGTGCTGCACTCACCATCAAGAGGAGAGTCGACCTGGCGGCAGGATTTTAAGGCATTGCCGGCTCCGTCCGGATTCTCCCATTCATTGGGAAATCCCTGGGCAGCCACATGATCAATTAACTCCGTCCAGTCCTCGTCCGACGGAACTCTCCATCCATCCGGGCACAGGTTCCCGGTTTCAACCGTGTACCAGTTATAGAGTACCCCGTACGCATCCAGCATCTCCTCTTCAGAGTTAATACCTTCTAAGCCATCGTGCGGATATACTGCATATGCACCATCTCTTGTTGCCTCCCATTCAGCATCACTAAGATCTGTTGGTATGGAGCTGCCATCATTGTAACGGGTAACCATTAAATTCCGGGCCATCCACTCCTGGCTACCAATAATAACGGTAGGATAGAAGTTGTCATCAATATCTGACACACCATCGCCTGGAATTTTATATCCCGGTTCATAGTCGGCATAATTATGATCACCTGGTTCAGTCTGCCAAAGGAGAAATGGATATGTTATATCTTCGATTATTCCCCATGTTTCAGTAAAGTCCCATCCTGCGAATGTTGATTCGCGTACCATCTGGAAAGTTGCCATGCCTTCACCACCGTCACTGTTTACCATGCCGGAAGTCTGCAAATCCCAGTAGCTGTCAAAGACACTTTCGTTGTTGAACCCTATAAGTCCGCCACCATCCATTTCGGCGTTGACCGTCCCCGTAGAATAGCTTATGTACACATAACCATCATTATGCCCGATAAGTCCCCCGACATTATTCATGCCTGAAACATGGGAAGTTGAATACGAATTACCTGCCCATGAAGCACCGCCGAGCCATCCTATGAGTCCGCCGACAGCATACTGTCCTGAAACGGTTCCGGTTGAAAAGCAATATTCCACCAGGGCGTTGAAGTCGCTGAACCCGGCCAATCCCCCGATATACTCCCCGGTAGCATTAACATCAACAGCAGAAGATGATCTTTGTATACTGGCATTTTCCCCTGTGTTGCGGCCGGCAATGCCTCCTACCCAGTCATTTCCATTAACTACACCTGAAACATGAGCATTGACAACCTCTGTATTATCAGAATAACCAATCAGTATAGCAACGCTGTTATTCCCTGTGATATCAGCATCGTCTATTACCAGGTTGCGAAATTGTGCATCAATTGCATAGCCGAACAATCCTGTACGATCTGCTGATTCACGGTTTATCCACAGACCGTCAATTGCGAAATGCTGGCCGTCGTAACTGCCTGTGAACGGAATTGAGGTACCAATCGGCATCCAGCCCTTTTCCGGCTCTAAAAACGGTTGATCTGCAAGTGAGATGTCATCTTCCTGCTGGAAATGAGCATCAAGATAGTATCTGACATTATTAAGATGTTCAGCGGTCTCTATCAGATAGGGATCCATTTCAGTACCATTACCGCCTCCGAATTCAATCAAACCAGTTCTTTCAAGAGAAGAGACGAAACCCTGGCCGGATGTCCATGTAAGAGTTATATCATATATGCCTGCATATTCAGCATCCAGCGAATAATTCGGGCCTCCCCGCTCAAGGGTTGTTGACAGACCGGGAACGTCACCCGTGATCTCTCCGCCGAAATTGGTATATACCCTGACAAAAGTCTCAATTATATCCAGCATCCATCCTCTGCCGTACCTGAACTTGAATTCACCCGGCCTGAGATGAATGTCAGAAGCCTTAAATGTAATCTCATCAATATTGAATTCACCTGTTATCTCCATAGGTACATCCCAAAACCAACTGTCACCCGTTGCCGCAGGGCCGGTAACTCCCCAGTAGGGGACGGGAGCTATTACGAATGTGTTGGTATGAATGTCAACAATTACCTGATAGAGTCCATCTTCAGGCACAGTAAAGACACCATTTTCACCCAGGGTGCCTTTCTGAATTATGATATGGGGCTGCTGGTCCTCACCATATGTTTCGACTGTTTCAACTGTTGCAGGCCCAAACACGGTCTGTTCTGCTCCTGAAACATGAACTATATTGAAACCGGTCTCTCCGGCCTCCAATGCAACATATTTTTCAAACATTCCATACCTCGGTGCCTCATAAAGCGCATTTATGGCCTCATCGAACATGCCTTCAGGCATGATGGTTTCATAAGGGGTGACCTCGCCGGTTATATAGACCTCTGCAACCGGAATATCTTCAACATAGCCGGGTATCCTCCAGAGGAACATCGGATCATTGGGAAGCAGGTCGAACACTCTTGCATAATGAGGATGATGATTGTCATCATAAGGCCTGCTGAGTGGCTGCCGGGTCCTTTTTATGTCAAGGAAGCGGTGGCCTTCTCCCCAGAGTTCCAAACGGCGGTGCAGCCAGATCTCATCAACCAGATCCTGTCCACTTGCCCCGGACTGGATATAGGCTGGATCCCTCTGGCTGACCAGGTCAAACAGGGTTTCACGGGCCAGCTGGTAATCGATATCCCCGCTCGCCAGGGCCTCAGCATGTATAAGGTACATCTCACCCAGCCTCATATACAAATAGTCTCCTGTGAATGAGCCCTCTTCCGGACTGAGGAATTTCATCTGGTTATAGTCAACCAGAGGCTCAAACCCCTCTCCCGGGGGGATGAACAGGCTTCTCCTGACATCTGTTTCGGGGAATGAATTGTAGAGCTCCTGTGTTATCAGTTTTTGTCCGCCCAGATTGGCATAACTCATGAACCTGGCATCCATATGACTGAAGAAGGAGGCATAAATAGTTGACGTCTCTTCTGTAATCTCTGATCCCCACATCCATTCGGCCCCGTCAACTGAGTTAAAGCCGCCTGCAGTATACTCCTCAGGAGTGTAAAGACTCTTGCCGTCACCTTCAGCAACGGTAATAGCCATGCCCGAGTGATAGGCTGCATCTTCCCATTCCTCCATCGCCAGTGCAACCCTCGCCCGTATCCCATGAGCCACAGCCAGGTCAACATGCGAAATGTGCAGCTGCTGGCCTGCATCATCGAAATATCCAATAGCATCATCAAGATCAACTACCAGTTGATTATAGACCCCTTCGACCGTACCCCTGGATTTTGCTCCACTTTTAAGGAGGTCATATTGAAGGCTGCCCTTATCTTCAGGATTATATTGCTCATCATAGCTCATGATGCTGCTGAAGCTGTTGTGCTGTTTTTCGGGACCATCGGTTAACAGATCGGAATACCCTTTGGTGCTTTCAGTCAGATATGGTATACCTGGCGCATCCGGATCGAAGGAAAATGCATGCGAAAATACCTGTACAAGCTGGAAATGGCAATATGCTCTCATAGCCAGTGCCTGCCCTTTAACGCTGCTGATATCTGCCGCATCGCCTTCTGCCTTGTCAATAACAGAAAGCACCCAGTTTATCCTGTTTATCATCTCATAAAACCGGTCCCAGGTATGACTTACCAGTGATGATTCGTTGCTGGTATGGAGGTGATAGCCGTATTGAGGACGGAACCAGCCGTTTACACTATAATGAGCCATGTCATCACCCAGGAGGTCATTAGTAAGGTCAAAGGATTTTATACCGAAGTCGTCATGACGGCCCCCAAATGCAAACATGTAATCATAAACATGAGTCTGCATGAAAGCAAGGGCCTGACCTGCTGTTTCAAATTCGGTAAAGAACGAAACAGGAGACCCGGTGGTCCTACCGTTTTCATTTGTTGCATAGGCAACAACCGTATACTCCATATTCGGTTCCAGTCCGGTCAGCTCAATGGTAAATTCACCAGTGCCCGGTTCTGTACTTATTTCTTCATAGCCACCGTCCCAACTGTAACTTATACCGCGTTCAAGTACCTCGTATCCCATATCGTTAATAACTGCGGCATGCACCGTGGCAGAAGTACTTGTTATATTGCTTACCCCGGGCTCGGATACCTGTGGTGCAGGCCTGTCGGTAGCAGTAATTCTATGAATTTTGTTGGAATATCTTGTTCCTGCGCTATTGGATGCAAAGGCCCGTATATAATAAACAGTGTTGGGCGTCAGTCCGCTTATAGTGG
>SLOE01000063.1 GCA_007132715.1 Bacteroidales bacterium
GTTACTCGTACCTGAGTGATCTTGCCGGATCTATCAGGGCTGCTTTAAGCGACTGGTACCCTGAAGCGATAAACACCACCATAAACGACAATAAGGCTGCAGCGGCAAAAACAAACGGATCCGCAACCTGTATCCTGTATGCAAACATTTCAAGCCACCTGCCGGTAAAATACCAGGCAAGCACCCATGAAACAACGTTTGCCAGGATGAGCCACACCCCGAATTGTTTGAAAAAGATCAGGACAATTGATTTCTCACTGGCGCCGAACACTTTTCTTACACCGATCTCCTTGGTCTTGTTTTCAACCATAAATGCAGAAAGACCGTACATGCCCAGCGCAGCTATCAGGAAAGCAAGAAGGCTGAAGAAGGTGAATATGCGGCCCAACTGTATCTCCGACCGGTAATGAAAATCATATTCATCTGACAGCAGTGCAAACTCAAAGGGATCGCCGGGATTTATCTCATCCCATGCATCCCTGATGCCTGCGATTACAAGATGGAAATTAACCGGTGATATATCAAGGGTCATATACCTGGGATAACCCCTGAGAAGGTGAATAATCAGCGGTTCCACCAACTGGTGCATCGACTTGAAATGAAAGTCACCCACAACCCCTATCACATGATATGTCTCACTGTTTTCTCCCCTTGGCCGGACAATTGTCATTCCCAACGGGTCGGTCCACCCGAATGTACGTACCGCTGTTTCGTTAACCAGCACTGCCATGGTATCAGTAGCAAAAGCCCTGTCAAAGTTCCTCCCCTGCAATACCCTGATATCCATCAGTTCGGTATAATCCCGGTCACAATGAAAGAAACTGATTATCGACTCATCATCGCCCCCCCCGGGTTTGTAACCCGTACCGCTGAATTCTGTTCCCGGATACGATGTTGAGAAGCTGATACCGTTTACCCCGGGGATTCCCTGCAATTGGTGTTCTATTACCTCGTACCTGCTTCGCATATCCCTGGTTATAAGATTTACAATTATCTTGTCATGCTTTTCAAAACCCAGGTCCTTACTGTTGATATAATTAAGCTGTTTCCAGACAAAGCCGGTACAGATCACCAGCGTTATTGAAATTATCATCTGGAAAACTATCAGTCCGCTCCTTAGCCATGACCGGCCCGACGACTCGGTTTTGCCTCCCCTGATGGTCTTCAGCGGATTCCATGCAGACAGAACAAAAGCGGGGTAGCTGCCAGCGGCAACTCCCACAAAGATTATAAACAGCGGAAACATAAGCAGAACCCTGTGATTGGCCCCGCTGAAAAAAGACATCTCCAGACTGGTTATATTATTGAAATAGGGAAGCCCGAGTTCAACCAGCGGAATTGCCAGCAATGCCGCTATCAGCGAATATACTGTCGATTCACCCAGAAACTGTCTTATAAGCTGTCCCCTTGTTGCGCCGGAAACTTTTCTTATCCCTACCTCCTTTGACCTGATCGATGCCTTTGCCGTCGAAAGATTCATGAAGTTAATGCAGGCAAGCCCCAGAATGAATAAAGAAACAGCCAGAAAAATGTATACACTTGCCTTGTTCCCGGGAGGGGAAAGCTCTACAATCATATCGGAACCCAGGTGTATGGAGGTGACTGGCTGAAGAAAAGGTTCCAGGGCAATCCCGTATTCTCTGGACTGCTCCCCGAACCTCTCTTCAAAAAGATCTGCAAGCCTGCCGAAAAATGATCCTTCTTCATAACTTTCGTTGACACGGAAATAGGTAAAATATGACAGGCTGAGCCAATGGTCCATCGACCCCTGGCCCCGGATCTCATAAAGAGACATGAAAGGCACAACAGCACTGAACGTTATGTGTGAATTGGAGGGAGGATTGGCAGCAATACCTGTAATGGTATAATCATGTGTGTTGTTAAGCCTGATAACCTCACCCACCGGGTTCTCATTGCCGAAATACTTGGTTGCAAGATCCCTTGTAATGACAATGCTGAAAGGGTCCCTCAGGACCCGGCCGGGATCTCCGGTCTCTAGCTCAAATCCGAAAAATGAAAAGAATGACGAATCGGCTTTTATGATCGACGATTCAACATAATGTTCGTTGTTAACTGACACATTGTTGTTTTCAGGAACATCTATCCTGACAACATCATCAACCCCGGGGAAGGTCTCTTTCAACTCGGTGGCAAGTGGCGCCATGGCTACCGGTACATCCATGGAGGTGCCAAGCATCTCTGCCCTGAAGCCTATGCGGTAAATATCCCTATGCCGTTGATGGAACCTGTCGTAGCTGAGTTCATGATCCACCCACATCAGGATAAGTATACTGCAGGCCATTCCAATTGCAAGCCCTGCAATGTTGATTACTGAAAAGACCCCTCTTTTGGAGATATTCCGGATAGCTATAATAATGTAGTTTCTGATCATTACCTAATATGTTTTACCCGGAATACCGGCTTGTTAAAAATAAGATTTTACAATATGACGTTCAACTTGCCTGCGGGTTACAACTTTCATGGTAAACTATTCGTCACGCAATGAATCTGCCGGATTGAGCCTTGCAACCCGAAGAGCCTGGCCTCCTACCGTTATTGCAGCTATTAGCAGCGCCACCATCCCCGATGCAACATAAACCGGTATCCCCGGATCAATTCTGTACGGAAAATTCTCCAGCCACCTGCTCATTACCCACCAGGCAAGCGGCCATGCAAATATTATCGAAACCAGGACCCAACGTGCAAACTCTGAGGTCAGCATGAACACAATACCATACTCCCCGGCACCAAGGACCTTGCGAACAGCAATTTCCCTGGTACGGCGGCCTGCAACAAATATACTCAGTCCGTAAAGGCCCATACATGCTATAATCACTGCAATAAGAGCAAAATATCCAAAAAGGCTGCTCATCCGGATCTCAGAAATATAGAGGTTGTCTATCTCCCCGTCCAGAAAGAAATACTCGAACGGAGTACCCGGTGAGAGCTCCTCCCATATTTCCCTGACATGTTCTATAGCCCCTGCACTCCCACCCGGGGTCATTCTTATGTTCACCATGCGAAGGTTACGAGGTTGCCATCCAATGACCAGCGGGCCCACAGGCTCATGAAGAGATCTGAAATGAAAATTCCCTGCGACGCCAATTATTCTTACGGGTTGTGGCCCGCCTACCATAAACTCTTTGCCGGCGGGTTCATCAAACCCGAAATACCTTACAGCCTCCTCATTCAGTATGTAGGTGTATTCCTGGTCTGCCAGGCGGCCGGGATCAAAATTCCTGCCCGAAACCAGTTCAATGCCCATCAAATCGAAATATTCAGGATCAACCGGCAAATACCTGTGAGTTTTCCTTTCGCCATCGATCACCCATGTATTGAACCAGGTTACATACCCTGGATAGTTGTTTGACATGGATACCGATTCAATTGCTTCATGTCTCAGCAGCCTTTCCCTGAATGCATCGGAAGACCTGTATATATCACTGTTTGCCCTGACCAGTATCACATTTGCCTTGTCAAAACCAAGGTCTTTGCTTCTCATATAACTTACCTGCCTGCTGACTATTACTGTTCCGGTAATAAGAACTATAGAGACAGTGAACTGAACTACAATAAGCGCCCTTCTGAAACGCAGGGAGCCATATCTTCCGTTACCCCCACCTCTTACTACAGCACCGGTACCAAGCGAAGCAAGGTAAAAGGCAGGATAAATGCCTGCCAGTATCCCTGTTAAAACTACCAGCAGGAAAACTGAACCAAGGAACCCGGCGTTGGTAAATGGGGTGAAATCGAGGTCTGTA
>SLOE01000093.1 GCA_007132715.1 Bacteroidales bacterium
ATGCAAAATGGTACAATGGATTGCAGAAGCTTGCTGAAAAGAGCAGGCTTGGCATACCGGTCACTATCAGCAGCGATCCCAGGCACGGGATATCTCCGGCTGGGGTGCAATTCATGTCTTCGGGAATGTCGGAATGGCCCTCTCCGATAGGGCTGGCTGCAACCGGCGACTCACTCCTGGTGGCCGAATTCGGACGAATCGCCAGCCAGGAATACCGGGCAGTAGGTATCCGTACGGCATTGCATCCTGTGGCAGACCTTGCAACAGAGCCCCGCTGGGCGCGAATTGCCGAAACCTTTGGAGAGGATGCCGGACTTTCCGCCAGACTGACCGCAGCATATATTCTTGGGTTTCAGGGGGACGCACTTGGCCCCGAAAGCGTGGCCTGCATGACCAAGCACTGGCCGGGCGGGGGACCACAGAAAGATGGCTGGGACGCTCATTTTCATTATGGCGCTGACCAGAATTACCCGGGAGATAATTTCGATTACCACCTGATCCCATTCAGGGCAGCCATTGATGCAGGCACCGCAATGATCATGCCCTATTATGGGATACCGACGGGTCAGACAAGTGAAGATGTGGGGATGAGTTTTAACAGGGAGATAATAGGGGATATGCTCCGGAATGAGTTTGGTTATGAAGGCATCATATGTACCGACTGGTCGATACTTACGAGGACCCACTGGGGCATGGATGATTATACGGTAAAGGAAAGGATTGTGAAGGCTCTTGAAGCCGGCGTTGACCAGTTCGGAGGAAACATGGAAGTAAAAAAACTACTGGAGCTTATTGATGAAGGCCTGATATCTGAAAGCCGGATTGACGAATCTGCAGGGAGGCTGCTCAGGGCAAAGTTTGAGATGGGATTGTTTGACAATCCCTACGTAGATGAAAACGCAGCCGTCGAAACAGTCGGAAGGAAGGACTTTATGGAGAAAGGCAGGCTGGCGCAGCGCAGATCCATTGTACTTTTAAAAAATGACCAGAATATCCTGCCGTTAAACAAAGGACTGAAAATCTATACTGAGGGAATTGATAAAGAGACGGCAAGTCTTTACGCAACAGTTGTTGACAACCCCGAAGAGGCCGACATGGCAATACTCAGGCTGACAACCCCGTCGGGTCATGACAGGATGGCATCCTCACTCATTGACAGGTTTATAGAAAGCATGTTTCATCAGGGGGACCTCGATTTCAGGGAACCGGAGCTGAGCCGGATACTTGAAATTTGCCAGCAGTTACCCACCATTATATGTATTCACCTCAACCGACCGGCAGTGATCCCTGAAATTGCAGGTGCTGCTGCCGGACTTCTGGGTGATTTCGGTGCTCACGACGATGCAGTGCTCGATATAGTGTTCGGCGGGTTCAACCCATCTGCCAGGCTCCCGTTTGAATTGCCCTCGTCAATGGAGGCAGTGCGAAAACAGTTTGAAGATCTGCCGTACGATTCAGAAAACCCTCTATTCCCGTTCGGGCACGGTCTCAGTTACGGGGAGTAAGCCTTAAATATTCTATTGGCTCCTTAGACATAATAAACATCTTTCAGGATATCCGGACCTATATAGGGACTAAGTCCGTTTTTTGTAACTATATCAACTTTCTCACTTTTATTGCAAAAAATTTGCATGACTATAAAAATAGTCATATGTTTGTACACAAATGACGCAACTTACAAAGGCAGAAGAAGAGATAATGAAGGTCCTTTGGGAGCTTGGAGCCGGGAAGGTAAAAGATGTGCGGGACAGGCTTTCCGACCCGAAACCTGCAAGAAATACCGTGTCGACGGTACTCAGGGTTCTGGAAAAGAAAGGATTCGTGGGTCATGAATCGCTCGGGAATGTATACCGCTACCATCCGCTGGTGAAAAAGTCCGACTATTCAAAGAAGCAGTTGTTACGTCTTGTGGAAGGCTACTTCAACAACTCATTCCCCGCTATGGCTTCACTATTTGTGCACGAAAAGGACCTTACGGCAAAAGAGTTGGATGAGCTTATTGAAGAGACAAGAAAAGAGCTTGAAAATTTAAAAAAGAAAAGGTGATGGAACCGTTTGCAGGATACCTCCTCAGATCCGCACTATGGCTGTCAGGCTTTTTCCTGGTATGGATAATTTTTCTCAGGAACGAGCGGTTTTTCACACTTAGAAGATTTTTTCTTCTCTCGGGCATCATAGCCTCGCTCCTGCTCCCCCTGGTCACAATCAGATTCATTGTTGAAATACCTCCTGCAGCAGAGGACTCAATTCTTTCAGCTGATGATACTTCTGCATCTGCATCCGTAAACACGCTGAGTGGTGACAATATCGTGCCGGCACTGTCACTTCTTTATCTGGCAGTCGTGCTTCTGCTGTTGTTAAGGACCCTGGTTCAGTCTGCATCCCTTTTCTTCCGGGTCATTAAAAAAGACATCAGCATTGCAGGAAAGGCAAAGGTGGTAAAGAGCCTTAGCGCCGCACCATCATTCTCATTTTTCAACTACATATTTATCAATCCCTCCCTGCCGGAAGAGGAGCGGCGGGAGATACTGAACCACGAGATGGCACATGTCACGCAGATGCACTGGGTAGACCTTATCCTGTCCCAGCTGCTGTGCACACTGCAATGGGCCAATCCCCTCGCCTGGCTGTGGGCCCGGTTTGTAAAGCAAAATCATGAATACCTGGCTGACCAATCGGCGCTGAAGCTATCGGCCCATCCGGCAGTATACAGGGCGGCAATGATTAACCAGCTTATCGGCACACCGGCACTGAGCCTTTCAAACTCATTTAACCAATCACTCAACAAAAAGAGATTTGATATGATGAACAACAGAGCAAATTCACCCTGGAGAAAACTGAAGGTACTTTTTATACTTCCGGTTGCCGCACTGATCCTTTATGCCTGTTCAGAATCAGAATACATGCCTTATGCCGTTACAGAAAACAATCCTGCAGATGGGAAATCACAGCATTTATCCGATATCAGAGTCCGTGGCATCGTTGTTGATGATAGCGGACCGGTTGAGAGAGTCAATGTTGTTGTAACCGAAAACCAAAAAGGAACGGTGACTGACCGGGAGGGGTATTTCGAACTTGACGCGCCGGGAACATCCACACTTACCTTTTCAGCTAACGGGTACAGAACCCGCACAATGAGTATTTCCAATCTGTTTATGGGTAAATTTTACAACCCCTCCCCGATGGTAATAGGCGTCAGGTTAGACAGAAATGACCAGGAACCACCACCACAACCATACAGGCCCCGGGTTGAAACCCGCGAACCATCTATACTCTTTATTTTAGATGGCATAGAGATGGCAGATACAGATCTATACGAACTGGATCCAAAGAATATTGAAAGGATTTCAGTTCTTAAAGACGAGTCATCAATCAGTCATTATGGCGATCGGGCAAAAGACGGGGTTATCATCATTACAACCAAAAAAAATTGATCACCTTCGGCGGGGCCGTTTTGCACCCCGGCCGTCACCACTACTGCCTGCGCCCCCCCTGAGGTCAGCTGACCTATCACCCCAGCAGGGATAATGTGTGTCCGTACAACCGTGCCTTAACCTCTCCTTCGCGTCAGCAAGCTTACCACGACAATGAGTATGACGGCCCCGGAAAAGGCCGGTATCAGTTCATAAATGCCGGTCTGCTCCTTGAACAGCAGGTACCAGCCGATACAGATAACTGCACCGCCGATCATGCCGGCAGCAATTCCCTCTTTGGTAGCCCCTTTCCAGAAAAGCGACATGACAAGAGCAG
>SLOE01000144.1 GCA_007132715.1 Bacteroidales bacterium
ACTTCAGTACTGAGGCACCCCCACTGCCCTGGGTAATGAACTCCTCCTGCCTGGGCCTGTTGGTTACTTAAAAAATCTTCCGTGTGCAGCCCGGTAAAATATTCCCCTGCTTTACGATTAATTTTTTAATTTCGTAGATGCTGAAGGCATATATTGCCTGAAATTTTAAACTGGTTTACCATGCTTCTTGTCAAAAACATCAAAAAGCTTGTCCAGGTTGAGGATGAGCCCCGCCGCAAGGTGTCCGGCAAAGAGATGTCGTCGCTGCCTTTTATAGATAATGCCTGGCTGCTGATCAACGGTAACCTGATAGAGGATTTCGGCAGGATGGAGGACCTCCCGGTAAGGCTGAGGGAACTTGCTTCCGCCGAAAGGCATAAAGGCCCTTCCGGGACTGAAGCCGGCGGCAAAGTTTCCTCTGGAGGAAAGAGGGGGGATGCCCCCTCCGCAACTGAACAGGGCAGGGATGCTCCTGAAATAGGCAGGAGTGCAGATATCCCTTCCGGGGAAAAGAATGCAGGCAGCGGGAGACCGGCCGGCGAAAAAGGGAATACTACGGATCCCCTGAGGGTACTTGATGCCTCAGGCAAGCTCGTGTTTCCGTCATTTTGTGACTCCCACACCCACCTGGTGTATGCAGGAAGCAGGGAGATCGAGTATATAGACAAGATACGCGGCCTGTCGTACGAGGAGATAGCAAAAAGGGGCGGTGGTATCCTTAACTCCGCGAAACTGCTGCAGCAGACACCTGAAGATGAGCTCTACCGGCAGTCGCTCGAAAGGGTGGAGGAAATAATAAAGCTTGGTACCGGGGCGGTGGAGATCAAGAGCGGATACGGACTTACAACGGCCGATGAGATAAAGATGCTGAGGGTGATAAGGCGGCTCAGGGATACAACCCCCCTGATAATCCGGTCCAGCTTCCTGGGGGCGCATGCCCTGCCGGCCGAATATAAAGGAAGGCGTGAGGAATATGTTGATGTGGTGGTGAACGAGATGGTGCCCATGGTAGCTGAAGAGGGGCTGGCCGATTATATAGATGTTTTTTGCGACCGTGGCTTTTTCAGCGTGCAGGATACCGAACGAATTCTTGAAGCCGGTAATAAATACGGGTTAAGGGGCAAGATACACGCAAACGAGCTGGACTATTCGGGAGGAATCCAGGTTGGGGTCAGATACAACGCCCTGTCGGTCGACCACCTTGAGTTTACCGGACAGGATGAGATAGAGGCGCTGCTTGCAAGCGACACGATGCCGACATTGCTTCCCGGCGCCGCGTTCTTCCTCGGGATGGAGTATCCGCCGGCTCGCAAGATGATCGGATCAGGGCTGCCGGTTGCAATGGCATCGGACTACAATCCGGGCTCTTCCCCGTCAGGGAACATGAAATTCATTATGTCGCTCGGTTGCATAAAGCTGAAAATGGTACCGGAAGAGGTTATCAATGCGGTAACCATAAACGGGGCCTGTGCCATGGGGGTTGAAGGAACTGCCGGCTCAATTGCCCGGGGTAAGAGGGCCAATATATATATTACCAAAAGCATACCGGGGCATGAGTTTATGCCCTATGCCTACGGAAGCGACCTTATCGATACGGTGATCCTGAACGGCGAGGTCCAGGTGAGGTGACCTGTAACATATAATATTTTTATAGCAATAATTAAACATTTAAGGTATGAGAAAACAGTTGATAGAGTGTGTTCCCAATTTCAGCGAAGGGAACGATATGGATATTATCAGGAAGATAACCGGCAGCATTGAAGCGGTAGATGGTGTGCGGCTCCTGGATGTGGATCCGGGGAAAGCCACCAACCGTACCGTGGTGACCTTTGTCGGCACCCCGGAGGAGGTTGTGGAGGCTGCCTTCAGGGCGGTGGAGACAGCATCTGAGCTGATTGACATGAGGCGCCATAAGGGTGCCCATCCGCGGTTCGGGGCCACCGACGTGTGTCCCCTGGTACCGGTATCGGGTATTACGATGGAGGAGACTGTGGAATATGCCCGGAAACTGGCCAGACGTATAGGAGAGGAGCTGGATATACCGGTCTATTGCTATGAAAATGCTGCTTTTAGCGGGAAAAGAAAGAATCTGGCATATTGCCGTTCGGGCGAGTATGAGGGGCTGGCCGATAAGCTTGGAAAGGAGGAGTGGAAGCCGGATTTCGGAAGGGCTGAGTTCAATGCCCGGTCCGGGGCCGTTGCAGTCGGCGCCCGCGATTTTCTCGTTGCATACAACGTCAATCTCAACACCACATCCACGAGGAGGGCAAATGCCATTGCCTTTGATGTTCGTGAAAAGGGTCGGGCCAGGCGCAAGGGCAACCCCATTACAGGTGAGATTGTAAAGGATGAAAAAGGAGATCCCGTGATGATACCCGGGTCGCTTAAGGCTGCAAAGGGTATAGGCTGGTTCATCGAGGAGTTCGGGGTCGCGCAGGTGTCGCTCAACCTTACCAATATAAGCATCACACCGGTACATACAGCCTATGACGAGGTATTCAAAAAGGCGGAGGCCAGGGGGGTAAGGGTAACCGGTTCGGAGATAGTGGGACTTATCCCGCTGAGTGCAATGATTGATGCAGGTAAGTATTTTTTGAGGAAGCAGAAGCGGTCGGTTGGTGTTTCTGAAAGAGAGCTGATCAAGATCGCAGTGAAGTCGATGGGGCTGGATGACCTTTACCCGTTCAAACCTGAGGAGAAGATCATCGAATATGTGCTGGCAGGGAAGGATAAAAAGAAACTCGCAGACATGAGCCTTACTGATTTTGCCGACGAGACCTCATCCGAATCGCCTGCCCCTGGAGGCGGATCGGTATCGGCGGCAATGGGTGCGTTCGGGATTGCCCTGGGCACCATGGTGGCCAACCTTTCATCTCACAAGCGCGGCTGGGACGACAGGTGGGAAGAGTTCTCAGAATGGGCCGAAAAGGGCAGGGCGTTGCAGGAAGAGCTTATGTTCCTGGTTGATGAGGACACCCGGTCGTTCAATGCCATAATGGATGCCTGCTCCCTGCCGAAAAAAACGGCTGAGGAGAAGGAGGCACGGACCAGGGCGATAGAAGATGCTACCAAATATGCGGCCGAAGTGCCTCTCCGTGTTATGGAGACTTCGGTAAAAGCATTTGAGCTCCTGAGGGCCATGGTTGAGACGGGTAATCCCAATTCGGTGACCGATGCGGGGGTAGGGGCTATGGCGGTGCGCTCCTGCGTGCTTGGAGCATCGCTTAATGTGCGGATCAATACGGCCGGTATCGCCGACAGCTCGTTTGTATCCTCCCTTCTATCGAAAGCCGATGAACTTGAAAAGGAAGCGGTGGAGCAGGAGAAAAGGATAACCGGGCTGGTACTGCAGAAGCTGAAATAGAACTTGAAATTCGTGAGAATACCTTACAGGCCACCTTCAATGTAAATATATTCTACAGCAGTATTTTATATTTGGATTCAAAAGGAATGTTCCTTAATTTGTCCGTAGAATCCGTGAAGCATGCCGGAAAACTGCTGCCGGACGGTTTTTTTCAAAAATTTAACATGATTAATATCATATAATGTTTTTTTTTGTAAATTGCCGCGTCATGCACTCTTTAAGTACTGATTGATTAAGAACACGCAAGCATCATAATGCCAATTTGTTGTATGTATACTTATTTGTTTTAACCCTTTATTTATTAACCATCAAAAACCATTTTTAACCATTTTTAACC
>SLOE01000135.1 GCA_007132715.1 Bacteroidales bacterium
CCTCGTAGCTTTTCCATCTTTTCATCTTCAGGAATGCCAGACCGAATGCCCCCATGAATGGCAATGTTGCCAGTCCCCGCAACAATGTACGGCGGTCAAGTGTATACTTTGGAGCCGGTTCGCCAGGTGTGCCAGTCTCATCAGGGGTTGATCTGACCTCCATTTCCATTTTCCTGTTGCGGTTTGCTTTGAGAAAATGGGCCAGTCCGATATACCTGCCGGTTGGGATAATGGCAAGGAGGAGCAGAGCGAAAAACTGCACCAGGTTCTTGTCCACTATCAGATAGTTGCCCTCAGTAACAACACCCAGTCCCACCCCCACAAGCGGTGGATTGGCCAGCCAGTAAAGCCCGATCAGGGCCATGCCGCATATTGCCGCTGTCCTGTCAAGAATCCCGATGAACAGGGCGCAACCGATCAGGATAAGCCCTGCAATATTGATAATATCAACTACAGCCAGTGCCAGTGCGTTGCCGGCTATCCAGTGGAATACCGGGGCGAAGATCCATGCCGATATCGAGAGAAAGCCGGCCGATGTCCATTCAGGGGTCAGCGCCTTTGACAGGCCTTCATAAAGCAGGTGCCAGGCAATGACAATCCTGAGTGCCACCAGGGCATAAAGTCCGAATTTACCGGTCCGGGTATATTTATTATCCATAATCAGGGTTGTATTTACAGCTATAAGAGTATAGCATGCGGCTTTAAAAGTAAAACATGCGGCATTAAAAAGCAAGGGCCTCTGTTTACAAATAAATTGTTAGTTTAGCCGTACCATACAACTTTAACCAAATACTTGTAAATTATGACCAGGATCCTTGTGTTTATTATTCCGTTCCTGCTGGTCAATGCATGCGGCGGGACCGGTCAGCGATCTGAAGTTTCAGAAACCCTTCCTAAGGTTGAATTCAGGCCTGACGATGGAGGCTTCAGCATGTACCTTGATGGTGAGCCCTTTTTCATCAAGGGCGCCGTTGGTTGGGATTTCCTTGATGAACTTGCCGCAAGTGGCGCCAACTCTCTCCGTACCGGCCCCCGCCTCCTGGATGAAGCCCACAGGCTGGGGTTCAGGGTACTTGTGAACCTTCCCGTAAGAGCCGAGAGAGACGGATTTGATTATGATGATGAGGAGGCGGTAAGGGCCCAGTATGAGAGGGTGAAGGCAATTGTCGAAGAGAACAGGGATCATCCTGCCGTTCTGATGTGGGCAATTGGAAACGAGCTCGATCATATACCGGGCAACCTGGATTATAACCTCAGGGTTTGGGATGCAGTGAACGATATTGCCGCCATGATAAAGAGGATAGACCCTGTCCACCCTGCACTTACAGTTGTTGGGGTGGGAGAGAGGGAAAAGAGAAAGTTTGAGGTCATAAGGGAGCGGTGTTCCGATCTTGACCTTCTGGGCATCAATGGATACGCAGATATAATGAATGTGCCCGGATGGCTCAGGGAGTTTGGCTGGGACAAACCTTACGTGGTAACCGAGTGGGGTCCCTCAGGATGGTGGGAGGTGCCGCGTACAAGTAAGGGTATTGTTATTGAGGAGACCAGCTCAGAAAAGGCCGGGGTTTACAGGGAAAGGTATGAGAATGTAATACTTGCCGATCCGCTTTGTGTCGGGTCGTACGTGTTTTTGTGGACGAGCAACAGGCAGGAGAGGACTCATACATGGTTCAATATGTTCCATAACGGTTTAAGGACACAGACAGTCGAGGTGATGCAGTACATGTGGACAGGTGAATGGCCTGATAACCTTGCACCACGCATTGAATCCCTCACGATCGACGGCAGAAATGCCACCGATGACGTTGTGCTTGCAGCCGGCGGCACGGCAACAGCCCGGGTTGTGTGCCACGACCCTGATGGCGATGAACTCACATATGAGTGGGAACTGCTTCCGGAACCGGAAAGGTTTGCCCCCTATGCCGGCCAGGGAGAAACAAAACCAGAGCCTGTCGAAGGGTTTATAAAGAGTGCCCCGGAGAATGAAATCATATTTGAGGTCCCCCCGGGTGTAGACCGTAATTACCGCCTGTTTGTATATATTTACGACGGCAATGGGAATGTGGCCAATGCAAATATCCCTTTTTTCGTAAACAGGTAAAGAAGAAAAACATTTTTAAGGACAAATAATAAAACAACCGCTATGAACAGTGCAGATCAATTTGTAAAGACCCACAAGCTAAGGGCAGAAGATATTGATATTGACGCAATCGTCTCCGGTTTCACCCGCGAGATGGAAAAGGGGCTGGCAGGGGAGGAGGGCTCCCTGCGTATGATACCAACCTATATAGAGGCGGACAATGAGTTTCTTAAAGAGGTGCCGGTACTGGCCATCGATGCAGGGGGAACCAACTTCAGGGCCGCTCTTGTAAAATTCGACAAGGCTGGCCGGCCTGAGCCCTTTGAGATCGTCAACCGGCGTATGCCAGGGCTTGACGGCGAGGTATCGGCCGGTGAGTTCTTCGGCACCATGGCAGATTATGTCAGGCCATTGGCTGAAAAAGCCGAACGGGTCGGCTTCTGTTTTTCCTATCCCACAGAGATATTACCCGACAGGGATGGAAAACTTCTGTACTTCAGCAAGGAGTTGCAGGCGCCCGAGGTGATTGGCCGGCTTGTGGGAAAGTCATTGCTGCAGGCACTTGGCACACCCGGTAAACCCGTAGTACTGCTCAACGACACAGTTGCTACCCTCCTGGCAGGCAAATCAGAAAGCTTCGGGAAGTCATACAGCTCCTTCATAGGTTTTATACTGGGAACAGGCACAAACACCTGTTATATTGAAAGCAATGCTGCGATTAAGAAAAGTCCCGGGCTTGACGGTACAAAGAGCCAGATAATAAATATCGAGTCGGGCAATTTCTCCAGGGCGCCCCGTACCTCCCTTGATTTGGGCTTTGACAACACCACAGGTAACCCGGGCAACTATACATTAGAGAAGATGTTCTCCGGAGGGTATTTCGGTCCGCTCTGCCTCCATGTGCTGAAGGAGGCCGCCGGAGAGGGGGTGTTCTCTCCTGAAGCTTCAGAAAGGCTGGCAAAAGTTGAAAAGCTCTCTTCTGAAGATGCCGGCCTCTTCGCGGCGGGGAAACCTGGCAACAACAATGTCCTGTCCGGATGCATTACTGACCCGGAGGACGCTGCAGCCTGTTCTGCTATTATCGATACCCTGGTCGACAGGGCTGCAAAGCTTGTTGCTGCAAATCTGGCTGCAGTAGTGCTCAAATGCGGCAAAGGGCAGTCACCTGATGAACCTGTGATGATGACAATCGAGGGCTCCACCTTTTACAAGCTGCATAACCTGAAGCAGCGTTTTGAAGGGTATTTCAGTGATTACCTTACCGGGGAAAGGAAACGGTACGTTGAATTTACCGAGGTGGCCAATTCCAGCCTTCTCGGGGCAGCGCTGGCCGGGCTGATCGAGTAGCCATCCGTTATCTGCCGGCAATTTGCAGGATGCAGCCCGGAAATACAATAACTTCTGGTGCATCTTTTTCCCGTTGGCCCTTAACAGGAAGATAATTGTTTACCAGGAAAATTAACATGATGGATAAGGTTTCAGTGGTTTCATTTACAGGTTACCCGGAATCGGTTGCAAGGGCATTTGATGAAATCAGTGCCGGTCCGGCACTGGCTAAGGCGCAGAAAATCCTGGTCAAGCCCAACCTTGTCGATGACATACCCTACCCGGTAACCACCCATGTTGATTGTGTCGGGGCAATTATTGATTATGTACGTTCAGTGAGCAGTGCTGAGATAATTGTAGCTGAGGGCAGCGGAGGAGATACGCCAACCGGTGAAGTATTTGCAGCACTTGGTTATACAGGGCTGGCCGCGGAGAAGCAGGTCAGACTGGTTGACCTGAACGAGGAGCCGCTCACCAGGTCAGAAATCCCGGGATGTAAAATATTCAGGGAGTATTTCATTCCTCAAATAGCGATGGAGTACTTTATTATAAGCGTGCCGGTGCTGAAGGCACACTCCTTTTCAACGGTCACATTATCGCTGAAGAATATGATGGGGTTCGCCCCTCCATCTCATTACCAGGTCGGAGGTTTCTGGAAAAAATCGTTTTTCCATCACCGTATCGATGAGTCGATAATCGAGCTGAATATGCACCGCAAGCCTGATCTTACATTGCTGGATGCAACCACGGGCATGCCCGATTGTCACCTTGGCGGCAGGCATTGCGACCCTCCTGTAAACAGAATAGTCGCCTCATTCGATGCACTCGAAGCCGACCGGGCAGGCGCCAGCCTGCTTGGATTTGACTGGAAGAGGATCGGCCATCTTGCAGGGTTTCCGGTCGATATTGATACAAAAATTTTGAAACGGTAAGTTGTGATTTTTTACGGTAGTGCAGACCGGAATTTTCTTAGGTCCTGAAAGGCTTGATGATTTTAAGATCGTAAGCTGTGTTTAAATGGGGCTTTTCGGTGTTTGAAGTGTTAAGAACCACAGGGAATCAGTCAGTTTATTATTATTTTATGCCGCAGATGATGATGGCCGTTTTTAATACTGACAAGATAGAGTCCCTTGTTGAAGGCGCTGAGGTCGATTTTATGGTGGTACCCTTGCAGATGCTTATGTTTTAATGCAACACCCGAGATATTGTAAATAGTTATTTCAGAAGTGGGCAACAGGGAATGATCAATATCCAAATGCAAGACTTCCGTGGCAGGGTTCGGATAGAGTCTTACTCTGAAACCATTTCCCAATTCAGGATCTAACCCTGTATCAAGAGGCAGGCAGCCATTGAACAAGCTGTTTGAGTTCACGTAAACCAGCTCGTCATTGTCATATTTGCATGTTACATATGGATTTCCAGCGGGCCATATGACACTGGAGTTCGGACCCACCCCTTCAATAAAGCGAGTTGTTTCATTCCAATAATTCGGAGAGAAGTGTCCCCCATCAAATCTGATAATCTTTCTTCCGTCGTCTGAAAAATAAACACTGTCAACAGTATTTGAACGCCATCCAAAGTCAAATATATCACCGACCTCCAGAGTAAGATCCATAATAAGAATTTCCTCAGGATAATTAAACGGGGGGATGGAATGATGAGGAATATACCATAATTTACCTGAAATTGTATCTTCTCTGATCCTTCCAAAATGTTCAGTATTTGAAAAATATTTCAGGTAAAGCTCTGCATATACTGAATCGGGATGCTTCTGAGTATAAAGTTTGTGAATACCAACCATTTCCCCGCCGGCAATATCCCACGCGGTGGAAGACATTATAAAGGCAAGATCCCATGAGGTGGAATCTGATTTCAGTACCGGCCGAAAAGAGGTAATAGGCTCTGCATTATCATAGGAATAATAATAAAAATACTTTTTATCGATACGCCATTTCTCATTTTCACTGTCCCAGGTTGACCGTGTCAGTAAATATCTGTCGCCACGAGAATTGTATTTGTACTCCTCCTTCCATTTATTCACAAGATGTAATAATGTCATATTCCCGCTCTCATCGAATTCGTATTCATATTCGTCCACATAGAAGGAACTTATAACCCAATCCTCACCATCCCATCCATACAGTGCATGAAAAACCTGCCTTCCGTAATGGTCAAATTCGTATACCCACTTCTTATCTGCTCTCCAGGCATCATTTTCAACATCCCAGAAGTACCTTGCGTGCATAATAGTGTTACCATCCTCATCATAGTCAAATTCTTGCTTCACAGAAGGCTTCCAGATACCGTTTTGGCCATCCCAGGTATAATGTGTGGTAATCTCCCAATCATCGTATTCATATTCCACCTTCCCGGTTATTACCCACTCCTGTTGCTCGTCCCACCGGTAAGTGCTTGTTAAAGTCCGGTTACCCTGGGAATCATATTCGTATAGCCATTTCCGGCTTTTTCTCCATTTAAGTTCTATGGGATCCCTGTCAAATTGGAATGAAGCAATCTGTTTATTCTCGTCATCGAACTCCCATTCATATCGATAGCTATTTAACCAGGTTTCATTTACATTATTCCAGACAAAATTAGAATACAAGACCCAGTTTCCTGCCGCATCAAATCCATATTCATGTCTTTCCTGTTTAAGCCAAAGATCTTTTTGTCTGTTCCATCTATAATCAGTTCTTATCCGGTTTCCCTGATCGTCATATTCATAAACCTGTTTGTATCCTGGCAGGGAATCTGTCTCTGAATCGAATGTATATAGTATGACTGAATCAAGGGGGTTAAGATTATTTTCCCCGGAAGTGCTTTTTTGGTAGAAACCCCGATTTTCGAGGGAACCCGGTATATAATCAAGGCCAGGATATATTTGATATTCTGCAGTTTGCTGGCCGGCTGCTGCTGCTAATGACAGCAGGAAAATTGTTATTTGCAGGTAAGTTTTTTTCATCGCCCGGGCTTTTAAGCCTCACCTCTTATCCTATATAGACCGGATCAAGGGCTTCTTTAGGAAAAAACAAGTTACTGGTTATTCCATTAATTTGCAAGTTTTTTCACCCCCTAACTATTAATATCGCAATTTTTGGAAAGAGAGGCCCGGCCCCCTTTCAGGCTATCTATAATCTTGTAATAAACCAACTTAAGTTCGATCGATCCGGGTTATATAGTTAATAAGAAACCCGAAGTGGAGAAATGAGATAATAAAAGAATCCAGATATAAGACTATAGTTTTATTGCATCAATTGTAAGAACTGTTAACGACTGTGGCTGCACAGTAACCGAAATATTATTTCTTCGTACGTTTGTATTGATGGCCCGCGGTGTTACGTTATCAGGATCCTCAAAAGTGTTGATGGCATCAATTGCCGGTGCATAAAGCGTTTCACCATTTACGCCTTGTACGGAATAGCCGTTCATTGAGATGTCGAACGAAGCGGTACCTTTTGCATCAATATTGGTTATTGCAATGTATATCCGGCCATCCTGACCTCTGGCTGCAATTGCATCCACGCGTGGAAGGTTGATATCTTCCACCCGGTAAGTGCCTTCATCAAAATCTATGGCCAGCCGGGTGGCATCCTGAAAAGGTACATACATACGGAAGGCATGGTAAGTGGGGGTCAGCACCATTTTTTCATTTTCGGTATGGATCACTGTCTGCAATACATTGATCATCTGGGCAAGGTTGGCACCATGTACCCTCTCGGCATGACGGGCGAAAATATTAAAATTCAATGAAGCTATTATAGCATCGCGTTGCGAGTTTTGCTGAATCAGGAAGCCCGGGTCTGTACCTTCGGCAGGTGCAAGCCAGCTGCCCCATTCTGACACCAGAATAGACACCTCTGTATCAGGATCATACTTGTCCATGATGTACCTGTTTTCGGCAATAAACTGATCCATTCCGAGTGTTTCCTTAATTACAGCTGCATACTCTCCTTCACTAAAACCAGTGGCAGGAATGTTTGGCGGCCAGCCACCGCGTGTATAGTTATGCATTGCAAGACCATGAATATCCCATGTCCATGTACGGTTTGCCCATGCTTCCATGATCGGTTCTGTGTAGCCAAAGCTGAATTCGTCATAAGAATCGGGTCCAACAGATACAATTTTCGTACTGACGTTTGGGTTGTAATTGTTGGTAAAGGTTGCATGCCTTTTCAGTTCGGAAATATATTCCTGAGGTGTAAAAGGACCGCCACAACCCCACGACTCATTACCGATCCCCCAGAACATAACGTCATAGGGCTCAGGGTGGCCATTGCGTGCCCGTTCTTCTGCAAGAGTGGTGCCTGTTGCCGTGAGATACTCCAGCCAGTCAGAAGCTTCCTGAATAGTGCCTGAACCTACGTTGGCAGATATAAATGCTTCAGATCCTATCATTTGAATAAAATCAAAAAATTCATGGGTGCCGAATGTATTGGGTTCGGGAGCTCCTCCCCAATGAACATTAACCCTGGACTTTCGTTCCTCAGGCCTGCCAATTCCGTCACGCCAGTGATACTGGTCGGCAAAGCACCCGCCGGGCCACCGTACATTGGGTACTTTGATTTCTCTTAATGCTTCAACAACATCATTTCTAATTCCACGTGTATTGGGGATTTCAGAGTCGGGACCTACCCATATACCACCATAGATACCAAATCCCAGATGCTCGGCAAAATGACCAAAGATGTGCCGGTTTATTACCGGGCCGGGCTGATCGGGGTCAACGGTTATTTTCACAGTACCCTGTGCATAACTGGTGTTAATGTTAAAAACTAATATCACAGTAAAAATACCGGTAATTGCAAAGAGTTTTTTGATGTTAAAACACTGATTCATTGCTTTATCTTTTTGGTTAATATATTAATCTTATTTTCCAAATACCCACCAGTCAAAATTAAAAAGATTGTCCCCTTCTCCTTTAAAAACAAAATACAGATCATGAATGCCCCCTTCTACTTCCACTTTGGATGTATGAACAACCCAATTCTGCATGCTTCCGGTATTTTCAACCTCCAGGGTTCCCAGCAATTTACCATCCACACCACCTGTCCTGATCTCAATAAACCCACCCTCTGATTCAGAGGCAAGAGCTGCCTGAAACTTTTGTGCTCCCTGGGCAAAATCGACGCTCCGTACTTTTATATAATTCCCATCGTTTATACTTGTCACAAAAACGCCTGTTTCTTCAGAGTAATCAATTGTTATACCTTCTGACCAGGCAATGGTTTCGGCTTCAACCCTCCTGTAAGGATCCAGATTGGCTGTGCTTTTGGTTATGCCCTCCCTGGCAGGTATTATCGTTGGGAAAGACCCATCGGGGTTAAACTCAAATTGTTCGACACAAACGGAGCGGTTAAATCCGCCACCGCCGGGCAATTCCTGGCTATGATAAAAAAGATAGTAGTTTCCATTGTAATCGACAACTCCCGGGTGATTTGTAAAGGCGAGTCCGGGATGTCTTCCCATAATAATTCCGCGGTATTTCCATGGGCCCGTAGCTGACGGGCCTGTTGAATAAGCAATGTATTCGGGTATTCCTTTTGCTGCATATATCATATAATAGATGTCACCGCGCTTATACAGCCAGGGTGCTTCTTCATAATTGGTTGTATATCTGTCGTCAGGTTTTTCTCTTGCTCCAAAAGCTTCAGGAGTCATATCTACTGCAACGATGCCATTATTGCCAATGGTGCGGTCAATCGATATCATATCCTCATTCAGTTTCGCATAGAACAGGTTTGGGTTCCCCCAATACAAGTACGCTTGCCCGTCGTCATCAATAAATACTGCAGGATCTATATCATCCCAAACCCTTTCAGTTTCCACCAGCCTGCCTCCCAATGGGTCTGTAAAGGGTCCGTAAGGCCTGTCGGCAACCAGAACACCAATGCCGTCACCATGAATGGGACAATAAAGATAAAATTTCCCATTTCGTTCTATAGCGTGCGGAGCCCAGGCACCATTGGTCTGCTCAGACCATTCAAAGTTCTTCAAAGATGCAACTGCTCCATAAGCAGTCCAGTTCACCATGTCGGTTGTGGAAAACAACTGCCAGTTATGCATGGTGAAAAAATTCGAGGTGGTATGTTCATCGTGGGTGGTATACAAAAACAGAGTGTCGTTGTAAACCATTGGCGCGGGATCGGCCGTAAAGATGGTTTGAACTATGGGATTTTGAGCTTTAACGTTAAAAAATAATATGCTTGATGCAAGCATAAACAGAAGCTTAATCTTATTTTCCATTTTGGACAATTATTTATATTCCTTCGCACACGTGTGCAAGTTAATAAAATGTTAAGAATTTTGTGCACAGCTGGTTCTTGCATCAAAAGTATAACAGCGTTACTTTCTGAAAACCAGATTGCATATATGACTCTTCTACTGTGCTTTATTGACCGGCCTGATCAGGTATGTCACCTCGGTGACTTCGGGAAAGACCTGGTATTTTGTCATCGGCAGGTCTGATGTATCGCCGAGTCCCCCAACCCTGTGGTCAATATTCAGGGTGTTGAATCCTGCCCTATTCAACTGGAACGGGTAAATGGCCCTGGTCTGGTTGTCGGTCGGATACTTATGCACGCTGAAGTTGAAGGCTTCGGTGCTGCCTATCCATATCCCAGACTGCCCGTTCGACAGCAGGACCCATTCAACATCGGTTTTGTTCCCATGATCCTGGGGTATCAGGTAGGGCACATACTCATCTTCAACCACAGAATTATACAAGCCGATTTTTGCTCCTGTTTTCCTGTCCGGGTAAGTTTCGAAAGGCCCCCTTCCGTACCACTCGATCTGGTTGAATTCAACCGGCACCTCAAACCTGAATCCCTTTTTTGGCAGATAGTTGGGCATCGGTCCGTGAGGAATGGTGGTGACGTTCATCGTCACCTCCCCGGAACCATTGATGGTATAGACCACCCTGTTCTCGAATGCCGTCGCCCTCATCCGTGCATGGTTGTACTGGATGAAACTGATGGTGACATCACCGTTGTCATTCTTACTGATGACATAATTACCCGCTTCCGCGGAAAGATCATCAATTCCGATTGTCAGCCACTCGTTTTTTATTCTTGCTCCGAAACCCGGTGTCTGATAAGGGCTTACTATCTGCCAGTTACCCCACGGGTCGATGTCATTGGCCAGCAGGGGCCTCCATACATTGAAGCGGGGGCCCTCATTGATCAGGCTTTCACCATTAAAGGTCATGGATTTGAAAATGCCTGTCTCCCTGTCTAGTTCATACCTGAAGTCTGCTCCCGACACGATAATGACATCTTCTTCTTCCCGGACAGTAGCCTGACCTGTACCGGCCCTCTCGGGTGCCGGTAATGCCAGGTTCTGCTCCGGCCTGAACTGTTCCCAGGCTATTTCATGCCCCCGGTCCGCCCATGACCTGTCTTCCTTCAGGGAGAATGATATTTCCAGTATTTGATTGTCAACCGGGGACTGTGGGATATCTAAATAAGCCGTGCCTCCGGGTGCCAGGTCTATCTGCAAGCTTTCCTGTCGTAATGTATTGCCCCTGTTATCGGTGATCTTCCATATGGCATCAAGCTCGCTGAGGTTGGTAAAATTAAACCTGTTGGTTATCCTCATGCGGCCGGCCGGCAGATCGGCGGCCTCGATCAGCACGGGCCGGGCCGATTTTTTTATCTGCCAGATCTCGGGCTGGACAGACCTGTCGGGCCATACAATTCCATAGGTTCTTCCTCCCAGTCCGGTAAAAAAGAATTTGCCCTCATTTGTTATCTCTTCAAAATCAATATATAAAATGGCCGATTCCCGTGCCTGTTCGGGTGACTTGCTTCTCAGCTCGTCAATGGTCAGCGGCCTGTCGTATATCCTTATTTCATCAAACACACCGCTGCTCAACTGGCCCGAAAACTCCCCCTGGTCGTGTATTTCGGCATTCCGCCCGATGCAAAGCGGGTATGGGCGGGGTCGTAGACTTCCGCCGAAAGGCGTAACCGCAACCTTTTCATAGTTAATATAAAGCTCAAGCTGTTCTCCGTTGTAAATACCGGCCACATGATGCCAGTTCCCGTACCAGTCCGCCGGCACCTCTGCCATTGCAGACACCCGCTGCTGCCCGGCCACATAGAATTCCAGCGAATTGCGGTCATTCATCACTATCCCGTAATGATGCGAGCCCTTTGCCAGGAAATTGTTCACAGGGTTATCAATCTCAAGTGGCTTGACCCAAAACTCTATCGCGAGGGTATTCCCGTCCACATCGAGGCTTTTGTCCCTGTAAAACTCAACCCAGTCGTCGTGTCCGGACAGGAAGATGCCGTTGCCGTTCCTCCCTTCCATGATCCGGGCCTTTCCCATTATGGCGCCGTGATTACCGGCAGGCGATCTGTCACTGGCCAGCTTTACCGGTGCCTCGATTCCCGGACTGATCCAGTCCCATATAGCCCCGCCTGTGAGCCGGGGATATCTCCAGATCAGGTCCCAGTACTCGTCAAGGCCTCCCAGGCTGTTTCCCGTGGCTGCCAGGTATTCGTCCATAAAGGAGGGGCGGTCATCGTTTTCATGGAAATATTCACCCTCGGCCAGCCTCTTCATATTCATTGGCGACCAGTAGCGTGAGCCGACAATATCTTCGAACGGTATGTCTTCATTATTGCCGCCATACATCCAGCCCGGCCTTGAAGGATCGAGCCTTTTTCCCTCTTCTATAACAGCTTCGATATTTTCTCCTTCTCCGCACTCGTTTCCTGCACTCCAGAAAATAATACTGGTAAAATTCCTGTCGCGAAGCACCATCTTCCTGGCCCGGTCCTCAAACTGGGGGCGCCACTCGGGCCATTCTGAAATATATTCATGTCGATGGCATTCGGTCCCTGCCTCATCTACTATATACATTCCCAGCTCATCGGCAAGCTCCATCAACTCGACACTCGGCGGGTAATGTGAGGTCCTTGCCAGGTTTATGTTAAATTGCTTCATTATGACCAGGTCCTGCCTCAGCGTCTCGACGGGAACGGCCTGTCCGTGCAGGGGGTGATGCATGTGGAGGTTCACGCCGTTGAATTTTACCGGCACGCCGTTTACAAGGATCTGGCTGTCCCTTATTTCAACTTTCCTGAAGCCAATTCGCTTTGAGTATACCTCGGTCAGCCTCCCGTTTGCGTCTTTCAGCCTCATGACGAGGGTGTAGAGATCCGGCTTTTCGGCCGACCACTTCAGGGGGTTTCTGACCTCTGCCCTGAAGCTCAGCTTCTGCTTCTGTCCCGGCCCCAGGGGTTCTGCAGTCTTTCTCAATGTGGGAATAACATGACCTTCATCATCCATCAGATCGACCTCGATGAAATACCCGCTCCGGGATGATTCTGAGTAATTGACAAGATCAATGTCAAGCTGCAATTCTGCATCACGGTAGTTCTCATCCAGATCGGTGACTACGTAATAATCCCTCATGTGCACTTTGGGGGTGGCAAAAAGATAAATGCTCCTGTAGATCCCCGACAACCTCCACATATCCTGGTTTTCGATATAGGATCCGTCAGAATAGCTTAAAACCTTGACTGCTATGGTATTTTCTCCCCTTCTTATGAAAGGGGTCACGTTGTATTCAGCAGGTTCGAAACCGCCCTGGTTATAGCCGACTGCCTGGCCGTTTATCCAGACATAAGAGGCCGACTTTACCCCTTCAAACCGAAGGAATACTTCCCTTCCGTCCCAGTTCCGGGGCACACGGAACGTCCTGACATAGCATCCTGCGGGGTTATAATCTTCAGGTACATGAGGTGGTTCACTTATAAAGGTAAGGTGGATATTGCGGAACTTTCCATGACCAAATCCCTCCATCTGCCAGTTTGAAGGGACCGTTATGTCGTCCCATCTGCCGGTCCGGTATCCCGGGGTGTAAAACCCGGAAGGCACATCGCCGGGATTTTCATACAAACTGAATTTCCAGGTGCCATCCAGGCTCATATAGTATGGGGTGGCAGACCTGTCGTTGTTAAGTGCATGTTGCTCGTTATCATAAGGTATCAATGGGGTGTGGCCTTCTGTCTGGTTGATCTCGAAAATACTGACATCCTGCCACTCTTTGCCGGTGAAGACAACCTGCGCATGCAACTGGATTGCCCAGATAATGGCAGATGCTGAAAAGATGATCCTGTGTTTCATGATGGTTTTGGTTGGGGTTTGGTATTACAAATATATGTTTTTGGCGCTAATTAGGATAGTACAATCAGGTATTGGAAAAGGGATAAAAACAGGATGGCCGAAGCCATACAGGTAAGCGGTCAGAAAGAATACTGCAGGGCCAGGAAGAATCCTGCCCCGGCCTCTTCAAATATTGTTCCCGATCCTCCGAGGAAGATCTGTCCCACAAACTCAAGGTCAAGGTCCCTTGTCAGGGAGTAGTCAATTCCCGGCATCAGGAAAG
>SLOE01000022.1 GCA_007132715.1 Bacteroidales bacterium
AGTGGCATCAGCTTTTCTTTTTAAGGTTTTCGATCTCTTTTCTTGTCTCTTCCAGAAGCTCCTCAAGCTCTTTTGCTGAGAGATCACTGGCATTAACAAACATCGAAGCCATTGCCGGGAAGGAGTTGTTGAAGTAACTATCCATCAGACGCAGTAACAGGCTTCTTGAATAATCGTTTTTATCAAGCAGCGGGTAGTAGCGGTGCACATTACCCAGTGCTTCATGCGCAACAAAACCCTTCTTTTCAAGAATTCTCAGCACGGTAGACACGGTGTTCCTGGCCGGTTTGGGGTCACTGAACCGGTTGCGGATATCCCTTACCAGCCCGCTTCCCAAATCCCAGATGATTTGCATCACCTCTTCCTCAGCTTTTGTCAGTTGAACATTTTTTTGCATGACACAAATCTATGACTATTTTTTTAGTCACGCAAGTATTTTTGCAAAAAATGACTAAAATAATAGTCGCCTTAAAAATGTTCTTTGCAACCCACACTTAAGTACAAGCTTCCCAGGCAATAATTATCATTTCAATCTTGAATCAAATTTGAAGTTTCTTTGATCAATCAATCTGACCCTTGAATACTCAGGATGCCTGTAACTCTATATAAATTGAGTTAAGGAGCAAATTATTGCTTCAATTTTTTGACACTTCTTTGCATTTGAGCTGCCGGCAAGTTAATTTTGGATGATAATCATTTACTTCATCAAACGCAAAATGGCCAGGGGAAACATACTGATCGTAGATGACAGCAGGAACGTGCTGGTTGCTCTTGAGATGCTGCTTTCGCAGGAATTTGAGAAGGTAAGCTCCATCTCATCGCCCAACAGGCTCATCTCAGAGCTGCGCCAGAACAGTTACAACATGGTGCTGCTGGATATGAATTTCAAATCGGGCGCCAACACCGGCAATGAGGGTATTTACTGGCTTAATCGCATCAGGGAAGACCACCCCGACATCTCGGTGGTGCTGATGACCGCCTACGGCGATGTAGAGCTGGCGGTCCGCGCACTGAAGTCCGGCGCCACCGATTTCGTTCTCAAGCCGTGGGACAACACCAGGCTCCTCACGACTGTCCGGTCCGCCATTGAGCTTAACCTCTCCAAAAGAGAGATAAAAAATCTCCGGCAAAAGGAGAGGGAACTCAAGACCAGCATGAACCGGTACGACAAAGAGATAATAGGCTCTTCAGTGCCGATGACCAGTGTACTGAAGACGGTTGAAAAAGTGGCCGCCACCGATACCAACGTGCTGATAACCGGCGAGAACGGGACAGGCAAGGAGCTGATCGCACGCAGGCTGCACCGGCTGTCGGGCCGCAGCCAGGAGCTGATGGTTTCGGTCGATATGGGTGCGGTAACCGAAACACTGTTCGAAAGTGAGCTGTTCGGTCACGTAAAGGGAGCATTTACCGATGCACGGGAGAACCGGACAGGCAAGTTTGAGCTGGCGGACAAGGGTACGCTGTTCCTTGACGAGATAGCCAATCTGCCGCTCAGTCTCCAGCCAAAGCTGCTTGCAACACTCCAGAACAGGGTTATAACCCCTGTAGGTTCCAACCAGGCCATACCCGTTGATATCCGGCTGGTATGTGCCACCAACCGCAATCCCGATCAGATGGTTGAAAAGGGCCTTTTCAGGGAGGACCTTCTTTACAGGATCAATACCATCAGGATAGAGGTACCCCCGCTAAGGGCAAGGACGGCCGACATACCGGTGTTGGCCACATATTTCCTCGAAAAATACTCTGAAAAGTACGGAAAAAAGTCCATCGAGATCACGGGCCGGGCAGTGGAGCGGATGCTGCAGCACAGCTGGCCCGGGAATGTAAGGGAACTCGAACACACTATCGAGAAGGCGGTGATACTGAACGAAACGGGAAAGATATGCCCCGAAGATATCATTTCGGTAACCAGTGCCGGGTATGCGACTGAGCAGGACGGCAGCTTCAACCTTGAACAGATGGAGAAGAGGATGATACTGTCGGCGCTCGAAAAATTCCCCGGCAACATCAAGGCGGCAGCCGGAGAGCTGGGCATCACAAGGCAGACGCTCTACAACAAGCTGCAAAAATACGGCATAGGATGAACCGGCTGGTAAAATATGCATAAATATATCCTTATGACAAGGTCATACCATATCAATATCATTTCCAGGATAACATTGCTGGTAATCGCCGGCGCGGCAACAGGCTGGTCGGTTGCCGCAGGTGCGCCACCGGAAATGATCATTACAGCCGCCGTCATACTGGTTGCAGTGGCAGTAAACCTTGCCTGGTACATCAACAGCGTAAACAGGAAGATCAACTACTTCTTCGAGGCGGTGCGGAATGATGATCACCAACTGGTCTTTGAGCACAGCCAGGGTGACACGCTGGTAAACAGGCTGGCCGGGAATCTTGAAAGTATAAACGAGCATATCAGGCAGATAAAGGTTGATAACCTCCGGCAGGAGCAGTATTTCGCCGCTCTGATAGAGCACATAGGCACGGGCATACTGTCGTTCAACAGCGAAGGATTTGTTATCCATGCCAACAGCAGCCTTAAGAAATTGCTGGGCATGAAACAGTTCACCCATATCAGGCAGCTTGAGAAAATAGACGGAAAGCTCGCTTCCGCCGTAAGGCATTTAGGATATGATGATGAGAAGCTGATAACGATCAGCTCAAAGGAAGGAACCCTTACCCTGCTGGTCAGGTCCACCCTCTTCAAAAGCATGGAGCAGCCCCTTACCCTGGTGTCTATGCAGGATATCAGGAAAGAGCTCGATGAGAAAGAGCTCGACTCCTGGCTGAAGCTGATAAGGGTGCTCACACACGAGATAATGAACTCGATCGCCCCTGTAACCTCCCTCTCCGAAAACCTTTGCAGCTACTATATCAAAGAGGGCGAAGCCATTCCGGCAGGGGAGGTGACCGAAAAAATGGTGCAGAACACCATCAGGGGACTGAAGGTGATAAATGAGCAGGGAAGCGGACTGATACGGTTTGTAGATACTTACAGGAAGCTCACCCGGCTGCCCGAGCCGGTCAGGTCGGCCGTCCGGATAGGCGAGCTGGTTGAAAATACGGTGATGCTTTACCGGCAGGAGCTGGAAGAAAAAAAGGTCCGGGTGTCGGTCCAAACCACCAAAAGCGACATGGAACTCAGCATAGATGAGAAGCTGATATCACAGGTGCTGATAAACCTGGTGAAGAATGCTGCCGAGGCTCTTGAGGGACGCGAAGACGCCGGGATCAGGATAGAGTGCCGTAAAAATGAGAACGAACAGGCAGAGGTGCTGGTTATTGACAACGGCCCGGGCATTGCTCCCGATATGATTGATGAGATCTTTATCCCCTTCTTCACCACCAGGGAAGACGGCAGCGGGATTGGGCTCAGCCTGTCACGCCAGATCATGAGGCTTCACAACGGCAGCCTGAAGGTTGGCTCCATCCCCGGAAGGGAAACGGTCTTTACCATGACCTTCTATTAACCATCATCCTGACTTACCGGGAATTTACAGGGATTTGTGCAGGGATTTATCAAACATATATACGGGATATATCCTGAATATATATAAGATAATTATCGGGAATTACAGGAAACCTCTACTGGATATATCAGGGAATTATCGGAAATCGGTATTAGATATACTGGCGAATTATCGGGAATATGAATTGAATATATCAGGAACTTAT
>SLOE01000118.1 GCA_007132715.1 Bacteroidales bacterium
GTATTCCCATCCCTTGGATTTCCGCCCGATGCTTAGCGGGTTCAGCGGAGGTGAATAATTGTCATCTTCGGGACTTGTTATTGAGTAGTTTGCCGGAGCGGTTGCTCTTTCAATACTGGTCGGGGAGTGGTGTACCTTGTTATGGCTGATGTTTTGCCCTATACCATAAGTTTCAATATGCCCGTCCCTGATATGGATCATCAGTATTTTGTCGGTAACAGGCAAAACATCCATAAGGTCACCGCCACCCTGTGCAAATGATAACTGTACCATAAACCCGGCACCGGTCAGAAGCATAATTGAAGTAACAACCAGTTTTTTAAAAGCGCTGGTAACCATTTGAACTACAAAAACTGTGTATTTTGAAAAAATATTTATTTGCATCAATTTGTCAGTATTATCGGATTATCACCGTCAAAAGTCAGATTGACCAGTTCATCAAAATTGAAAGTGCCATACCCATATCCCCCATCGGAACGAAGGTTACTGCGTTTAGCTGGACAGGATGCTTCTGGCTGTTCTTTGGCCTGTCATCACCTTCAAATGTACCGTAGTAGCCTCTGCCGGTCATCAGGGCATCCCTTTCCAGGCCTGAATCCAGTATGCTTCGGGCCAGTCCGGTGAGACGCTCATCGGCTTTACCTGTTATTTCTGCCGCAGCCAGATAGTTTCTTGCCGTGTATTCGGCGCTGTATGATGCATCAAGGTAATTTTTCAGATCGATATCCCTGAAAGCCTCATCCTGGGTCGTGGCCGTATGATGAAACACATCGTAGGTTCCCCGTTCTTCATTCTTATGCAAAATCTGGGTATAAAACCTCCACACCTCCTCAATTATCGGGAAATACTCCGAAAGGAACCCGCTGTTGCCGGTCCTCTGATAAAGGTGCCATATCATTGCCGCAACATAAGCAGGATTGTGGATCTGGTATGAGTCTGTGCTTACCACTCCATCCTTCTCAAACTCATCCCACTTTTCAAATGGAGGGGTCCATGGATAGTATCCACCCTCAAGCTTCATAATACGTTCTGTATATTTCTGCACCTCCGGCAATATATCAAGCCAGTATTTCATCGACTTCTCATACCTGTCGAAGTGGCCGCTTCTCAGCAGGTTTTCAACTACATAATAAACATCCTGCGGAAAGGTGAACCCCCATATGTTGGTGTTCATGCCTGTCGGTATCAAAGCTTTTTCCGGGATAACCGGAAAGTTGCTCAGGTTATAGTAGTTGGCACGGTTCCAGATATGATGAGCCCTCTTTTCAGGGAAATCAATCCATGATCTCTGCCAGTTGGCCGACCATTCGGCCATATGAGATGCCAGCAGATCATCAAAAGACAAATCAAGCGCACCTTTACCGTCAACATCATCCCGATCCACCTGAAACCTGATTATGTTTTCACCATCTTTCAGCCTTATCTGAAGCTGTTCACCCAAAAGAGTGATATCGTTGTCCGATGTCACCGTCCAGCTGGTGTTGACCATATTGGTGGAAGAGACCACGCGGGCAGTATTGCCGTTGATCTCGAATTTGAGAGTAACAGGTTCCGGAGGCCATTGAATACTGGATTGCTGGGTCAGGTCGCCCCTGCAGTTTATGTTTATCAGCATTTCCTTATCCGGGGAATCAGACTGTCTGTCAATCTTCATAATAAACAGATTCGGAATGGAATGGTGGGCAAATGCAATGATCCTGGTATCGCCGTGGAGGTTATAGCTGGTAGTAAGCACACCGTTGTATATATCGAGTTCCTGGCGATAATTCCTGGTATCCATCATATTTAGCACAGAGCTTCCGTCGGCAAATTCCGCCCCGATCCATGCCAGGGGCAGTTGCGCCTGACGGGTTGTGGGTCCGTGCATATAATAATGACCGATATAGCCAAGCACGGTGCGGCCGTTGGGAACCCCCTTGTTGGGCATGCTCTGGAACCCCATATGGTCAAACGAGCCTCCGACAATGCCATTTGACAGGTAAAGGGGAATGTGTGCAAGTCCCGTCTGGAAACTTGCGGAATCATAAACCACGTTGGACTTTCTGATGATGGTTGAGAGTTCCTCGCCTTCCGGCATCAAAGGGCCCGATGCATCTTCACTGGTGCAGCCTGTAAATGCTGTAACCGCGATCAATAAAACTGCACACCGGATTTTGATAATTATTTCCATGGTAATTTGATTTGTGTATTCATACACCATACTCTGGGCTTCTCTCCTTACTGCCTTCTCAAAAGATCAAGCAGTTTACGGTCCAGTTGATACCCGTACCAGTCCTCGTAATCCACATCACTGCGGCCGGAGTTCAATATGCCGAAACTTCCCCTGAATTCCCACAGACCGAAACCGATGCCGCTCTCCCTGAATATATCAAGTGTGTCAGAGAACCATGCCAGGAAGACATCGTGGGGAGTCTGGTTAAAGCAGCCCAGTTCGCCGCAATGGACCCCGGTGCCCTGTTTCACTAACTCTACCCACGGTGCATAATGCTCCTCAAGTGTCTCGCGGCTAAAGTACCTGTCACCGTGATAGCCCGGCCATGTGGGCTCGGGGATGGCATCAACATCAGCATATACCCAGGAAGCACGATAATGTGATATATGGGCGGGGAAGTAACCCCTGTTGCTCTTGGCAATACCGAGGTCGAGAAGTTCGGGTACCACCGTCGTTCCTACATTATTGCCGCCGGCAATCACCAGGTGATCCGGGTTCTGGCTTCGGATGGCGTCTGTCGCACCTTTTGCCACCTGCCGGTAAGCATCGCCGGGAATGGCTCTTGCAGGCGAATGCTGATCATTCGGGTCATCACGCATCGCAGGCTCGTTTACCAGGTCGAAACTGATCTTGTCGGCCGAAACGTTCTTGTAGCGCCGTGCCCACATCTCCCAGTGAAAACTGAAGGCGTCCTGTGCCTCCTTGTCAAGCCAGAGGTTGTATGGTTCCCAGAAACCGGCATTGATGCAGTAGCCGGGTGCCCTGTGAAGGTTCAGGCTCACATGCATATTGTATTTATGGGCCAGGGCCACCAGTTCATCTATTTTTTCCACCGCCTCTTCATTGATGTTGTATACCTCATCGGGCCTGATATTCCTGCTGCGGTCAAATTCCACATAATAGGGATATGCCATGGGAATTCTCACGAAATCAAAACCCCAGTCCCTCATCCAGCGGAAATAGTCCTCCTTTGTCGGGGGTCTCTGCCTTGAGGGATCCGGTCCGAAGAAATCGAGAAGGTTAAAGCCTCTCCATCGTGGAATGCTGTTTACCGGGCCCCTTTCACAAGATCCGAGCAATGATGTTCCAGCCAGGCTTACACCTGCTGCCATCAGCCCTGTTTTTTTGATAAAATTCCTGCGAGTGTTTTTTGCTTGCGTCATAATTTGTATGTTATTTAAATGTTAATATTTACTTTACCTTTAAATTCATAGTTCTAATCAGTAATAGGTTTGCGGTCCCGGGTCGGTATTGGAATAGACTATCAATGAGCTGAGATTTACCTGATAGCCATCCGGGATATCCCGGGCCACAAGCCTAATCTCATGGCCGGCCTCCGGCAGCTCATAATTCCAGTAAACCTCATGCTTCCGCCGGCGGAATTCCGTTGGCATAACAACCGTTTCAACAAACTCACCATTAATATAGACATCAAGCGAAA
>SLOE01000152.1 GCA_007132715.1 Bacteroidales bacterium
CCGCAGGTTCGGGCACAATGAAGGCGATGAGCCCCGGTTCACACAGCCCCTCCTTTACAAACAGATCAGCAAACATCCCAACGCCCGCGATATTTACGGGAAAAAACTGGTTGAGCAGGGTGTGTATTCTGATGGTGACATAAAACAGGCCGAAAAGGATCTTAACGGCATCCTGGAAGAAAAACTGAAAAAATCAAAAGAGGGAAGCCTTGTAAGAATTGAGCAGTTCATGAGGGAGGACTGGGGTAATTTCAGATATTCAAGAAATGAAGATTTCTCCGTTTCGCCCAAAACCGGTTTTGACCGCAAAAAACTGGTTGAGGTCGCTGAGAAGATAAACACACTGCCCGAAGGCAAACCGTTCTTCAGCAAGATAAACAAGCTGCTTGAGGACCGCCGCAGGATGATAAGTGATAACAGGCTGGACTGGGCTATGGCCGAACTGCTGGCATACGGCAGCCTGCTTCTGGAGGGCCACCCGGTAAGGGTGAGCGGACAGGACTCAGAGAGGGGCACCTTTTCCCACAGGCATGCGGCATACGTTCTTGAGGATTCTGACGAAAAGTTTTTTCCGCTTAAGCATCTTTCACCTGATCAGGCAAAGTTCCATATATATAATTCCCTGCTTTCAGAATATGGAGTAATGGGATTTGAATACGGGTATTCTCTTGCAGTGCCGAGGGGACTGACAATATGGGAGGCCCAGTTCGGCGATTTTCATAATGTTGCACAGGTAATAATCGACCAGTATATAAGCTCGGCCGAAGAGAAGTGGGGTTTAATGAACGGGCTTACGCTGTTCCTGCCGCACGGTTATGAGGGTCAGGGACCAGAACACTCCAGCGCCCGTATCGAGAGGTTCCTCGCGTTATGTGCAAATGACAACATGCAGATTGTCAACTGTACGACCCCGGCGAACTTCTTCCATGTGCTGAGGCGACAGATGCACAGGCCCTTCAGGATCCCGTTAGTGGTATTCACGCCAAAAAGCCTGCTGAGACATCCTGCCTGCGTGTCAGGTATTGAAGAGCTGGCCTCCGGATCATTCCGGGAGGTTATTGCCGATGACCTTGCAGTACCCGAAGACGTCAGGCAGGTGGTATTTACAAGCGGAAGACTCTATTATGATCTGGCTAAGAGACGGGAAGAGCTTGGGGCCAGCGATACCGCAATCGTGAGGATTGAACAGCTATATCCCCTGCCAATCGGACAGATACGGAAGGTCTTAAAGAAATACAGCAAAGCCGAACGGCATGTATGGGTACAGGATGAGCCCGAGAACATGGGGGCCTGGTCATACCTTCAAAGAGTATTCAGGGAGGTTAACCTGATGCTTATATCACGTCCGGCAAGCGGATCACCGGCCAGCGGCCTCCTTGAGCTTCATAAAAAGAGGCTGGCCAAGATACTTGACAAAACTTTCCAGCAATGTAACTGCGAGCTCCGGCGAACATATTGCGGGCAGCGTTGCGGAAGGTTTGCCATCAGGGAACTTAACAAAGAGATGGCAAAGTAATTATAACATGCATTGAATAGCTTATTTTAAATGCTAAAACCACAGTAAACCCGATAAGGAAAATGATAATCGAAATAAAGATCCCATCTCCCGGCGAATCTGTAACCGAGGTTGAAATTGCAAAATGGCTGGTAAACGACGGCGATTACGTTGAAAAGGACCAGGAGATCGCAGAGGTAGAATCGGACAAGGCTACGCTTCCCCTGCTTGCCGAAGAGAGTGGAATCATTACCATCAAGGCAGAGACCGGTTCTGCTGTTTCAGTTGGTTCGGTAGCCTGCACCATTGATACCGAAGGTGCTGCGAATGGATCAGGTAAGAAAACCCCGGGCAAAAAAGAGGTTGCAGCCGGGGAAAAATCAACCGGAAAAGGAACTGCTGCTGTTACTGACAGCAGCGGAAAAGGCTCTGTGCCTTCTGGTGAAAAAACTGCCGGCCGGCCTGATGAAAATGCCTCACAGGCTGACAAAGAAATTGAAGCAGAGGATACCGGCAGGGAGCCAGCCGGGAAAGATCACGGCAGCCGGACGGCGGACACATTTAAAGTATCTCCTCTTGCCAGAAAACTTATGGAGAAGGAAGGACTGACAATTGACGACGTGATCGATGGCCTCGCAAGGATATCCAGGGAGGATGTGGCTCTGGTTGCAGGGATGAAAGATAAAAAGGCCCCGGCCCAAATCACTTTCACTGACGACGGTGACAGACCATCTGCCGGTGAGGGGCCGGCAAGAGGTGAAAAGCCGGCCAGAGATGCCGGCAGGCAGAGAATGTCAATGCTGAGGCGAAAACTAAGTGAGCGACTTGTTGCCGTTAAGAACCAAACCGCCATGCTCACCACCTTCAACGAGGTGGATATGAGCCATATCATAGATATCAGGAAGAAAAATCAATCTGCCTTCACTGAAAAACACGGAGTTAAGCTTGGTTTCATGTCTTTCTTTGTAAAAGCTGCCACCCTTGCCCTTGATGCCTATCCGAGTGTCAACTCATTCATAGACGGAGAGGACATGGTAACCCCCAATTACCATGATATAGGAATTGCCGTGCAGACGGAAAAGGGGCTGATGGTGCCCGTTATCAGGAATGCAGGTACCATGACACTGGCAGAGATAGAGAAGGAGATACTGGGGCTGGCAGATAAGGCCAGGAAAAACAGGATCTCGATTGACGACATGACAGGGGGTACATTCACCATAACCAACGGCGGGGTGTTCGGATCACTTCTGTCAACCCCCATACTCAACCCACCGCAGTCCGGCATACTGGGAATGCACAACATAGCTAACAGGCCCGTTGCAGTAAATGGCAAAGTAGAGATAAGACCCATGATGTTCATTGCCCTCTCATACGATCACCGGATAATTGACGGACGCGATTCCGTCGGCTTTCTTGTCCGTATCAAAGAGATAATAGAAAACCCCCTCATGATGCTTTCAGGTGGATCCGATCCCATGAACGTTTTGCTGGACATTTAGAAACATCCGACCATATCCTGACAATCTGCACTCTCCCTGGCCGGCAACCGAATTGAAAAAACAGGTTATCCCACTTCCTTAAACCCAGGTTGCCATTCATGGCCAATTTCTGCTCTTTTGCCAAAATATCAGGCATTATTATTTCTTCGTGTTGTATTTTATCTTATTTTTATTCCGTGAAGAAATTTCTGTGAAAACCTTCGCATAAACTATCTTCATAAGGCCTCTACTGTTTATAATCAAAGTAGAAAAAAATAGAAATTCAATACTGCATTCGTTATTTTGATGAATGGAAATTAACTCTGTATTTATGAAATCACTATTTTTTACCCTCAGCCTTCTGGTAATTTGCCATTTCAGCTCCTATACCCAGGTTGCCGATGGCATCAATTACCAGGCCATTGCCCTCGATGAGACGGGCAACCCTGTTGTCGGCACAGATGCAAGCTGGAATGTGATACCCGACAAGCAGTTCGATGTCAGGTTCTCTGTTTTGGGCGGCTCGGCCTCGGGCGCGGTTCTCTACCAGGAGACCCACCAGGCCCATACCGATCCGTTTGGCATGTTCTCCCTTGTTGTGGGTCACGGGCAGGCCACTGCCGCGGGTGAGCACGACAGGCTTGTTGACATCCCCTGGGGGGCCGACAAGCTGTTTC
>SLOE01000091.1 GCA_007132715.1 Bacteroidales bacterium
CTGCCATCTTGCGATTGTAGTTTTATTGTTAATCAGTGTGAATTTAGCGAGGGAATTGCTATGGTAAAAACTGTACCTGTTTCCCGGTCTGAGCGGAAGCTCACCCTGCCCCGGAGGTAACTCTCCGTAAGCAGCCTTATACTGTAGGTTCCCCAGCCCCTGCCGGCCCCCTTTGTTGAGAATGACCGCTGGAAAAGCTGAAGCTGAATATCGTCGGGAATAAGGGGAATGCTCTTTACATTTATCTCTGCCGACAACGGGTCATCTGCAGCCGGTCCGGTAGAAACAACCACCTCCTGTGTATCGTCGCTGGCCTCAAGGGCATTTTTGACCGCATTGATCAGCACCCTTCTCAACAGGGTTTCGTCAGTATATATCTCAACACCTGACTTTTCATATTTAATTTTCCTGTTCCGCATCTTGCTGGTGGCAAGGAGAGTATTGATAACACCGCTTATAAGATCGTCAATACTCACTTTCGAAACCTTTACAGAAAGGGTGTGGTTCTCAGCATCGTTTATGAGCCGGTATGACTGTATTTCATCTGTAAGCCTGTTTGAAAGCTCGTTTATCATAGATCGCACCTCCCCCGGAGGCAGATCGTCGAAAAGCTCACTCAACCCGTTAAGTACAGAAATTGAATTGTTTATATCGTGAAGAAAAATGTTCTCAAGAAGCTCGCGGGTTTTCTGGTCACTTATATCCTGAAGGTAGGCAAAGATATAATCCTGCCCGTTGTGCCTGAACGGCCTGGTATATACACTAAGGCTCATCGTTTCACCCTTGTCGAGAGTGATATTGCATTCGCCGGCGGAAACATCACCCTTCTCGCTCCGGGTTATTGCATTGGCAAATCCGCACACCTTGCAAAAATCAGTACTCCCGCAACCATATTCGGCATTGACAGCGTGAATGCACAGAATGCACTCTCCGGGCCTCATCCCGGGGCTGCCTGTTTCTTCATCCCGCTTCAGGATGCGCGAGAAGGTCTTGTTCATATAAACAATCTGCCTGTTCCGGTTCAGTATGATAATAATGTTGGGTAGATCGCGCAGGATCATGGTGAAATCGTAGCCAACAAGCAGATCATCTGCCTGTTTTCTGACCACTTCAGCCGGATCACGTACCCTGTAATCAAACATAGACTTTTATTTAGCTGTTTGATTGCTAAGGTAGAAAAAAAATGGAAACCTGAGAGTTGTCGGGCAATTTTTACCTTCCGGTGCCGAAACGATCAATATAACTGCCGATGAACTGGTTCATACGATTTATCATCTCCTCCTTACCGGGCAGGTCCTCATCAGCCTCCTTTGTTTTAAAAACCCTGAAACCGCGGGCTATGTAATTGGCCAGTGCTGCATCAGCATCTTTGGTGCAGGTGTGAAGCCATACCCGCGATACACCTTTTTCACGGGCGCCGCGGACTGCATGGGAGAGCATCATGCCACCGAGCCCTTTCCCCATATGCTGGGGAAACAGTCCCAGAAACCTGATCTCTGCCGATGAAACACCGTCAAATTCAAGCTCATAGTAACCGACCAGGTTGCTGTCGCTGAAGCACAGGTATGTTGCCACATCATGATCTGCAAAATGGGTCTCCCACTCGTCCATGGTCCATCCCAGCCTGCTGTACCATCGCCAGGGCATTCCGACACCAGCAAACAGGACAGCGTTCAGGTAAGGTTCGGGGCTGACTTCTCTTATATCAAGCTTCTCAAGGTATCCATCTTTGGGGTTGAACCTGTCCTTATCAGTAAGCTCGAGGTAGGTTGTGATCACTTTTTCGGTCATGATGATTTCGGGTCTGTCAGTTTTGAACTATCCTGCTCCTGGTACTGTATGTGATCCCTATGTCGGGGTTCTTTTCAATGTGTTCTATAAGTACTGCGGCAGTTATTATTCCCATTCCCGTGCCCTGGTCCTCTCTCTCAAAATCAAAGGCACTGGCCATGTAGGAGGGCATTGCAACGCTGTATTTCCTTTCCGCTGCAAGCTCAAGGCCCGAGAGATCAAAGATCTTTACATCACTAACGGTTCTGTCTGCTGCCAGGTGCACCTCGATGGTGCCGCCTGCTATCTGGACCGAGGGGGAATTGCGGGAAGAGAGGCTGTTGCCTATAAGCCTCTTGAGCTCAGGGTAGCTCAGGTCCATCCCCACCAGTTCGTTACCGAAAGGGTCCATCCTGAATATGTCCCTCACCCTTACGTCTCCCTTCATGCTGTTCACCCTTATGCCCCCGTAATTCTGGAATGCAAAGTCAAAATTACCGTATTTACGGTAAGTCTCGGTTATGAATATCCCCAGCTCATCCTTGTTTTTAAGGGGTTCTGCCAGCCTGCCGATGACCCTGTTAAGTGCAGGATTGTCGTTGTACATCTCAACCAGGGCAGCTATTTCAGGGTCAGCGCCTTCAATTCCGGAAGTCCGTATCATCACGGCGCTCTTTTCAACAAGTTCCCTGCCCCTGAAGACCAGCGTCACCTTGCCTATATACTGCATATTTGATCCTGCCTGCGTGACCAGAACCCCGTTATACTCCTCAGGTTCAAGAGTAAGGGTGTGGCTGTGACCGCCAATTATCACATCAAACCATGGATACCGGGAAGCCATGATGGTATCGGAAACAAACCCGTGATGCGTCAGTCCGATAACGGCATCAGCCCTGGCGGTAAGGTATTCATATTCCCCCGCCGTCTCAACCGGAGGGAAGAACTCTATCCCGGTCATGTTGTCGGGATGGGCGGAAGGTATCCCCTGACTGTTGAGCTGAACAAGACCGAGAAACGCGATCCTGTGCCTGCCGGCCCTCAGTATGGCGAATGCATCGGGCTGTGCAAGGGATGATCCAGCTGTATTTAGATTGGCAAGTATAAAGGGAAAGTCTGCCTGCTCCATCCTGTCGGCCAGCACCTCAAGTCCGTAATCGAACTCATGGTTCCCCAAAGTGTTTACATTGTAACCGGCCCGGTTCATTAGGTCTATCTTCGGGTACCCTTTCGGATCGTAATAGTCGACCATCGGATTGCCAGAAAAAATGTCGCCGGCACTGACAAGAAACACATGCTCTTCCTTTTCCCGTTCATTATTCACCAGCCATGCAAGTGCCGGGAAATGGTCAAGCTGCGAATGGCTGTCGTTGGTGTGGAAAATAACCACCCGTGTCTCCCGCTCGTCGCAGCCGGAAAAAATAAAGATCCCTGCCACAAGCAGCAGGATGATCTTCCTGTATATATTCACGTTCATCGGTCTTTTATAGTTTTATACGCGGGAAACATCCGCTTCATTTTTCATATTTATGTGCCAGGGTCAAAATAAATGCGTTCATCCTCCGAAAGGCTGCCGTCGGTCATCACCCTGTTGCCATGCTGATCGTATACAATTATACCGGTGCGACTGCCGGAGTCTTTTTCCCCCCTCTTTAACACCGATGCGAAATATTTGTTCAGGGCATCCCTGACGGTTGCCCCTTCGAAAAGGTCTATTCCGGTATCGTTGACAAACACTTTCATTGCTCTTCGGAGAAATGCCCGCGAAACGGTCAGATTAATCCTTTACTATCCTGAATGCCACGTCGGGATGGGGCTCCGGGAGTGCCGGCACGGTAAACTGCAGCTTGCCGTTCCTTGCCCTCACCCTTTC
>SLOE01000151.1 GCA_007132715.1 Bacteroidales bacterium
CAATTGTGGCCAGCCTGTTGCCGGATCTGCTGCCATTGCTGAGGTATTACCAGTCTTAACGCTTTCAGCAAGTTAATACTTGTGCTCACGGCTAAAAAACCGGTCTATCACCTCTCTTACCCTCTGCCAGGTGTCGGCTGGTGCCGGGACGAGCTCTTCTGCTGTAAAGCTGCCGTTTGCCTGATCAATCCTCTCAAAAACCATGAGATAGAGATTAAAAATGATCTCCAGGCTTAGACGGTGCCTTATACCCAGCTTCGGACTGATCTCCCTGATCACTTCAAGGGTCCTGATGCGGTAGCTGTCCGCCACCTCCATATAATCGGCTATCATTGACCTGAAGCCGTCAGAAAGAGGCTCTCCCTCTGCCATCCTTCGCAGGTCAGCCGTTGTAAGTCCGCGCTTTTCCATCATATCACCTGCAAAGTAATTCAGGTTATTGAGCTGGTCCTTCCTGAAATCCCTTATTATATGAACAATGTAACTGAAAAGCGCGCAGGGTGTTGCTGCATCGCGGACATCAAACTCCGGGAGAAGATACTCCATCCCGTTTCTACGCAATCCGCACAGATGGACGAAAATGCCCGCGGGGGCAACGGAAGCACCGTTGGAATAAGTGATAAAATCTTCAAGCGTTTTGAAGCCTTCATTATTAATGTCGTAAATCATTGACCTGGCAAAATCCTCAAGTGGCCAGAGTGGGATACGGAACTTTTCTATTGTCTCCGACAACTCCATGCATGCCTGGTCATCAAGTCCGTGATCCATGCATAACGCCAACCACCTCTCTACCCCGGCTGTAAGCTGCTGCCTGTCGGTCTCCGATACACCACCATGAGCTGCCTTGTGATCATCAACCATGTCGTCTATCTGCCTAAGTATTTTGTAGCACACCCTTGCAGCCCTGTATCGCTCAGGCTCCCAGAAGGCCGCCGAGATAAGGATGTTCGGATGATCAATTATCCTCTCGAAATCTATCGAAAGGAAAATCTCTTCTGCTGTCTTTTGGTCATTGCTCATCCTGCCTGATTATTTTAATCAGCAAATTCTTTTAATATGCGCTCCGAAACCAGTCTGGCCGAGAGAAGCACCATTGGTATCCCATTGCCCGGATGTGTGCTGCCTCCTGTAAAATAGAGGTTCCTGTATTTCGCATCCCTGTTGTGCGGCCTGAAATAGCCCATCTGAAATATGTTATGCCCGATGCTCCCGAAGACCGACCCCCTGCTGATGTTCACAGATGATTCCCAGTTAACCGGGTCGCATACGATCTCAAAGCGGATATTTCTTTCAATGTCGGCCATGCCGGCGGACTTAAGTTTGTTGATGACCGACTGCCTGACCTGCTGCTGCAGCTCCTGCCATTTATCCCGGTTTGAGGAATCCACATGCCCGACACCCACCATTACCGACAGCGAATCGCATCCATCAGGGGCTGCAGATGGATCAGTGCGCACTGGTGCATGGACATAAAAACAGGGGTCACTGCCCACTGTCCTGTCTCTGAAGATGCTCTGCAAACCCTCCCTGAAGCTGTCAGACAGGAATATCGTGTGGTGTGAAAGTTGCGGGTATACCTTGTCAACCCCCCAATGGAAAAGCATCGCCGAGCAGGAATATTTCATCTTTTCGAGCCGGCGCGATTTGAATGAGCGGGGCAGCAGTTCACGGTAAACATAGGGAAGGTCGGCGTTGGCAATGACAATGTCGGCTTCAGCAGTGGTGCCATCCGTAAATGCAAACCCCCTGGCCCTGTCCTTTCCAGTTATAATAGCTGTTACCGGCCTGCCGGTATGGACCCGTACACCATGCCTCTCTGCTATTTTGAGCAGCCTTTCAGTCAGCGTATACATTCCTCCCCTGGGAAAAAGTGTGCCTTCGGTAAGCTCGGCCGCCGGTATCATCGAGAAAAGCGCAGGTGCAGAAAAGGGACTCTGCCCCACGTAAATATTCTGGAAAGTGAATGCCATCTGGAGCCTGGGGTCCCTGAAAAAGCGCCGTGTGTAACGGCTGTGCGTGGTGAATACTTTCAGCTTCAGCAGCAACAGGGCATTACGCAGGTTGATGAAATCAAACAGGTTGTAAAAGTTGCGGCCCAGCAGCCTGCCGAAGCCCAGCCGGTATAGCTCATACCCCTCCCTTATGTACTCCTTCGCCCTTACCGAACTGCCTTTCTCAAACTTTTCAAGCTGCTCGCCAAGGTATTCATGGTCGACTGTAAAATCGAGCCGGCTGCCGTCATCAAAGCACAGGGTATACAGCTCATTCATAGTCCCGACATCAAGCTCCTCCTCCATTTCGAGTCCCATAGACCTGAAAACATCCCTGTAAACCTCCGGCATAAGCATCATGGTTGCCCCTGTATCGAACCGGAAACCATCCCTTGTAATCTGCCCACAGCGGCCACCCGGGAAGAGGTTCTTCTCAAAGATCTCCACTTCATAACCGGCCTTTGCAAGGAATATCGCTGTAGTGATGCCACCAATTCCTGCACCGGCAATTATCGCTTTTCTGCTTCGAACCATTTAATTTTTGGAGTATTGTGCCTTTGTAAGAACCAACGCAAATTATCAATTATTTTGATTAATTCGCATCAGAAATGTCAAGGTTGTTCAATTTGTTTTAATAGGGCATCCGGACTGGCTGTTTTACCCTGGCAACTAGTATCCCGGGGATCAGTCTGCTGCCGGCAAGATATTCCGATAACGGCACCGGAGTTATTTCAACCTCCTGCGACCGGGATGATGCATGAAGAAAGTGAAGTCTTTCATCCACAAACAATGCCAGTCCGGTATGCGAAACATCAAGCCCCTCTATATCTGAAACAAAGGCGATAATATCACCATCCCTGATCAGTGGCGCCATGTCATCAATCTGGTCCTTTGAAATATACCTCATGTCAAATGCAGAGATCATCTCCTCTATTCCAGCCATCACATCAACCAGGGAGGAATCCTCCTCCAGCTGCCTGTAGGAACCGGGGTTGGCAGTCATGAATCCCACGCTGGTATCCAGCCTCCTGTTGCCGGCATCATCACTGACAATATCAATGTAGCCCTTGTTTTCATTGTCCTTTAACCATTCAGTGAAATAATGCAGCCGGGAGGGATAGCCATCTATTATGCCGCCCCGGTACCTGAGTTCGGCGAGCTGCCAAACAAAACAGTTGAAGCCATGCAGATCATCAGTAAAACCCTGTTGATCACCCGCTGAGCCCTGTTGATTACCGGCTGTATCATTCCGGCCACCCGCTGAACCCTGCTGATCACCAGTTGAACAGAGCACCATGGCAGTTACATATTCAACAAATGTTGTACAGTCCACTCCCAGCAAATTAACAACCAGGTGCTCGTCGCCCTCTACCTCAAGAGTTAAGGCAACATAGGGTGTTCCGAGAAACAAACGTGCTGCCAGTGTCATACGTTGGCCGACATCCGTATCCGGACCGGCATCCTCCTGCAACTGCTTCATCACCTTGTCATAGAAAATAGAATCTCCAGCCGTGGCAGTTACATTCAGGGCGCTGATGATCAAATCATCCTGGGCATCAGGATGCCTTCGTTCCTGGCATGAAACCAGCAATACAATTGTCAGCAGGATTACAGTTCGTCTCATATTACAGGAATATTATTATCTGAGGGTTTTTTTATTACTTTTAACCGGATATTGCAGCCAATTTAGTTAAAAATCGCATACCCTGTCTTTACCTCCTGGTACAAAATTAAACTAAGAATAGGGAACCACAAATATGGATAAGAATACTTTCAGAAAACACGGACATGAAATAGTCGACTGGATTGCCGATTATTTTGAAAGTGTCAGGCACTACCCGGTAAGGTCCCGGGCCAGACCTGGCGATATAATGTCGAAACTGCCCAAGGAACCGCCTGCCGGGGGCGAGGAGATGGAAGTTATTCTGAAAGATTTCAGGGATATTATCCTTCCGGGGATGACCCACTGGCAGCATCCGGGCTGGTTTGCCTACTTCCCCGCAAACAACAGTCCGGCATCGGTCCTGGGCGAAATGCTTACGGCCGGGCTCGGTGCCCAGTGCATGTCGTGGGAAACCTCACCGGCTGCAACCGAACTTGAGGAGGTGGTAACGGACTGGCTGCGGCAGATGACAGGCCTTCCCGCAGGGATGAAGGGAGTAATCCAGGATACGGCATCGACTGCAACGCTCACTGCATTGCTCACCGCCCGCGAGGTCTCCACCGGGTATTCCTGTAATGAAACAGGACTGTACGGATTCCCGGAAAGTCGTGAAGAACAGGAAGCAGGCACCGGCAAAGCGACTCCGACCGGGATCGGAAACAGGTCCGGCGAAGGGACTGCTGAAGGTCCGGCCCTCAGGGTTTATGCATCGGCCGAAGCACACTCAAGCATTGAGAAGGGTGTCAGGATGGCGGGATTCGGGCGGAGAAACCTCATCTATATAGAAACTGATGAAAATTATGCCATGAGGCCCGACAAGCTGGAGGAAGCCATAAAGAATGACATTGAAAGAGGGTTCAGTCCTGCCTGTGTAATCGCTACTGTCGGCACCACCTCATCAACGGCCATCGACCCGGTTGATGAGATTGGCGCTGTATGCAAAAAACATGGCGTTTGGCTGCACGTCGATGCCGCCATGGCCGGCACTGCAGCAATACTCGAAGAGAAAAGGGACCTGATGAAGGGAGCTGAATATGTTGATTCACTGGTTTTCAACCCCCATAAATGGATGATGACCAACTTTGACTGCTCAGCCTATTTTGTGCGTGACCCCGCGCTTCTGATTAAAGCAATGTCCATCAACCCCGAATACCTGAAAACAAGCAAAGATGCCCAGGTCAACAACTACAGGGACTGGGGCATACAGCTTGGCCGGCGGTTCAGGGCGCTGAAGCTCTGGTTTGTTATCCGCCATTACGGGGTAGAAGGGCTGAAGGAGATAGTTCGCAGCCATATTGAGATGGCCAGATGGTTTGCTTCACAGGTTAGCGGATCAGACAGGTTCGAACTGCTGGCCCCCGTCACCACCAGCCTTGTGTGCTTCCGCTGGAACGATGGCAATACACCCGGCAAGGACCTGGACCACATCAACCGGGAGCTGCTGAAGCTGATAAACGAGACAGGGGAGGTATTCCTTACCCACACGCTGCTGTCGGGCCGCTACACCATCAGGCTTTCAGTGGGCCAGCGCACCACCACCATGGCCGACGTGGAAAGGGCATGGGAGATAATTAACCAGAACATCAAAAATTCACTGCAATGACAACCGCTTCAGCAAAAAACCAATTCCTCTCATATGCAATCCGCAAAATCTTCCTGGCCCTCCTTCTGCTGCTGCTTAGTACCGAAGCAGGCGCCCAGACAGGTTTCGAAGGCAGCCCCGGCAGGAATACCGTCAGGCCGAAAACGATTGACGATGTGCTGTACAACCCGGGCATGGGCTTTACCACGATGAATTCCTTTGACGGCAACATTGAGGGGCACCCGAAGTCCACGGTTGCCTACTGGCGCCTCTACTGGTCGGATGTCGAGCCGGAAAACGGCGTTTATGACTGGGGCAGGATTGACTACATAATCGAGGTTGCAAGATCGCGCGGCCAACGGGTGGGATTGGCAATAATGCCGGTAAACGGCGGCCCTCCTCAATGGTACAGGGATATGGGAGCCAGGGGATTTGATTATGTGCCGGAACAGGGAGGCAGAAGCTGGATGCCCGACCATAACGACCCGTTGTACCTGGAGTATTTCAGGCGACTTGTAAGGAAAATGGGGGAAAAATACGACGGGCATCCCGATATTGATCATGTCGATATGCGTTCGGTGGGACACTGGGGTGAGTGGCACTTTTCTTTTGTCGAGCCGCAACCGGTAGTTGAGCCCGAAATAAGGAGGGCACTGGTTGACATCTTCCTGGAGAGCTTTACCGAAACTCCCCTGCTGATGCTGATAGGAGGCGGAGATGAACTGGCCTATGCCATTGAGAACGGAACCGGGTGGAGGGCTGACTGCCTGGGGGACCTGGGCAGGTTCTCTCCCCACTGGAACCATATGAGTGACGCATATCAGCAATACATTGACGAAGCAGGTGCCGGTGATGCATGGAAATATGCACCCGTTCATTTCGAATCGTGCGGGGTGATGCAGGTATGGGCCGACAGCGGATACGATATTGAGCACATCTTCAATGAAGCACTGCGATGGCGTGTCTCGGTGTTCAATAATAAATCATCGCCTGTGCCGCCCAGGTGGTGGAGTGCTGCTAAAAAGTTCATGAAGAAAATGGGCTACAGGTTTGTTATCAACTACCTAACCATACCTGATCAGGTGACTGCAGGGGAAACCCTGAAGGTTGAGAGTGAATGGGGCAATATCGGCGTGGCACCGGTTTACAGGAATTACCTGGTAAGTTTCAAAATAATAGACATTAACCGCCGGCAGAGCATTATTCTGAACGACCCTTCATACAATACAGACCTGAGGAGTTGGTTGCCGGGCAATCACAGACTGGACCTGGACCTAAAAATTCCACCGGGTACCCGGCCGGGAAGGTATCACCTTGCCGTGGCACTGCTTGATATGCATACCGGACGACCAGCTATCCAGCTTGCCATAGAGGGCAAGGATGCCAACAACTGGTACATTCTTACCGAAGTTACGGTGAACAGTCAGGTCAGCAACTGAAAACGAGAATACCGGCCCCTGGACAGGCCCATAATATCCAGGATGCCAGCATAGACCAAAACCTAAAAAAGATTTTATATTTTTATTTCTCCAAAAATCGATCTTGAACCTAAACCCTTATAAAATGGACAGAAGAAGCTTTATCAAAAAATCGGCGCTGGGAACGGCTGCCATCACTTCACCTTTCTATATTTCTGGATTTGCTGCAGAACGCAAGCTGAAGGTCGGACTGATAGGGGCCGGCTGGTACGGCATGGTCATCAGCGAGGCAGCGCTAAGGGTCGGTGGACTGGAAATTGTGGGAGTTTGCGATGTTGACAGCGATCACCTAAGTGAAAGCGCAGAAAAACTTGAGCAGCTCCAGGGCAGCAAACCCAAAACCTTCAAATACTACCAGGATCTTCTCGATATGAAAGAGCTTGAGGCTGTCTTTATTGCCTCGCCGCCGCAGTGGCATGCACTGCAGTTTATTGCTGCCTGTGAAAAAGGCCTGGACATTTTCTGCGAAAAGCCCCTCTCCTACGATGTTATGGAAGGGCTGGCCATGATGCGTGCAGCTGAAAAGGCGGGTAACATTGTTCAGATAGGATTCCAGCGCAGGCAAAGCGAAGCTTTCAGGAATGCAAAAAGACTTATTGCCGAAGGAAGGGCAGGCGATATACACCAGATAGTGGCACAGATCCACTACCAGGCCAATCCGGGCGACACCGCCATACAGGACCCGCCTGAGTCGCTCGACTGGCACGAGTGGTGCGGTCCGGCACCCATGCTGCCCTACAGGCCCAGCATCGGCCACTTCAACTGGCGGCTTGAAAGGGAGTACGGCAACGGGCACCTGGTAGACTGGGGCATACACCATATCGATACCATCAGGATGATAATGGATGAGGGCATACCCACGGAATATAAAGCTACAGGGGGAACCTATGCGCTGCAGGGACAGATAACCACTCCAGACACCCTCACGGCCAATATGGCATTCTCAAAAGCACCAGTGGTATGGCATCACCGTATGTGGGGCACAGGCGACCTCAACCCTGAATTCAACAACGGGATTTTCTTCCACGGCGACAAGGCGACCATCTTCGTGTCAGACAACAGGCTCGTTATCATGCCTCCGGGAAGGGATGCAGAGCGTTATGACGTGACCTTCCGTACGGAAGTGGGAATGCAGGATAATCATATGGCGGACTTCCTCAATGCGGTGAAGCATAAGGATCCGCGCAGGATAACCTGTACGGTTCAGGATGGTTTTGCCTCTTCGACAGCGGTGCAGTTGGCGGCCATAGCCTTTTACACCAACAGCATCGTGAAGTGGGATAATACCAGGCAGACCGTAACAGACAACCCGGCGGCCGCGGCCATGCTCAGGAGAGAATACCGCGCTGACTGGCAGCATCCGGGCTGATAAACAATGTGCCCCAAACATTCCCCGGTGCCCCAGACATTCCCGGGGAAAGTGCTGCACAGACCGGCAGCATCCGGGCTGACAAAGCGGGCGCAGCCGCTTAAAGCCGTCCCCCGGTTAAATGCTCGGTCATGACACCGCTCAGCTGGCCCCATGCTCTCAGCTCGTTCAGGTACTTTCCGTAAACAAGCACGTTGTGATGCCCCCTGATGTCCCTGACATCAGCAACATCATCCATGGCCATCTGGAAACTGGTGCGGCATCCACCGATGCCATCATCCGGCCTGGTGTCAATATTATATAGTATCGTACCCGTGGCAGCCATAAGTCTGTCGGGAGTAATGAACTTCATTACCGTGGCAGGCTGATTCTCCTTTAGCAGTACCTGGGGGGCAACTCCCCAGTCAGATTCATGATGGTTCCTCAGAATGCAGGCTGACGAAGGACCGTCGAACCCCTCCATCAGCGTGGGAGCCGTGCAATGGGCTCCACCATAATTATTCCGCACGGTATTCGGGGTGGGATTATGAAGGAATGCAGGCTTCCCGAACAGGTAGCTGGAAAGCATCAGCGACAGTGCAGCGGTAACATCCGCCTCGCAGCACCCGCATGTTCTTTCATTGAGCAATTGCAGGTAGGCCATGCACGGGGGCGGCGTTCGCTTTGTGGTTATCAGTCCGAGACAATCCATAGTCACAGCATGGCAGCCGGTCTCCTCCATCAGTCGCCTGTTGGCAACATATGTGCGGGCTGCATCAATCACCTCCTGCCTTGACGGCTCGACAACCTCGGCAGCATTTTCAAGATAGTGTTTTGCGATGGCCTCTGCCTCAGCCGAACCTGCTGTTGCATCATAGGCTGCGGCAAACCGGTCAAGCGGCATGTGTACAAGTGTGGTACCTACCGCAGCAAGCTTCTCTGTCCTGTCTTCGTTCCGGTGGACACATGCTATACGGGTATTATCCATTTGCCACACAACCTTCAGCATGCGAAGGGCTGAATCCAGCCAACCTACATCCTCTGTGGATCCGAGGAAGCAGTTTGGTATTTCCCGGTAGGGCTGGAGAAATGGTGTAAACTGTGTACCAAGAGGGGAAAAGATCACGACCGGCAGGGTGCCCCGCCCATCTACAAAATGACTAACCATGGGCCACCCGTCATTCAGGTTCATTACCACCAGCAGCGCACCGTCGGCATTTTCTGCCAGTGTCTTTTTCAGAAATCTCTCAGAATGGTCATTGTCACGAAGGGGTTCGTGCTCTATATCAAGAACCACTCCAAGTTCAGCGGCAGATTTCTGAAGTGTTTCAGTATACAGGGCCTGACTGCCCTTTGTATCATAGGCAGCCCCGGGCCAGCCCATATAATACTCATCTCGTGCCCGTGAGAACCCAACGCTGATAACCGGTTTTTTACCTGTATCTCCCGGGAGCAACGGGGCTGACATAACCTTCCCGGCACTCCACCCGAACAGTTCCGCGTCTGTGCGGGGTTTTCGTTCATGGCTGCAGGCTGCCAGGGTACTGCCGCCAGCACCCAACGCCATGATCACCCCTCCCGCGAAACCAAGGTTTTCAATAAATTTACGTCGTCCGGGCATTGAACAGCATCCGCCGCCGGCAGATTTATTACCAGGGCCAGGCCCGGCAATATTCTTTTGCTTTTTTGAAGCTTGCATAATCGGTAGTTTTAGAATTTGAACTATCAGTCTGAACCAATAAAGTCTCTATACCAGTATTCAATCCGGGCCTCCTCATGATCGCCGGCAAATACCACCACCCGGTAGCTGAAAGAGAGAGTTTGTCCGGCCTGCATCTCTACCGGCTCCTCATTGAAGCAGAAGGACGATGGAGAGAAAAAGCCGTAATCCCGCGTAACCCATAAGCCCGGGTAATAGGAGTTCCCCGGGTGCTGGATAATTGCCAGTCCCTCAATAAACCCACCGTTATCTCCGTAAAAGGCGGCCCAGTCGCCCGCTTTTTCCCGGGTGCCGGCCTCATCGCGGTTGCCTTCAGAGTCGACTATTGTTCCGGTTCCCAGGTGTGCCCACTCCGGACCATGGTCAGTGCATCCCACAGCGATCTCCGGCCTCATCCTGGCGCTGAAGAAGGAGTGGCCGGTGGGGCTGACGGAAAGATCCTTCATGACTTCAAACTCAAAGTCAAAATCCATTATCCTCACTTCGGGTGACGGGGCCCAGACCCTGACAGTCCGTTCTTCATTAAAATGATGTGTCCCGGTAGCAGGGACTATCCATTCAAGGCGGTCTGAAATGACAACGGCCTTACCGTCATTTTCAACGATCTGCGGATTACGCGAAAACACCTGTCCGGTCTCCAGTTCGTGGCGCGGCTGCCAGTAATTGCCGCGTTCCACATTTTCACTCCTGACCCAGTCAAGGCTTACATACAGAGAGCTGTGGTGGGGATATGGCTCCTGGTCCCACGTAGTGACCGTTTCCCCCGAAAGGGGCCCGGTGACCGGATAATAAAACGGGTACTTGTGAACACTGCCAAAAAGGTACGATGTGAACTCCTTGCCGTCTACCATTACAGTTATACGGTCATCACTGGCAAAGGCAGTGACATCCTGCGATGTATCGGGAGTGCAGCCCGGAAACATCAATATAGGTATGGCAGAAAGTAACAGTGAAATAAAAAGCGCTTTTGATCTCATGATGTGGGGGGATTAATTCAACAAACCACACCAAGTTATGAAAAAAGTCCGATCTTCACAATTTCACCGGCATAAATCCCAAAAGCCGTGGGCCATCTGGCTGCGGCAGGAGTTGCCCGTGCAAAGAATCAGTATTTTCATATGTCTGACATGATAGCCAATAAACAGGATGTAAAAATATGGCAATCTTTGCTATTTTTAAACCGTTATTTATTAATACGTTCCTTTCTCGTTCAATAAGCAGACCAGTCAAAAAAAACACCTCATGGCACATAACAAGCTACTGATCAACCCGATAAAAACAATTCTCATACTTACCCTGACCGTATTGCCATTGTTGTTCGCAGGCTGCGAAAAGGATGATCCTGTTGAGCTGCCTGAAATCAGCACCATACCGGCTTCAGATATCAGCAGCAGCAGCGCAAGTAGCGGCGGATACCTTATCGACGACGGCGGCTCGCCTGTAACTGACAGGGGCATAGTGTGGAGCACCGGCAATAACCCTACAATTGAGTTAAATGAGGGGCTTATGTCGGCTGGTCCGGGAGAAGGCATTTACCACCTTACGATGGAAGGGCTTACGCCTGAGACAAGATATTTCGTCCGCGCATACGCTGTCAACAGCCTTGGAGAAAGCTATGGGAACGAGACGACCTTCACCACATTGCACGAAGAGGCTACCGGAACGGCGATGACCGATATTGACGGGAACCAGTACAACACCACGATAATAAATAACAGGGAGTGGATGACCGAAAACCTCAGGGTTAAAAGGTACCGTAACGGCGATGATATAAATACCGGACTTGATAATGATAACTGGTTCCTTACACTGGCCGGCGCCTATACAATCTATCCCCACGACCTGGTTGACGGCATAGGATCAGACAAAGAAATGGCCGAAGCGTACGGGCTTCTTTACAACTGGTATGCCGTTGAAACGGAGATGCTGTGCCCGACAGGCTGGCGGGTTTCAACGGCAGGGGACTGGGATGAGACTATTGAATATCTTGTTGAAAATTACCCTGGCATAAACAGCAGCAATGTTGGCGATCATCTGAAGTCATGCCGTCAGGAAGGTTCTCCTCTGCAGGGGGAATGTGACACCAGTGAACATCCGAGATGGGAGTTTGATGACCTGTTCCCGGGCACTGACGATTTTGAATTCTCGGCCCTTCCCGGGGGACAGCGCAACCTGCAGGGCTACCACGAATACCTTGGACGTTACGGGTACTGGTGGACTGCAGACGAGGCGGGAGAATTCTTTTCCTGGTCAACGGTAATGGGATACAATACCGGTTCGGTTGCCACCAGTGCCTTGCGCAAACAAATAGGCTTGTCAGTAAGGTGTGTGAGGGATGTGGAGTTCTAATACCCCCTGTCCTCCCTCATCTGTTCCATCTCCTGGTCGAAGGTCTCCTTGAACTTCTCATAGTTATAGTCCAGCCTTAGCCTGTCGTCATTTGATATCCGCTGGTTCATGGCATTGAGGATTTCATTCCCGCTGAGCTCTATGGCTAAATATGTCCTGTAGGTCCCGTCAGCAGTCCTCGTCAGTTCCTCACAGATCACCCTTGTCCCTGCAAGCCTCTGCTCTATCACCTCCCGGCTGAGACCTTCATAACGCTGCATGAACTCAGACCTGTCGCCCACCGTTATATCCTGCACGTAGTTGTCAATAACGCTCTTGACCGTTACCTCGATCTGTCCGGCAAGCTCGGCCCTTGCATTACTCAGGGCCATTCTCCTTGAGTTTGCCTGGTTGGTGCTTTCGCCCAGGCTGTTAGCCCTGAAATACTCATTATCGGTAAAATACTCGGGGCCGCTGCAAAGTACCACCACGCGGGTTTCACCTTCAGGAAGCGCAGCCTGCTGCTTGGATCTGCAATGTGTCAGAAGCAGCGCTCCGGCTGCAAAAAACACAATCAATAAAATACTGGTAATCCTTTTCATAATAATCAATTAAGGTTTATAAAATTTTAGCTTTACACTATCACATCCCACTTATAATGACAAAATTAATGATTACCTTATCACGAAAGTATGATAGTCAACTCTCCTGATATCAGGAGTAATACTGTATATCCATGAAAAAATTATTTCAGCATCAGTTGATTGATCTTCATCCTCGTATTGAAAAAAATAAACCGGCTCTTTGGTGAATACAAAGATCAGCCTGTTGACCTCAGGCTCACTGGAGCTGTTGTCAAGATAGTACTCAACAAACCCGAAAGGAAATTCCTTAGTCTCACCCGCTGCAATCTCCTGATGTACCTCCCATTGATTGGGGTACATCAGATAGGCGTTATTGTCAGTTATATTGAAAATACTGAGGTAACAGTCCTTTGTGGAATGAACGGAAAAGCTCAGGGTCTCACCCCGGTCGTAGACCCCCTTTATCCCTTTAACTTTGGTGATGAATGCAGGATCGGGCCGGGTTGTATACTTAATGACCGTTGCGTCTATTGTTACTTCATATTCAAAAAGATTTGAATAAGGATTGAGTTTGCGCTGCTCATCAACGATCTGGTAATACTGGACAGCACCCTGCAGCTCTGACTGAACATCGGAACTGAAAAACTCACTATAGTCGTGGTCTGATTCACTTGTGAACAATAGTTCATAAGAGGAAAGGTGTTCTGTGACACCGGCTTTTCGCAGTGCTTCAATTTTGGCCTGGTTTATAGCATCCCGGCGTGCGTCTGATTCGCTTATCCTGCCGGCGATAACTCCGACCCCTTTGGCACCTTCTATGAATATCGTTTCCTGTCCCCCAACGATCAGGCCATGCGAGTGCAAAGCTGTCACAAGCAATATAATAATTGATTTTCGATATCCGGAAATTTGCATCTACA
>SLOE01000120.1 GCA_007132715.1 Bacteroidales bacterium
AATTTTGCATCATTTGAATATTCCATGAAAGTCGAATCTTGCATGCAAAATCGACGGAGTCAAATTTTTATCATCTGAAATTACGCCAGGACAGATGAAAAAAATTTTATATCAAAGCGGAGTGTTTACGACTGCAGGTTAAAATTTTAAAATGACATACAGACGGATGAAAATCCGGTGACCGGATTTATGCAACCGGGTCAGAAAATATATTCAATCCCAAATTTGTTAATGGGCAACAGTGTGACCCTTAAATATTTTTGGCAATATTATTTTTTCTATTGATAATTTTGCTATACTTTTGAATAAATAAACCGAAAATTATGCAAAAACTTATCATTATTCTGTTTGCAATTACACTGCTGATCAGTGGTTGCGATTTTGTCCAGAGGGTTAATCCTTTTGCAAAAAGAGTAGATACCATGGAGATCTACCAGCAGCGCCAGGATAGTATTCGCAGGGCTGAACTTCTGAGAAGGCAGCAGGAGGAAGCCAGGCGTGAGCAGGAGAGGGCCGACAGCATCAGGAGGGCGGCTGAGGTCCAGGCCGAAGCGGATCGTCTCAGGGCCATGCAACGTTATCACCTTATTGTCGGTGCATTCAGGAACCCTGTCTACGCCCAGGATTTTCACCAGAAGATACTTGCCCAGGGGCACGACTCGAGAATTATCATGTCTGAGAACAATTTTCACCTGGTCACGATCAGGTCGCTCGACAACTACCGTGAAGCTGTTAACCAATGGCGTTCAATCAGGAATGAGGGCGAACATCTGGTGTGGATGTACATAAAGGATTTGTAGACCTTCATTCCTTCTTTCAGGGTTATATTCCCGGCTGTACTGTTATCCACCTTTTTGCAGGGACGGATAATTATTATATTTTTGAGGCCTGCTGACTAGTTAACCAGCAGGCTTTGTTTTTATATTGGAACCCGGTCATGATTTACTGATGACTTATGAGTGCAGTTTCAAGCTTGACGGGTTCTGCAGTTGCAATTACAAAAAAAAAGATAAATGGAAGACTTCAAGAGTGCGCTGAATGATTCAGTTATGCTGAGATGGGGTATAATGCTCCTGGTGAGTTTCACGATGGCTACTAATTACTACTTCTATGATGCTATTTCACCCCTTAAGTTTTTGATGGAGAGGGAGCTGGGGTTCTCTTCGGCAGAGTACGGCTTCTTTCAGGCCGCATATTCCATTCCCAATGTTTTTCTTCTGATGGCAGTGATAGGTGGTATAATCCTGGACAGGATCGGGATCAGAATTACCGGTTTTGCCTTTATATTTATCCAGTTTGCCGGTGCTGTGGTGACTGCTTATGGTGCCACTCCCTATTTCAACCAGGGAGGTTGGGGGTATGATTTCATGAACTCATTCCTTACGGCCTATTCGCCGGCACTAAAAGTCACATCCCTTGGGTTTTTCCTTTTCGGACTGGGTGCTGAGACCAGTATTGTCGTTATTTCAAAGGTGATAGTAAAGTGGTTCAAGGGTAAGGAGATCGCATTGGCTCTCGGATTGAACATCGCTATCGCCAGGCTGGGTATGGGGGCTGCCATGGTACTTTCGCCGAGGCTGATAATTGAAGGATCCCAACTGACACCACTCTGGCAGAACTGGACTATGCCGATCTGGTTCGGTGCACTGTTGCTTGGGATCGGGCTTATTGCCTTTTTGGTTTACATGATCTGGGATATAAGGTTTGACCGCAGGGTGGCTGAAAGAATGGAAACTGATCCGACCGAGGAGTTCAGGTTCAGCGATCTGGCACGCCTGATGACCAACCGCAGCTTCATCTATATTTCCATGCTTTGTGTTCTCTTCTATTCTGCGGTTTTCCCCTTTATGAAATATGCACCCGACCTGATGATAAACAAATTTGGGGTTGACCCGACGATGGCAGGTGATATTTCATCAATATTGCCATTCGGAACCCTGGTGTTCACTCCGGTATTTGCATGGATATGCGATTACCGTGGCAGGTCTGCTTCACTTATGGTCTATGGCAGCCTGCTTGTGGTAGGCGTTCACCTTACATTTGCATTCACAAATATTACCCCTTATATTCCCATGTTCATTCTGGGGATTGCTTTTTCGCTGGTGCCTGCTGCTATGTGGCCTGCTGTTACCAAGATCGTTGAAACCAGCAAGATTGGGACTGCCTATGGTGCCATGTTTACCATTCAGGCAATCGGCCTGATGGTCTTTCCATGGCTGATAGGGTTGGTTCTGGATTACACCAATCCAGGGGTGTCAGAAACTCTTGCAGCAGGCGGCGCTGCAGTTTATGATTATACCCAGGCCCTTGTAATGCTTGCAATGCTGGGAGTAGTGGGACTTATCTTTGCATGGCTCCTGAAGCGTGAAGACCGGACCTCGGGTTACGGCCTGGAGGAACCGAACAAGATGGATTAAAACCGGCATGCTGCAGGTTTTGGCCAGCGAATAATTTATAGCGGGTGCACAACTTTTTGATTAGTTATTCCTTACCGGGGAAGACTGCAGCTGTCCTGTCGGGGCCCAGAGATATCATGGTAACGGGCACCCTGGTCTCTTCCTCAATATAGCTGATATACCTTTTGAATTCAGCAGGAAGATCATCGCAGTTCTTTATTGAAGAGATATCTTTTTTCCATCCGCTGAATTCCCGGTATACAGGCTCCACTTTGCCTGCCATATCAAAGGGCAGGGTTTCTGTTAATTTGCCTTCATGCTTGTATGCGGTACATATCCTGATAGAGTCCAGTCCTGTCAGCACATCAGCCTTTGTGATCATAAGCTGTGTAACACCATTTATCATAACAGAATACTTCAGCGCCGGCAGGTCCAGCCAGCCGCATCGTCTTGGACGGCCCGTGGTTGATCCGAATTCTTTGCCTTGCTCCCTTAGCCTGTCTCCTGTCTCATCTGTCAGTTCGGTAGGGAAGGGGCCGCCTCCTACGCGGGTGCAGTATGCCTTGAAGACACCTATAACCTCACCTGTTTTTGAAGGTGCAATGCCAAGTCCGGTACAGGCACCGGCACATACCGTATTTGAAGATGTAACGTACGGATAGGATCCAAAATCGATGTCCAGTAGTGTACCCTGTGCACCTTCTGCCAGGATCTTTTTGTTTTCTGCAAGCAGTTTATTGATAAAATACTCACTGTCAACTAATTGAAACTCCCTTATCTTCTCAATCCCCCTGAACCACTCTTCTTCGTAATTCTCCGGATTATCACCAAAGTCATATTGCTTCAGGATCGTCCGGTGCTTTTCTTTGAGAAAATTGTATCTGTCGTTAAAGTCGGGCAGCATTATGTCGCCTATTCTGAGCCCGTTACGTCCTGTCTTATCCATATAGGCCGGTCCGATACCCTTGAGTGTGGATCCGATTTTTGAATTGCCTTTCAAAGCTTCAGAGGCAGCATCGAGAAGACGATGTGAAGGAAGTATAAGATGGGCCTTTTTGGATATGAACAGGTTGCCGGTCGCATTGACCCCCAGGCTCAAAAGTGAGTCTATCTCTTTTTTGAATATTTCCGGGTCAATTACCACTCCGTTCCCTACAAGGTTTATCTTACCGGCGTGGAAAATCCCTGAAGGTATTGTGTGAAGAATATGCTTGATGCCGCTGAACTCAAGTGAGTGTCCCGCGTTGGGACCACCCTGGAACCGGGCAACAACATCGTATTCCGGAGCCAGAACATCGACTATTTTTCCTTTTCCCTCGTCTCCCCACTGGAGACCCAGCAGAACATCTACTTTATGCATTGTCAATTAATTTTCTTCCCGCTGGCCGTATATGTAAAGAGAATGGTGTGTTGGTTTAAAATTTGCAAGCTTGCAGGCGGTCTTTATTATCTCCTGTATACGGGGGTCGCAGAACTCTATCACCTCTCCGGTCTTCGTATCAATAAGGTGGTCGTGCTGCTTGCACTCATGTGCTTTTTCAAATTGGGCAATGTTCTTGCCGAACTGGTGCTTTATAACAAGGTTGCATTCCAGCAAAAGATCTATGGTATTGTACAGGGTAGCCCGGCTGACCCTGTAATTTTTGTTTTTCATTGAGATATAGAGCGATTCAATATCAAAATGTCCTTCATGGCTGTAAATCTCTTCAAGTATTGCATACCTTTCGGGTGTTTTCCGGTGACCTTTCTTTTCAAGGTATTCGGTAAAAAGCTTTTTAACAGTATCTTTGGAATCGATGCACCCCATAAATAGTCTAATTTAAAATAATCTTAAAAATAGCAAAAAAAGTGTAATTGTGGTCAGGTTTAGACGGATTTAATAAAAATTACTCTCTTCCGGCTTCAATCCTGTTAACGGAAATAACCCCGTTTATCTTAAACAGATTCATGATAAGATTGTTCAGGTGCTTGGTGTCGTGAACGTAGAGTTCTATGGTTCCTTCAAAGATACCGTCGTGGGTTTCGACATTAATTTTCCTGATATTGGCATTAAGATCGTGGGAGATCACATTTGTTATGGAATTGACAATCCCTATCTTGTCAATCCCCTGTATTTTTATACAGGCCAGGAAGGAGAGTATCTTGTGACTGGTCCACCGCGCAGACACTATCAGATTACCGTGACTTGACATCAGCTTGGTCGCCGTGGGGCATTTCGCGGAATGTATTATGATGGTCTCATTCGGGCTTTTGTAGCCTACAATTTCATCACCCGGAATTGGATTACAGCACTTGGCAATCCGGTAATTTTTTCCGGGCTCATCAACGCCCTCCCTGATAATAAGTGGCTTGCCAAGATCAATAGCAGGTGTATTCTGATCGCTTTCGGCGATTTTCCGGCCTTTTTGCAGGTTCTTGCTGTATGTCAGCTCCCAGTACCTGATCCATTTGCTGCGGGTATTCTTTTTAAGGACCTTTTTCAGGTTCTCAAGGGTGATTATTCCGCTTCCTATTTTAAGGTAGAGATCCTCCTTGCCCGACACCTCATATCCGTTGATCAGCTTTTTTATTATCCTTGAGTTTGGATGCAGGTTAATATCCCTGAGACTCTCCTCAAGAATTTTTTTGCCTGTTTCAATATTTATCCTGTTCTCAGCCCTGAGAGCACTTTTTATGTTGGACTTGGCACGGGCGGTGATTGCATAATCAAGCCACTCACGCTGCGTACGTTGTATATCGGAAGTGAGAACTTCAACCTGGTCACCGCTCGACAGGGTGTGGCTCAACGGCACCAGCTTCTGGTTGACTTTGGCTCCGATGGCCCTGTTTCCTACCTCAGTATGTATCTCGTAAGCAAAGTCAATGACCGATGCATTTTTCGGGAGAGTAATTATTTTACCTTTTGGCGTAAAAACCAGTATCTCCGATGAAAACAGGTTGAGCTTGAACTCATCCATGAACTCCAGCGCGTCGGTGTCAGGATTGTCGAGAAGCTCCCTGATCCTCTTTATCCATTTGTCAAGTTCAGATTCTCCCTGGCCGTTGTTCTTGTACTTCCAGTGAGCTGCAAATCCCCTTTCGGCAATGTCGTTCATCCTGGTGGTCCGGATCTGAACTTCCACCCATTTGCCGTTAGGTCCCATTACGGTGCCGTGAAGGGCTTCATACCCGTTTGCTTTTGGAGTACTCACCCAGTCCCTTATCCTCTCAGGCTTCGGCATATAAATGTCGGTTATCAGTGAATATATGTTCCAGCACTGCACCTTCTCAGGTATACTGGGATTTGGGTCAAAAACTATCCGTATGGCAAAAAGGTCAAATATCTCCTCGAACTTGACCTTCTTGGCCTCCATCTTGGAGAATATTGAATTTATGGATTTTGGCCTGCCGCTTATGTCAAACTTGATATTGTGTTCATTCAGCTTCTCAATGATTGGCAGTGAGAACTTGTTGATGAACAGCAGCCTTTTCTTCTCGCTGTCCTTTATTTTCTGGGCTATTTCGCTGTAAATGGCAGGATTCTGGTATTTAAGGGCAAGATCTTCCAGTTCGGTCTTGATGGTGTAGAGACCAAGCCTGTGAGCAAGAGGTGCAAACAGAAAATTGGTTTCACCCGCCACCTTTAACTGCTTGTTCCGCGTAAGCGAATCAAGGGTTCTCATATTATCAAGGCGGTCTGCAAGTTTGATCAGGATAACCCGTACATCGTCCGATAATGTCAGAAGGAGTTTTCTGAAATTCTCTACCTGGATTGATGACTTCTTGTCAAATACACCGGCGATCTTGGTCAGACCGTCAATTATCACGGCTATCTTATTGCCGAAATTAAGACTTATATCGTCAAGGGTGTATTCGGTATCTTCTACAACATCATGCAGGAGCGCCGAGACAACCGAACTGGCACCCAGCCCGATCTCATAGGCAACTATCTTGCTTACAGATATGGGATGGATAATATAGGGTTCTCCCGACTTCCTTCTCATATCCCGGTGTGCCCCGTTGGCAAACTGGAAAGCTTTTTTTATAAGCTTTCTGTCTTCCTGATCGGTAATATGTGAGCAGTGATCGAGCAGATCTTTGAAACGTGCTTCAATGTCCCTTACTTCCTCTTCTGTTTGAATCTTTACTGCCATCTGCAACTCTTAAACCTGACCAACCTCAAAAATCCGTGCCTGTTATACTAACAAAATTAATCATTTTGGGGCGTTTCTCAACAGATATATTACAGATTATTCTGCAGATTGAACGTTCTGTGATCCGGATTTATTGAGAGTTATTAGTCAATGTTATTGTCCTGCAACAACTTCGGTCATGTCGCCGGTTAACAGGTACTTGCCGGCAAGGTCCTGCAACCTGGAAGCTGATATTCCGGTTATCGTTTCAATGAGGATATCGATAAATCCGTCGTCAAGATCATGCTCAACGAGGTTCCTGATGCTTTCAAGCCAGGCAAATGGACCATCGAAACTACTCAGGATTTCGCCCAGCATAAGGCTTTTTGTCAGATCAAGCTCTTTTTTTGACACCGGCTTGTTCCTGAGCCTGTCAAGTTCATTATATATCTCTTTAACTGCATTCTTTCTGTATCCGGCCCCCACCTCAGAGATGACCGCGATATATCCGCTGTGCCTGAGACCCGCAAGTACAGATCCGATACCGTAGGTGTATCCTCTCTTCTCACGTATGTTCTGCATAAGACGGGATCCGAAATGGCCACCCAGAATACTGTTAAGCACCATCATCCCGGGGAAATCAGGGTGCGACCGGTTAAACAGTGGACGGCCGATCCTAAGGGCGGACTGGACAGCATCTTTTTTTAATATCAGTAAATTTCTTTTTTCAGTTTGAAACGGTGGCGGCATGCTCTCTTCTGCTTCCGGGTGTGACAGCCACTCCGTGCCTCCCAGGGTCCTGTCCAGTAATCCTGCAATGCTGTCCTCATCATAGCTTCCTGATATAAAAACGGCACAGTTGCCGGTTTTGTAAAAATCCCTGTGAAATGCATGCAGGTCTTCGCTACTGACATTTTTAAAATGTTCCGGTTGCAGGATCTGGCCGTAGGGATGATCACTTCCGTAAAGAGCAGAGGAAAACTGCTCCCTGGCAATGGTGCCGACCCTGTTTCTTTCAATCATATAACTCTGTAATTTTCTTTCAAGCAATGTTTCAAGTTCCCTTTCGGGGAAGGAGGGGACCTTAATGATCTCCTCGGCCAGGGGCAGTAAAGACTCCAGGTGTTTTGTCAGCGAATAGATGCTTACAAAGGCATTATCCCGGTCAATATGGGTGTTAATGTAGGAGCCAAAATAATCGGTTTTCTGTGCAATTTCCTCCCCTGTATGATATATCGTGCCCTCTGTCAGCATTGCGTTTGCAGAAGATGCAACAAGTGGTTTTGGCTGCCACCATGAGCCTGCCCTGAAAAGGATGTCAATCCTGGCTACTGGCTGGCTGCCTGCCCTGATCAGATATACGGGAACGGAGTTGCCCAGCCTTATCTGCCTGGGTTTAACAGGACCGGGCCTGAGGAATTTCTCTGTTACTGGTTTTTTTCTGTAAGTCAAGGTTCTCAGGTTTTTGATCTGTCTGATGACCGGTAAAACAGCACAGACGAATTTTCCGGTCTGAACAGGATTGATGCCTGCTGAACAATATCATCTGTTTGCACTTTTTTGTACATGGCAATTTCATCGTTCAGGTAGCCCGCATTTCCCAGAAGCTCATAATATGCCAGGTCAATTGCCTTGTTCAGAATACCGGTATGTGTGTAATGCCTTGCAGCTTCAAGCTTGTTCCTGACCTTATCAAGCTCCGTTGTTCCGGGAGGTCCTGTAATTATACCATTGATCTCTGCTGTCATCTCATTATATGCCTGTTCTGTTCCAGTTCCGTCTGCTACCATTCCCTGGACAATGAAAAGACCCGGATCCCTGTCTCCTGTTATATAGGCATTTACATTGCTGAATATCTTTTTTTCCATCACAAGGCGTCTGTATAACCGGGAGGACCTGCCTCCGGCCAACAGGTCGGATATGAGGTCAGTTGCATAATATTCCGGGTCATCCCTGCCGCACATATGGTACGCAACGGTGATCTGGTCTGACGGTACGTCACGGTAAACTACTTTCTCCCTTAGCTCCTTCTGGGGATGTTCGTCAGGCAGAGAACGGGTAACGGACATTTTTCCCTTCAAATGACCAAACCACTTTTCTGCAAGCTCAATGCAGCGGTCTTCCTCCAGTTTGGATGCAACGGCAAGGATGGCGCTGGACGGACTGTAATAATTTGTGTAGAACCTGCTGATATCGTCAAGGGTTATTTTGGCGATGTGGGATATATCGCTGCCGATAACAGGCCATCTGTAGGGATGTGTTTTATAGGCAAGTGGCCTGAGTATCATCCACAGGTCGCCGTAAGGTTGATTAATATACCTTTGCCTGTACTCTTCTGTAACAACACTTTTTTGAATGTCAAGCCCCCTTTGGGAGAGATCAAGTCCCATCATCCGGTCTGCCTCCAGCCACAATCCTGTTTCAAGGTTAGCTGCGGGAAGCGATACGTAATAATTGGTTATGTCATTGTTTGTAAATGCGTTGTTTTCGCCGCCTGCTTTCTGAACTTCCCTGTCATATGAGGGAATACTTACCGAGCCGCCGAACATCAGATGTTCCAGCAGGTGTGCGGCACCTGTTTTTTCAGGGTTGTCATCCCTGGAGCCGGCATCGTACATTATGCTGACCACAGCCATAGGGGTTGATATGTCACGGTGGACTATGACTGTCAGTCCGTTATCCAGAACTTTTTTTTTGAAGTTTATCATGGTGAAACCAGTGAAGACTGTTTTATCCGGGTCATATTGCCGGCCTGTAAAAATAGTCAGAATTATTCAACCTTCACCGGAAGTCCGCCAGGTAGTGGTCATAAGCGGCCCGATTCGTTATATTGCGGTTTGACCATCGTGCTTCAGGACAGCTTGAGTTCGGCATCATATACCGGGTTGAAATTTTCGCCCTGTGAAAATAATTTAAAAAAAACCACCGGGTCTGTATCCAGTTCCATCGTACAAAATGTATTTTTGTGTCAGATGGAGAAAGAAACGGCAATATCGCGATTATTTATCTGGATCATAGGTAATCTCAGGCACCGGCAACTGCTTCTTATACTTAGTCTTATTATAGGAGTGGTTAGCGGACTTGCTGCAGTACTGCTCAAAAATACCGTTTACTATACAAATGAGTTCCTGACCGGCCGGCTTGCCCCTGAAACCGGCAATCTTATTTATCTGGCGTTTCCGGCAATAGGTATATTACTGACCGTGCTATTTTCAAGATATCTGATAAAGGATGATTTTTCACATGGTGTAACAAAGGTGTTGCATGCCATATCCAGGAAAGATTCTGTTCTTGCCCCCCATAACTCTTATTCCTCCATGCTTGGAAGTACACTTACTGTTGGATTTGGCGGGTCTGTCGGGCTGGAGGCTCCGATAGTCCTGACAGGGGCATCAATAGGGTCTAACCTCGGCAGGTTTCTCAGGCTGAATTATAAGACAATTACCCTGCTGATAGCTTGCGGTGCAACGGGTGCGATAGCCGGGATCTTCAAATCTCCCATCGCTGCCATGATCTTCAGCCTGGAAGTGCTTATGCTGGACCTTACCATGTGGTCGATAATACCTTTGCTGATCTCGGCGGTTGCGGGTGCAACGATAGCTACCCTTTTACTGGGGCAGGGTGTGGTTTTCTATTTTACCCTTCCTGAACCATTTATTACGGCAAATATCCCGTGGTTCATACTGCTTGGAATAGTTACCGGTCTGGTGTCATACTATTTCACATGGGGCTCTATGAGGATCGAGGCCGGGCTGAGGAAGGTGTCAAGCCCGTATCACAGGTTGTTTTACGGTGGTGCGGTTCTGGGGATCCTTATCTTTCTGTTTCCCCCATTGTACGGAGAAGGATATGGCACACTCAGTGCCCTGCTGGGAGGTGAAGCTACCGAAATTGCTGCTGGCAGCCTGATAGATGGTATTCGTGACAATTACTACGTTTTTATTGCATTCCTGCTGCTGATCCTTGTTTTCAAGGTTGTTGCAATGGCAGCAACAACCGGCAGCGGCGGAGTAGGAGGGATCTTCGCCCCGTCACTGTATATGGGCGGGGTTACCGGATATATAGCGGCAAGCCTCATCAATCATTTTTCATTCATTAATGTGTCGGAGCGTAACTTTGCGCTTGTGGGTATGGCCGGTCTTATGGCCGGGGTTATGCATGCACCGCTCACGGCAATATTCCTTATAGCTGAGATAACAGGAGGGTATGAGCTGTTCATCCCCCTTATTATAACTGCGACGATATCCTACCTTACAATAATGTACTTTGAACCCCATTCCATCTATACCAAAAGACTGGCGTCGAGAGGTGAGCTGATAACCCATCATAAGGACAAGGCTGTCCTTACCCTGATGAAGATTGGACCGGTAATCGAAACCGATCTGAAAACCGTGCATCCTGATGACAGTCTTGGCAAACTGGTAAATGCCGTCTCCAAGTCCAGGAGGAATATCTTCCCGGTAACCGATCATGACGGCAATCTTTTGGGAGTAGTACTTCTGGACAATATAAGGGATATAATTTTCAAACCTGCACAGTACGACAAGGTCCGCGTGTCTGATATCATGGACATACCTCCGGAAACTGTTTCGCAGGATGAAAGCATGGAATCTGTAATGCGTAAATTTGAGGATTCAGATGCGTGGAACCTTCCAGTGACCGATAGAGGAAAATATGTGGGATTTATTTCCAAATCAAAGATATTTTCAGCATACAGGAAGATACTTCTGCAATTTTCGTCGGAATAGTCCGGGAAGATTGAAAAAAACACTATATTTGATTTGGGTGCTAACCAATCAATATTGTTTGCAGGATGATAAAAAATAAATCCGGGAAACTGGTATACGTGGTTGATGATGATATACCCAGTTACCAGTTGATAAAGGAGCTTCTTTCCGGCAAAAGAATTGCCCTGAAGCATTTTACAAATGGTGTCGATCTGCTGCATGCCTTCAGCAGCGGTGAAAAACCAGACCTGGTAATTATGGATATACAGTTGCCGGGAACAGACGGACTTGAACTTACAAGAAAGATTAAAGCAACGGGAGATACTATCCCTGTGATTGCATACACATCCTATGCAATGGCCGGCGACAAAGACCGGTGCCTTGAAGCCGGATGTGATGATTATGTCTCAAAACCTGTAGACCTTAAGCATTTTGCAGCACTGGTTTCCCGCTATCTTGACGGCTGATCAGACCCTGACCATTACGGCTGTTTTTCTTTCCAGTTTACCGGAACATGGTTTCGGTTAAAAAGATGTATTTTCGCTTTTATAAAAACAAATAACCAAATCATGCAGAGAGATAAAGTGATATTTGACCTGATCAAAAAGGAAGACAAAAGACAGGTTGAGGGTATTGAACTGATAGAGTCGGAAAATTTTGTCAGCGACCAGGTAATGGAGGCTATGGGGTCGTGCCTGACCAACAAGTATGCTGAAGGATACCCTGGAAAACGGTATTATGGCGGATGCCAGTATATAGATGAAGTGGAAACCCTTGCCATTGAGAGGGTGAAAAAGCTTTTCGGTGCAGGGTATGCCAATGTTCAGCCCCATTCCGGTGCACAGGCAAATGCAGCTGTAATGCTGGCTGTTCTGAAGCCCGGGGATCTGTTTCTTGGACTTGAACTGTCGCATGGGGGACATCTCACTCATGGCTCATTTGTCAATTATTCAGGTATACTGTACAAACCTGTTGCATACGAGGTGTCACGGGATACCGGTCTGGTAGACTATGACATGATGGAGAAGCTTGCCGGGAAGGAGAAGCCAAAACTGATCATAGCCGGTGCTTCGGCGTATTCGAGAGACTGGGACTATGAGAGGATGAGGGCTATTGCCGACCGCGCCGGTGCCCTTCTTATGGCCGATATTGCCCACCCGGCGGGATTTATTGCCACCGGCATGCTTAACCACCCATTCCCCTGGTGCCATATTGTTACATCAACAACCCACAAAACACTCCGGGGCCCCAGGGGAGGTATTATCCTCATGGGAGATGATTTTGAGAATCCCTGGGGTCTGAAAACCCCGAAAGGTGCGTTAAAAATGATGTCTCAGATACTGGACTCAGCCGTATTCCCCGGAATGCAGGGAGGCCCCCTTGAGCATGTGATAGCTGCCAAGGCCGTGGCTTTTGAGGAGGCGTTGTCAGATGGTTATAAAAAATACATGATGCAGGTTAAATCCAACGCTTCTGCAATGGCAAATGCTTTTACCGAAAAAGGTTACAAGGTTGTTTCGGGCGGTACGGATAACCATTCCATGCTCATTGACCTGCGAACAAAGGTACCCGACATAACCGGAAAGATAGTGGAGAATACCCTGGTCAGGGCTGATATTACCATAAACAAGAACATGGTCCCTTTTGATGACCGCTCACCTTTCCAGACATCCGGGGTAAGGATTGGGTCGCCAGCCGTTACTACACGGGGTATGAAAGAGAAAGATATGACAGAGGTCGTCAACCTGATCGATGATGTTATTATGAATATCGACAATGACAGGACCATCTCCCTGGTAAAAGGTAAGGTGAATGCCATGATGGCAAAATTTCCGAAATTTACGTGGGATTAAACAGGCACGGCATGTCTGCGGCATGTTCCTTAAACACTCTGCCGGCAAACAATATTGAATTCAGCGGGCTGAGCCGGTAAAGCCGTTTTTATGGCATACTGTGATCAGGTCTTCAGAACTATTGCAGACGGAAGCGATAAGTTATAGTTCCCACCTGGGTGAACGGTGCATCCGGCCGGTCGTCAACGTTAAACCGGGCCCTTTCTGCCGCCCTCCGGGCTGCATTGTGAAGATATTCATTATGGATGGTTGTACCTCTTACTCCGGGGATGGCCCTTGTAACTTCGCCTTGCCTGTTTACGGTAACCTGAACCACAACAGTGCCTTCAGCCTGACGATCGTAATCGGGG
>SLOE01000041.1 GCA_007132715.1 Bacteroidales bacterium
ACCCGCAGGTGACCCTGATCGTAGGGGGCCATCATCCCACCAGGATGCCGGTACGTGAGTTTTACAAATTTCTCCTTCTTCTTATAGCCTTTTTCCTGATCTTTAAGGTCAAACGACATGTAAAAATGGTGGGGTTAGAACCGGATCTTGCATAGAAAAAAAAGCACCTGCCGGCTGTACGCTGCAAGTGCTTGATTTTGTGGTGGGCGATACTAGATTCGAACTAGTGACCCCCTGCTTGTAAGGCAGGTGCTCTGAACCAGCTGAGCTAATCGCCCCTTTCCATTAAAAGCGGTGCAAATATAACAGACTTATTCGGTATTGCAAAATATTTTTAAAGTTCACCGGTTGTTTGCAATCCGGCCTATTTATCAGTTAAGATGCACCGCCGTAGATTTCCCGGTTTTACGGGAGGAGCGGTGCATTTGTGGATCGGGAGCAGCATTTAACGGGAGCTGATATGTTTGTGGCAAATGATCCTGGCATACCCTCACTTATTGTTTCTTCTTTTCTTCGTCAAGCTTTTTGATCGTTTCCCTGAGGAATGCTTCAAAGTCCGCCGCAAACTCTTTTCTCTTCAGGGCAAACTCTACAGTTGTCCTCAGAAAATCCATTTTGTTGCCAATATCGTATCGTTTGCCCTCGATAAGAGTGGCGATAATACCTTCTTCCTTCAGCAGGATCTGTAGTGCATCGGTAAGCTGGATCTCGTTGCCTTTTCCACGCGGCGTTTTTTCAAGTGCCTTGAAGATCTGGGGCGTGAGTATGTAACGCCCGGCGATGGCCAGGTTTGACGGGGCCTGTTTCCTTGATGGTTTTTCTATGAGTCCGGTAAGCTGCATGACCCTGGTGCTGAGATTATCGCCGGCTATTATGCCGTATCTTGAAACACTGTCCCATGGAACGGTTTCAACTGCTATGACTGTCTGGCCGTACTGTTCGTATGAGTCAACAAGCTGCTGGGTTACGGGGATGACAGAATCGATTATGGAATCACCCAGGAGCACGGCAAAAGGTTCCTGTCCGCAATGGAACCTGGCATGGTAAATGGCATCTCCCAGTCCGTTCAGCTCTTTCTGGCGGATAAAGTGGATATTTGCCAGGTTCTCGATATGTTTCAGGTGAGTATATAATGCCTCCTCCTCCTTTTCCTTGAGCCTTGTCTCGAGCTCGAAATTCTTGTCGAAGTGGTCCTCCAGCGAACGCTTTCCCTTGCCTGATATGATGAGTATATCCTCTATTCCCGAGTCCACGCATTCCTGGACCACATACTGTATTGCGGGGGTGTCAATGATAGGTAACATCTCCTTGGGCTGTGCTTTGGTAACGGGAAGGAACCTGGTGCCAAGGCCCGCTGCCGGGATAACTGCTTTTTTTATCATGGTTTATCAGAATATTATTGGTTTTATTACTCTCGCGTTTACTTTTTTCAGGTTAAGGATCAGCCGCCTCAGCATCTCGTCATCCTCATACATCCCAATGATGGCGCCGCCTGAGCCTGAAAATTTGGCCGAGGCCCCGCAGGCTCTTGCGGTCTGCACCATCTCCATATTACTGTCCGATATGTTCATTATCTTGCAGCGCAGGTCAAAATTCATGTCTATCAGCTTATTCAGTGTATTGTAATCCTTTTTGAGGATCGCCGAACGGCCCTGTTCGGCAAGGTTTGCGATCTCTGCAAGGGTACCTGTAACAAATTCGTCACCCTTGTCATACAATTCGCGAACATTGCTCAGGGCTGCCCCGGAGACTTTTCCCAGCTCAACCTTATAGGCAAGATAGAGCTTCGGGAGCAGTGCGGGGTCGATGGGGGTGTACTTGCCGTAACCTTTTTTCTGCAGGTGCTCCTTCTCAAAATCCATGTATACACAGCCTTCATAGACCTGTATCACCCTGTCCTGCAGTCCGGCGTTGATACCAAGCTCATCGGTCTCTGTCCTGAGGATCAGGGTGGGGAGTATATGTTTATGTATGTCAACATCGTAGAACTGCATCAGCGCCTTCATTGTTGCGGCAATAATGGCGCTCGATCCCGCCAGTCCCACCTGCCGGGGAATGGAGGACCTGTACCGGATGGTGAAGTTCTTGTGGCCCAGCCTTATCCCGCTGGTTTCACAGTACTCGACGAACTTCTTGATGGCGGCCTTGATAAGCCGTGTTCCGCCATAATAACCGGATAGCTTGACCGAATCGACCAACTGGTAGACATTCCTGAAGGTGTTGATATCGACTTCTGTCTCTTCAATTTTCAGCTCGGGTGTTTCGTAAACCGAGATCGATGCCCCGAAATTTCTTATGATGATCGATATTGTCTTCCCGAAATATCCGTCTGAGGGGTTCCCCAGTAAACCGGCCCGGGCATAAGCCCTTGTTTCAATAATCATAGTTAGTCTCAGTATTAAGCGGACTGCTGTTGCTGCTGCCATTGAGCTGCCCGTATAGGGGACTGCCCGGGATAGCAGCCGTTAACCATCTGCTTTTTTGGTCTGCCAAGATATAAAAAACAACGCAAACGACAATCAGCCTTCCAGGCACACGGCAACCTGAGCCGCAGGGAAGGTAGCTGTACATTTCTGCATCGGGGTTTACGTAATCATTTTTTTTGAGTAAAAGGAGCGGCTGCAGTATCAGATACCTCCAAAGCAGTATTATTGATACAGAGCTCACCAGGGGAAACATTGAAAATATCATAGGTTTTTCCCAGATTTCTGCGTACCACGGCAGAAGAGATTGATAAAACATACAGGCAAATGGTTATTGGAAACCTGCTGGCAGGTGCTCTCGGGATGAACGGCCATATCGCCAACGGTGTTGCTGCCTTGTTCCTCGCCGCAACAAACCACTATCGGACTCCGGCAAAAACCAGCCGTAAACCCGGCGTAACAACGGGGGGAAATCCCGGTATCAACCTCCTCTTTATAAAACCCGTCAGGAACCTGCCGGAAACCTGCAACACCAGCCGGATAAAACCCCGACTGGCACCTGGTCAATTATCCTGCCGGCTGATTGAACGTCATCGTAAAGACCGTTTCCCTTCCGGGGATGGAGCGGACCTTCAGGCTGCCGTTGTGAAGCCTCATGATCTGGCGTGACAGACTTAATCCGATACCGCTGCCGTTCTCGCGGGTGGTGAAGAAGGGTATGAAGATCTCGTCAATAAGTTCGGGGGGGATGCCCGGGCCGTTGTCAATGACCAGCACCTCTGCCTGTTTGTTATCGTTTTCCCTGCACTCTATCCTGATCCCGGCGTCTTCACGTCCCTCAAGAGCCTCGGCCGCATTCTTCACCAGGTTTATCAGCACCTGTGATATCAGCTTCTCATCTATGCTGAGCTCCATGTCGCTTTTGGCGGCATGGAGCGACACCCTGACATTTTTTTCCTCCAGCTCCTGCCGGTAGAGCATCACTGTATTTTCAACCAGTTCGCTTATCCGGACGGCGGACCTGACCGGTTCGGGCAGCCGGGTCAGCTTCCTGTATGTCTCTACGAACCGTATCAGTCCGCTTCCCTGCTCATTTATCACCTTCAGTCCCCTGATGGTGTTCTGCACCATTTTTTCGGTCACCTCC
>SLOE01000169.1 GCA_007132715.1 Bacteroidales bacterium
AAAAAGCAAAAGAGTATTGTGACGAACGTCCCGAGCAGCCTAAACTAATAACACTTTTTTCCTGGAATGAATGGGTGGAAGGAGGTTATCTTTTACCAGATATGAAGAATGGATTCGGGTACCTGGAGGCAGTTAAAAAGGTTATGAGCGGTGAATATGATCCTTATTCGGATTATTAACCATCCAGCTCACTAAGTTCCAGCCAGCGGTTTGATTTGGTTTCGAGCTCAGCGGAAATTTTGGCATGTCTTTCCGGGTATTCATGAAGCTTATCGGCCGGTAGTTCTCCGCCGGAAAGAGCATTTTCAATATCAGCTTTTTCCTTTTCAAGTCTTTCAATATCAGCTTCAAGCCTTTCGAGCTCCCGTTTTTCTTTAAAGGTGAGTTTCCGGGGCGATTCAGAAGGAGTTACCACGGCTTGTTTTTTTCCCCTTTCGGGGGAATTTAACGCGGCACGCTCTTTCCTGACCTGCTGTTTAGCCTTATCCTGCAAGTGTATCCGGAACTGGGTATAGTTGCCCGGAAAATCACGGATGACACCGTCACCTTCAAAAACAAAAATGTGATCTGATATCTTGTCGAGGAAAAACCTGTCGTGCGAAACCACCAGCAGACAGATCCCAGCCGTTGCAAGATAGTCCTCTAAAACATTAAGGGTCTCAATATCAAGATCATTGGTGGGTTCATCAAGAATAAGGAAATTGGGATTACGCATCAGGACGGTTACCAGGTGGAGCCTTCTTTTTTCACCTCCGCTGAGCTTACCGATAAAGTCATGCTGTCTCGGGGGAGGGAAGAGGAAATGGTTAAGAAGCTGGGCCGAGCCAATGGTTGATCCGTCGGCCATCTGCACTATCTCGGCGATATCCCTTACGGCATCAATAACCCTTTGTCCCTCGTCAAAGCTTATTCCCTCCTGGCGGAAATACCCGAAGCGGACTGTCTCGCCGGCATCTACCATCCCTGTATCAGGCCTGAGAGTTCCGGTAACAATATTGAGAAAGGTCGTTTTTCCTGAGCCGTTTTTCCCGATTATACCCACCTTCTCAAACCTGCTGAAGGTGTAGGAAAAATCGCTGATTACTCTTTCCTGGCCGAAACTTTTACTGATATGCCGCAGCTCGAGGATCTTTTTTCCAAGCCGCCTGGTGCCGGCATTTATCTTTATGCTTCCTGCAGCCTGAGTTCCGGCGGCCTTTTCTTTGAGGTCGTAAAAAGCATCGATCCGCGATTTTGACTTGGTGGTACGTGCTTTGGGCATACGCCTCATCCAGTCCAGCTCCTTTCTCATCAGGTTGCGGGCCTTGTCGGTTACGGCCTGCATATTTTCAAGCCGCTCGGCACGTTTTTCAACATAGTATGAGTAGTTTCCGGGATACCTGTATATGTTGTTGTTGTTATCCATCTCTATTATCTGGTTGCACACCCTGTCCAGAAAATACCTGTCGTGCGTTACCATCAGGATGGTTAAGTTTGACCTTTTGAGATAGTTCTCAAGCCATTCGGTCATATCAAGATCGAGGTGGTTGGTCGGCTCATCAAGAATAAGTAATTCAGGTTCATCTATCAGGACTTTTGCCAGGGCAACACGTTTTCGCTGGCCGCCTGAAAGCTGTCTGACCTGTTTATCAAATTCTGTAATATTAAGCTCTGTCAGGATCTGTTTTGCCTTTGTTTCCTGATCCCAGGCTTGCAGGGCATCCATGCGAGAAGTCAGTTTATCCAGCATAACCTTATCACCGGTTATCAGCGCCTCTTCGTATTCGCGTATCGTTCCGGCAATCTCTCCCGAGGAGGCAAAAACCTGGTCAAGTACCGTCAGGCGGTCATCAAGAACCGGCTCCTGTTCAAGATATCCGATATTAAGATCCCTTTTTGCAGTCATTTCACCACTGTCTGCCGTATCCTTCCCCGAAAGGATATTAAGAAGAGTCGTCTTCCCCATTCCGTTCCTTGCCACCAGGGCCACCTTCTCGCCAAGGCTGATAACCAGGGAGATGCCTGAGAGTATCGCGAGACTGCCGTACGATTTACTGATATTTTCTGCCTGGAGCAGGGGTGTCATATGAACGGATTTTGGAATGCAAAATTAATCATTAATTCTATCTTTACAGGCTGAATAAAGCTTGCCTGTGTCATGAGAAAAGAGGATAGGTTCAGAAAGGTGCTCGAATATTTTCAGCGGGAACAGCCTGCCCCTGAGACGGAGCTGCTGTATGCCGGTCCCTATGAGCTGGTTGTGGCAGTCATCCTGTCTGCCCAGTGTACCGACAAGCGGGTTAATATGATCACCCCGGTTTTTTTCAGCCGGTTTCCCGATGCATATTCACTTGCTGCTGCTGGTGTTGAGGAGGTTTATGAGATCATCAAAAGCTGCTCCTATCCCAACAATAAATCCAAACACCTTGTTGGCATGGCCAGGGTGCTTACCGAAGAGTTCAAAGGTGTGGTGCCTGCCGATGTTGACCTGCTGCAGAAGCTGCCGGGGGTGGGACGCAAGACGGCCAATGTGCTCGCCTCGGTAATTTACAACATGCCGGCAATGGCCGTAGACACGCATGTGCACCGTGTATCGGCGCGGATAGGACTGACTGCTAATGCAAAAACGCCTCTGCAGACCGAGATGCAGCTTGTGAGGCATATACCCCGGGAACTTATTTCAAGGGCACATCACTGGCTCATCCTGCACGGGAGGTACGTTTGCGTGGCAAGGAAACCAAAATGCGCTGAATGCGGTATAAAGGAGTATTGCAGGTATTACAGAAAAAGTATGGAAAAATGAAGCGGATAGTCGGCAAAATGTTGGTTGCAGGGGTTCTGGTACTGTTTCTGGTACCGGCAAATGCCGGTGACACCATACCCCCGCTGAACAGGAAGATAATAGATTATGTGGAGACGGTAATCGGTCAGCAGGTTGATCGCGGCGAGTGCTGGGACCTTGCTTACCAGGCGCTGACGCGCATAGAAGCCAAATGGGACGGGGAGTACAGGTTCGGGCGCGAGGTCAATCCCCGCCGCAGGGAGATCTTTCCCGGCGATATAATCCAGTTCAGGGACGTTACGGTGCGTTACCGGGAAGGCAACACCATATATACCGAGACGATGGCACACCACACAGCCATTGTTTACCGGGTCATTGAACCCGGCGTATTTGAGCTTGCCCACCAGAACACCGGGTTTTCGGGCCGCACCGTTGGCTTAAGCAAGCTGGACCTTGACAATGTCGTTTCGGGCAGGATTTGGTTCTACAGGCCGGAGAGGTAGCTGCTGATCCTGCGGGGAAAAATGCCTCCGAAACAGGGGGCATTCTACTCCGGCATATCCGGCAACTGCACCTGTCCCTGCACCTGCACCTGCACCTGTCCCTGCCCCTGCATGGAGTTCGTAATATCCGGGCCACATCTTTCGCGGGTTGCCAAAACCGGGTTCGGCGGTTTTGGATTAATACCGGAAAAATGATTATATTTGCAGCCTCAAAAGACTCCGTAGCTTAACTGAATAGAGCACCTGACTACGGATCAGGAGGTTGGGGGTTTGAATCCCTCCGGGGTCGCTT
>SLOE01000146.1 GCA_007132715.1 Bacteroidales bacterium
AGGGCCTTTATCTCCAGGCCCTCTATCCTGACGTGGCGCCGCAGTGCTCCAAATCCCCTGCTGCCTATACCTATAATTCCCACACGAACGGTCTCAAGACGGGGTGCTGCATACCCCGACATGTTAAAAACCTGGTTATGGGTCATCCTGAAAGGAGGCTCCTGACCCTGACGATCAGTGCAGCCGGCAAAACCGGCACCTGCAAGGCCAGCCCCTGCAAGTCCGGTCAGCTTGATAAAACTTCTGCGGCTGGTCTTCATCTATTCACTCTTCATTACATCGTCAAACGCCTGGGCTGAAGGCTTGAAATCCACAGCCTTTACAAATTCGCAGGACTCTTCTGCCCCATGCTCCCTGTCCATACCGCTGTCTTCCCATTCAACGGAAAGTGGACCGTCATAACCTATATCATTCAAGGCCCTGATTACACTTTCAAAATCGATCCTCCCGCGGCCGATACTGCGGAAATTCCAGAAACGCCGGTTGTCGCCAAACTCGGTATGACCTCCGAAAACACCAATGTCACCCGGAACATCATTCCAGTGCACATCCTTCATATGAACATGGAATATCTTGTCGGCAAACTCATAAATGAACTTGACATAGTCTACTCCCTGGTATCCAAGATGGCTGGGATCATAATTGAATCCGAATGCAGGGTGATTATCCACAGCCTCTAATGCTCTCCTTGATGTTTCTATGTCAAAGGCTATCTCGGTCGGATGGACCTCAAGACAGTACTTTATGCCAAGACGCTTGTATTCATCAAAGATGGGTCCCCAACGATCGGCAAAATCCTTGTAACCCGCATCGATCATCTCTTTGGGTACGGCAGGAAATGAATACAGAAGATGCCATATCGAACTGCCGGTAAAACCAACTACATTCTCAATACCGAGCCTTTTGGCCGCTTCAGCCGTTTTCACCATCTCTTTTGCAGCCCTCTGCCTTATACCCTCAGGATCACCGTCACCCCAGATATATGATGGCAGTATCGCCTTATGCCTCTGATCAGGTATATCGCACACAGCCTGACTTGCCAGATGCGTTGAAATGGTATACAACTGAAGGTCATACTTCTTCAGGATCTCCAGGCGGCTGTCACAGTATGCCTGGTCAGCCTTGTCGATCTCCATATGATCTCCCCAGCATCCCAGCTCAATACCATCATAACCGAACTCTTTTGTTTTCTGACACATTGTCTCTATGGGCAGGTCGGCCCACTGTCCGCTGAATAAAGTTACTGGTCTGGCCATAATAATTCTATTTTTTAATTTTTAGTTTATTTATTGGTGATGCTTTCAAATTTAGGTTTTATTATCCATTTACCATAAGTTTTGCCGGTTTTTCATTTCCAATTCATCTTAAAGCACCGTTACCCGGTCTTTGATAATACTTACTATCAACAAATAGTTCAACATAATAGTAGTAGTCATAATATGGCATAAGTTTTTTAATTTTGCGGCAAAACATATCCTCTTGGAAAAAAGAGGGGCAGGAAGAAGCTGACCGGATAACAAACAAACCGATATGCCAACAGTACTCGTAACCGGTGCAAATGGTTTCCTTGCTGCCAACACAATTGCAGAACTTCTGGAGAGGGGTGCAAAAGTGAGGGGCATGCTGAGGGAAACGGCATCACCAGTACTGGAGCACGAAAGGTTCACCCTCTTTTACGGCAATATAACATCGCCGGAAGATGTTTCCGAAGCGGTCAGTGGATGCGAAACGGTTGTCCATATTGCGGCGGTAACAGATCAGTCGATAGCCCGCAAAAACATATACCGCAAAGTTAATACCGGCGGCACCACCAATATTGTACAGGCATCGCTAATGCACAGGGTTAAAAAAGTGATACTGGTGAGCACCGCCAACGTGTTCGGCCACGGGACCAGGGAGCGGCCCGGCAACGAGGAAAAACCGATGAAACCTCCCTTCACAGATTCTCCATACGCCCTGAGCAAGGCAGATGCCCAGGATATCGCAATTGAAAGACTGAAAGGGACAGATGTCTCCGTCACTGTGGTCTGCCCCACATTCATGATCGGCCCCAACGACAAAAAAATCAGCTCCAACCGGATAATCCTCAGAGCGTTCGGCAGGAAGATTCTGATAATTCCTCCCGGAGGGAAAAATTTTATTCATGTGAAGGATGCGGCAACCGGTATCTGTAATGCCATAAGCCAGGGGAAAAATGGTGAGAGCTATATTCTGGCAAATGAGAACATGACCTACAGGGAGTTCTACAAGACCATGGAGGAAGTTTCAAAGAAACGTCAGGTGCTTGTTACCATACCAAGGCCTCTCCTTTACCTTGCAGGCCTTGCAGGCAGCTTGGCGCGGCTCGCCGGCATAAATACGGAGCTCAGCCTGACAAACATGCAGATACTCTGCACCTGCAATTTCTATTCAGGGTTAAAAGCGATCAATGAGCTGGGGCTGCCTCAAACCCCGGTAAAGACAGCCATCAGGGAAGCCATCAATTGGTTTGACCAGGTTCCAACCTTTGTTGAATAATTTACGTTATTAAAACAGTAACATTGTATTTCAATTTATAATAAACAAAAAATGCAAAGGAGCATAACTTTACTTCCGGTTATCCTGTTACTGCTGTTACAGTCCTGTACCAAGGATGAACTCACCTTGCCTGCACCCGTGCAGTTCACTTTTGAGATGGTTCCGCACGAAGAGGGCAATAACCTGAAAAGCGGTCCGCCCCCCGGTATACCACCTGCAGGCAGAATAAGAATTGACAAGGGGTCTCTTGTTATCTCATCAATCGAATTTGAAGGACGCAGAGATGAAGGAAAAGATGTCTTTTTCGGGACCAATTTCCCTGAACCGGTCACGATAAACCTTGATACCGGCGAAACCAGCCATGAATTGACATTCGATATCCCCCAGGGAGTATACAACCGGATTGAAATAATCCTTGAAATAGGCGGAGATAACCACACTCCGATGGCTCTGGAAGGGAAGGTCAGAAAAGGTCAGTCCGATCAAACACCACTCAGATTCGAATATAATCTCAGGGATCGCATAAGGATCAGGGCAGAGCCGGGAGAGCAGCAGAACAGGATTGTACTGCGAAAAGACAAAGTCACCACTGCCAGGATAATGGTGGATGCAGGAGAAGTTTTCCAGTTCATCAACCTCCATTCACTTCCCGGCGGTATTGACTCACTTCAGCTTACAGAAGGTACGGTGCTGATATCATCACAGGTGAACACCGGTCTTTTCAACAGTATGGCCAGCAGGCTTGAAAGATCTTTCAGGGTGATATTTGAGTAATCTGATGACAGGAACGTCATTCATAGAAGAAGAGGTAATAGCATCCTGCCGGAAGAACGACAGGCGTGCTCAGGAATTACTGTACAGGCATTTTGCAAAAAAAATGTACGGTATCTGCCTTGGTTACGCCGGAGAAAGACCCATGGCCCAGGACATACTTCAGGAATCTTTCATCAAAGTGTTCAAAAACATCGGCAAGTACAAACAAGACGGTTCATTTGAGGGCTGGATCAGAAGAATTGTTGTAAACACTGCAATCGATCATATCAGAAGAAGAAACAGGTCCAATGAATTTATCGATTCAGAGCCGGAAGACAGCAGTCTCCACGTACAGAATCAAGCCATGAAAATGATGGGATACAAAGAGATAATGCAACAGGTACAACGTCTGCCAGAGGGAGCAAGGCTCATATTCAGCCTTTATGCAGTTGACGGATATACCCACAAAGAGATAGCAGAAAAGCTTGAAATAACCGAAGGCACTTCCAAGTCGCAGTTTAACAGGGCAAGGAAACTGCTTATGGGATTTTTAGGGAACATGAACTTATAGTAACCATGGACTTCCTTAACTGGTATAAAAATATATTTGAATCTGCCGATGAGGAGCCACCCGGGGAGGTATGGGAGGCAATTCAGGACGAGCTTGATATTGACACGGTGTGGACATCAGTAGAAAATGAACTCCCCGTCCGTGGCAGGACCAGGTATATTTTTGCAATGGCCGCTGCTGCATCGCTGGTTGCCATTATTGGAACAGGTACGCTCCTGTGGTTTCTCTCAAACGATCCGTCTCCTGTCCGCGGCCGGCTGCATACCTGGCAGACCGCACCCGCATATTCAACAGAAGACCCTGAAATCAGGACCCCCATCAGGGCACCCCTTCCTTTTCCTGCAACGAGGCAAGTTATTCATCCTGAAACAATGGTTGTGACTGCAACACAATATTCCCGGCCTGTTCAGGAAGAAGGCACACTATCTCCGGCAGGGCTTTTACCAGGTTATTTAACCACATATGAACCATATCTTCTGCTTGCTGAAATTAATATTTTCCCTTCCGGGGAAAGGCAAGCTACCACAGAACCAGGCAGGGAGGACATTCGTTTTTGGGGTGGCTTCTCCGGGCACATAGCCAATACCTGGCTGCTCAACAACAAGACACTTATGGGCCTGAGACCGGATGAGTTTACAGCCTCACTGCCTTCGTTCGGATACAATCTGGGTATTGTAACCGGCGCGGAGATAACCGGCAGGTTTGCCCTGCAGGCAGAATTCAGCTTCATCTCCCTTACCAGGCAGGATTATAATGAATACCTGTACGGAAAATATATAACGAACAGTATGCAGTTCGATTACCGCAGGCTCTCCCTTTCGGGAAAATGGAACTTTGCCGGAAATGTCACCAATGGAAGGCATTGGCTCATACTCGGAGGTTATAGTGGATTGCTGCGTGATGCAAGGCAGAATCTTGACGGTGAGCTCCTTTCACTAAAAGAGGATTACAATTATATTGATTACGGAATTTTAACAGGCTATGAATTTGAATACCCTGTGAGCAGGAGACTGTCCGCCGCCCTGGGAATACAGTCAAAAATCGGCATCAGAAACATATTCGCCGGAAATGAAATAATACCATATTACCTTAACAGTACCCGCAATATGTCAGTAAATCTGACCATGTCAATACGATATAACTCCAGATAGTTTTTTTCGCCGTTTCCAACCTTTTGCTTCCCGGCCCCGTCTTACACACAGAAATACATTTATTAACATAAACCAATATACCATGAAAAGACTGGCATTATTTATGACCGCAGCGATATTACCGCTGTTTATTTTCACTGCATGTGAAAAAGAGGGAGGAACAAAGGGAACTATTAACCTTTCAATCACCGATGCACCTATAGATACTGACGGTATCTCGGGAGTTTTCATTACTGTATCCGAGGTGCATTATCACACATCAGAAAACAACTGGCAGGTATTTGAAGGCTATGAAGGACCGATGACCTTCAACCTGCTTGATCTGCAAAGAGGAGATTCTGAACTGCTGGGGAGTTTTGAGCTTGAAGCAGGAACCTATACACAATTAAGGTTTATGCTGGATGCCCCTGTATTTGGAATGGGACCACAATCCACCCCGGGTTGCTACCTGGAGTTTGAAGACGGTTCAACAGAAGATCTTTTCGTGCCCAGTGGTTCGCAGACAGGTTACAAGGCTGTGGGGCAATTCACTGTACCTACAAACGGAGAAGTGGATGTTACGGCTGATTTTGATGTCAGAAAGTCTGTTGTGAAGGCGGGTGCCAGCGGGAAATACCTGCTGAAACCGACAATCAGGCTTGTTGTTGATAATCAGGCAGGACAGATCGCCGGCGGGGTTTCGCATATACCCGATGAAAAAGGAATAGTGATCTACGCATACAAGGAAGGCACATATGAAGCCTCAGAAGCTGACGAACCCGGCATGGAGGAGACCAGGTTCCCCAATGCTGTTACAAGCGATATGGTTGACAGCGAAGGAGCATATCACCTGGCATTTCTTGCACCGGGCACCTATGACCTGGTGGTCGTTGCAACAACAGGGGGAGAGTTTGATGAGGTACTGGGTATTGTTGAGGATATTCTGGTTGAAAGCAGAAAAACAACCAGTGTCCAGATCAATATTGAAGAGCTCTAAGGAGCAGTTAAACTGTATGTTTAAAAAAAGCGGGCCATCCGGCCCGCTTTTTTTTTATCAACAATCTCGTTAAAAATATCTTCCAAAACCATCGTAGTTGAAATGAACTTGCTATATTGCATGTTCTATAACATACCAGAAACAAAACCATAAGCATATGGAAACCAACTACCTGACAGATATTATGCTACCTCTATCCCTGGCAATCATTATGCTGGGAATGGGGCTTTCCCTGGTGCCTTATGACTTCAAAAGGGTTGCTCTGTATCCTAAGGCAGCGACAATCGGCTTAATAAACCAGCTTGTTGTTCTGCCGGTTGTGGGATTCCTGCTGCTGCTTCTTTTCGGTCTGAAGAGCCCTGAACTTGCAGTCGGTATAATGATCCTCGCCGCCTGTCCGGGAGGTCCCACCTCTAACCTCATAAGCCACATTTCCAGGGGAGATACTGCCCTCTCAATAACATTGACGGCTATATCAAGCCTCGTGGCCGTCGTTACTATTCCGCTTATTGTAAACCTGGCACTGGCATACTTCATGCAACAGGGTGAGTATATTCCATTGCCCGTATTCCGGACCATTATCAGTCTCACCCTGATAACCCTGGTTCCGGTAAGCATTGGTATGATCATCAGATCCAAAGCTGTCAGGTTTGCCGAAATGATGAACAAACCTGTCAAGATCATTTCAGGTTTGCTCTTATTTATTATAATTTTTGGAGTTATACTGGAAAACAGGGCTATCATAATCAGTTCATTCAGGGAGCTTGGACCGGTCGCTCTTTCACTGAACGTAGTTATGCTGCTGATAGGCTTTATGTCTGCCAGGATACTGAGGCTTAACACTTCCCAGAGCATAACCATATCGGTCGAGTCAGGAATACAGAACGGCACACTCGGTATTACCATTGCCAGCATACTTATCGGCAATGATGTAATGGCCATCTCCCCCGCCCTGTACAGCCTTATCATGTTCATGACAGCCGGAATAATAATTGCATGGGCAAACCTTGGATTAAAAAAAGTGGAGGCGCCAGGCTGAGGCGGGACCGGCAGCACCATAACTAACGTTTGACACTATCCGGGCTTATATCTGTGCTGCGGGCATAAAATATCAGACAACCGGGAGACTGTTGCATTATGTACAGCATTATTGATATTGAGACAACAGGTGGAAGCTACTTAAGGGATAAAATAACCGAGATCGCCGTTATAAACCATGATGGTACAGAGGTAACCGGACAGTTTTCAACCCTGATCAATCCCGAACGGGAGATACCGTCATACATAACCCGTATGACAGGCATCAGCAACGGGATGGTTGCAGATGCCCCCGTGTTCTTTGAGGTGGCCCGCAAAATTGTTGAGCTCACTGAAAACAGGATATTTGTCGCGCATAATGTATCGTTCGACTTTGGCTTTGTAAGGGAGGAATTCCGGCAACTGGGCTACAGTTACCAGCGTGAAAAGCTTTGTACCGTGAAGCTTAGCCGCAGGATAATACCCGGACACAGATCCTACAGTCTCGGGAAGCTTTGCCGGGCACTTGATATCAGTATAGAAAACCGGCACAGGGCAATGGGTGACGCCCTGGCAACAGCCAGACTTTTTGAAAAGCTGCTTAATAACGGCTACACAGGTATACCATAGCACAGTCCTGGAAAGGTAAGTTCCCGAACTCCGGTACGGGACATGCCTCTGCACCGTTACCCGGGCAGAAAGATCTTAACGGAGGTCATCCCGGTCAGTTTTTCCTGAACAGCTTCTCTGCCTCAATTATCCCTTCTGCACGTGCAAGGTCCATCCAGATTGAATCATTGTCGACATACCCTATTACAGGGTACCTGGGTGCAAGATGCAGATAAATATCGACCAGGGAGAAGACATCTTCACGGGGCATCAGGTTGAATATTGCCGGACTTAATACCTGTATCCTGCTGAATGCATACTTTATCAGGTCTCCTCTGTGGTCAGCGAATATTACCTCTTCCCCCGTTTCTGTGTTCTGCCACCCGCAGAGCCTCATATTATTATCAAACAGCATGTACCTGGAGCTTTCACGATCCCTTACCAGCAGGGTCGCAAGAGCTCCTGACCGCAGATGATTTTCATACATCAGGGCCGGGTCGGTTTCGCTTAGTACCTCAAGGTAATATACCAGAAAAGGCCGGGCATCATCAAAGAACCACGCCACCTTTTTAAGTCCGCCTCCCGAATCGAGCACCAGATCGGTTTCATCAAACAATTCTATCCGGATATCCCCGAAATCCTTCTGGCTGATAAATTCATATATCCTTCCGGCAAAATGATGTACGTTAACAATGATCTCGGTGAATCCCCTCTCTGCCAGCCTCCTGATAAGCATGCCAAGGAGTGGTTCACCGTTTATCCCGGTGAGCGCCCTGGGTCTGCCGGAGGAGTGCGGCTTCATACTGCTTTCAAGCCCGCCCGTATAGATCATCGCCTTCATAAAGCAAATATACAAAACCCCGCCCCTGATTTTATCACAAACTAAGGATTTGAACCAGGTGTAAAAGCAGCGTTGGATACAGGCAGGTAAATGCAGCAGATACTTCTACTTCAGTTTTGATGGTTTGCAGAGATGTTTTTTCCTGGCAGCCATCAGCCCGCATTTTGAGCACACGAGTTTCACAGGAGACTTTTGATTCTCCTTTTGATTATCATCTTTCCTCCTGCCTTTCTTCTTGTCACATGCTTTCCAGGCCATATCCGGAAATTATCCCTCATCCGTTTTACGATCGCTGCTTACATTTCCGCGCCAGGAGTGATTACTGGCTATTCAGGGGTCTTTTCACCCGGGTGTTCCTCCTTGAAGGTTACCCAGTACTCTTTTATAGTGGCTTTTATCTCTTTGTGCAACAACAGCAACCCAATCAGGTTGGGAATGGTCATAAATGCAATGGTGATATAAGAGAGCGTCCAGATAATAGTTGTATCGGTAAAAGCGGCAATAAAGAAGAGCAGTACGTATACAATTCTGTAATATACAACATATTTTGACCCTGCCAGAAAGGTAACCGCCCTGTCGCCGTAATATGACCATGATATGGCAGTGCTGAATGCAAACAACAGCAGCCCGATCGAAACAATATACTGCCCGAATCCTCCGAAAAAACTCCTGTTATATGCCTCAGCAGTAAGCGGGGCACTGTGTATCAGCGACCGTCCGCTAAGTCTTACTGTGGGACCGATCTCCTGGATATTTCCATTGATGACAGGCAGGCTTCCTGTGTAGGGAACTCCTTCTACGGTTACTGTAACATCCTCAGCTACAGAGCGTGAATGCACTAAAGTAATTTCCCTCTCCTGCTTCTGCACAATCCTGCCGTCAACTACATCAAGGCTGCCGGAAAAGGCCTGCACAGGCTGACGGCCATCCAGGAACCTGAACAGACGCTCCACGTCAGCCTGATCAGATTCATCAAAGTATTCCGCCACAATATGCATGTCGGCACGCTGGAAATCATTATGTACCTTATCGTGCCATACACCCGACGACAACAGCACAAGTCCCGTCAGCGTACAGATACAGATCGTGTCAATAAAAGGTTCAAGCAGAGCCACTATCCCTTCTGAAACAGGTTCGTGTGCACGTGCGGCTGAATGGGCAATAGGGGCCGATCCCTGGCCTGCCTCATTTGAGAAGAGTCCCCTGTTCACCCCCCTGTTGAAGGCGTACGCTATTGATGCCCCCAAAAATCCGCCGGTTGCAGCGGTGCCGGTAAACACACCGGAGAATATTGAAACTACCGATGGTATAATATTGTCGTAGTTGTAAAGAAGTACTGCAAGGGCTCCAAGTATATATATAAAAGCCATTGCGGGCACAAGCCTCGAAGTAACCTGGGCTATCCGCTTTATCCCTCCAAGTATCACAAATGCAAGCAAAACTGCAAGCACACCCCCAACTACTATATGAGGAATGCCAAAAGTAGCATATATGGCATTGGAAATGCTGTTTATCTGGGGCATATTGCCTGTCCCGATCGAAGAAAGAATTGTGGCGCCGGCAAAAAAGACTCCCATCCAGGCACCTACATTCAAAACTTTTTTATTTGGCAGGGTAATATTGAGCCTCTTTTTCATGTAGTACATCGGGCCGCCCGCAATACGTCCCTCACTGTCAATTTCCCGGTATTTGTGGGAAATGGTAACCTCAACCAGCTTAAGTGTCATCCCGAACATACCCGTAATCAACATCCAGAAAAGTGCGGCAGGACCTCCAAGATGGATAGCCAGCGCAACACCGGCAATATTCCCGGTCCCCACAGTCCCCGAAAGGGCTGTCGTCAATGCCTGGAAATGGGAAGTATCGCCTACGTCGGTCGACCTGTCATATCTTCCGGTAACCACCCTTATCGAGTGCCTGAAATACCTGATCTGGGGGAACCACAGGTAAAGCGTAAAAAACATGCCTGTGAACAGGAGAAGATAAACAAACCACGGACCGCCGCCTATATAACTGTCGATAACCAGAAGAAAGTCATTAATCTTTTGCATGTCGGGAATATTTTGCCGCTAAAATAATATTTTTTTATTTCTCCCCTCAAGGAATCCCACTTTTATGCAAATCGGCATAATCTGCAGATCAGCAGCCCTGATCCAATGCCTTAGAGACATTCCATAAAGAAGCTCAGGATAAAACCCTGTTCTGAATTTTTTGCCGGCATGCTGATCAAAATAATTTTCCCTTCACCTGCCGGCTCAGTCATAATGGAAAGTTGACAAGCCCTCCGTCAACTGCAATGCTTTGCCCTGTGATATAGCCGTTTCTGTCGGACAAAAGGAAAGCTGCAAGTGAAGCAATATTAACAGGGTCGCCAAAGTTCCCTGCAGGTATGGTGGCCTTCCGTGCAGCTATCACCTCATCAATGCTTTTTCCTGAGTTCTCTGCAATCCTGCTGTGCAGCGAAGCAAGCCGCTCTGTTTCGGTAGCCCCGGGGAGGAGCGTATTAATAAAGACATTATCGGCCGCCACTTCAGCAGAGAGTGTCTTAAGATAGGCACCTGCCGCCTGGCGTATGGAATTGCTCAGCACAAGCCCCTGTATGGGCTGCTTGACACCAGTGGAAGATATATTTATGACCCGTCCGAACCTTCGCTCCCTCATCATTGGAACAAATACCCTGGTTAGCCTGACAACTGAAATAAGAAGTGTATTTACAGCCTCCATCCAGGTTTCATCGCTGTGCCCCAGGGCTGAACCAAGAGGAGGACCGCCGGTATTGATCAACAGTCCGTCAACATGCCCAAACTTATCCTTTGTAAAACCGGCAATAGCATCAATATCCTCCATGCATGATACATCAGCAGCAAAGGTCAGTAATTCTCCCCCGTTTTTAACAATGCTGCCGGCGGCTGAAAACAGATTGTCCTCCGAGCGGGATGAAATTATCAGGTCAGCCCCCTCTGCAGCAAGCACCGAAGCACATGCAAGGCCTATTCCCTTGCTGGCTCCGGTGACCAGTATCTTTTTTTTGCTCAACCCCAGATCCATATCTATTTTTTTCTATTATTAACAACATAGTTTTTCAAAGTACTGAACCCGTCTATCTTGGCCTCCACCGCATCGCCATCATTTATAACAGCGGCACCTGGTGTTCCCGTGGAGATAATATCACCCGGCATTAATGTAAACACCGAGGAATAAACAGAGACAAGCTGATCAGGGGGAAAAACCATATTTGAAACTATGTTTTCCGCTACCACATTTCCATTTAAAACAGTTGATATGCGCTGACTACCCAAAGGAAGAACCTCATCGGGCGTAACCAGAAAGGGGCCGAAGCTGAAAAAACTGTCGAAGCCTTTGGCAAGTGTGAGGAACCTTGGATTCAACACCAGGATATCTTCTGCAGTCACATCAATGATACATGTAAAACCGGCAACCACATCAGTCCAGTTTTCCCTGGGAACATTTTTGGCCTTCCTGCCAATAATTATCCCAAGTTCAGCTTCTGCAGTTGTCCGGTCCGACAAACCCGGGATACTGATAGTATCTCCGTATCCTATTACTGCAGTATCCGGCTTCATAAAGGTGCCCGGATAATGCTCCGGCTGCTTCTCTGAAAGGTTAACAATATGGTCAGGGTAATTCAGTCCAACTCCTATGATCTTTGATGGTTTCCTGTATAATGGAAGGTACCTGATATCTGCAAAAGGGATGATCTTATCGTGCAGTCTGACAGCCGTTTTACCCTTATCCTGTATAAACCAGCTAACAATATCATCCAGCTGGCTACTTTTAATAATCTGCAAAAGATTAGTTTTCCAGTTTGAACCGGTATGGGCTGTTATTGCCGATACAGCCAATGCGCCTTCGGGATAAATAATTGCGGCCTGTCCCTTACCGCCTGTATGCACTGAGGCTATCTTCATACAAGACCAAATATTGTCATCCATGCATATTACTGCCTGCACATCCATTTATTATTCAAGGAGATCCTCGTCTCTTATCAGCATGAGGATGCCAGAATGAGGTACTATAACATACTTTTCCTTGTTGAACTCAATAAGATATGAACTCTCCTGCAAAAAAACTGCAAGATCACCAGGTTTCACCTGGAGTGGAAAATAGTTCTGCTTTTCCTCATTTTTCTTCCAGGGCTCCTGTATCTCCGGTAAAGATGGGATAGGGTAACCCGGGCCTGACTTGATCACATAACCGCATCCGACCTTCTGCTTATCTTCAAACCCCGGGGGAAGAAAAAGCCCTGACCTGGTTTTCTGCTGAGGGCTCTTTGGTTTAAGCAGCACCCGGTCACCAATCACAATAAACTTATCGACATCCTGGTTATCTAGAAAATAAGACATTACCCTGTTCGATTATTTGTTCATAAAATCCTATAAACAGGTCAAAGGTAAAAAAACTTTGTTATTTACACTGCAGTGTCCGGTTAGACTTGCTCTCCGAGTAATCAATCGTGCTTATCAGATTAAAAAGGAGGTTGCCCTTCACAGGCAACCTCCTTTAAAGTTAACATTTACCAGTTATTTAATTAACAACCTGTAGCCTCAGTACCACACTCTCTGTATCAGCCCTGAGCCTTACAATATAAGACCCGGTACGGAAATCTGAAACTGATTTGCTTATGTTATTGTCACCGGCAGGCAACATACCCAGGTTTTTATCGGAAACCTTTTCTCCGGTTATTGAGTAAATTTCCATTGTAACATTCTGCATCTGATTCAACTGGAAACGAATATTTACATATTCTCTGGCAGGATTCGGATAGATTGTTGCATCCATTTGCCTGAACTCAATAATACGTTCAGCGCTGGTTACTTCCGGAACAAGTACCGCATCAATAACATGCACAACACCGTTCTGAGCCTCAAGGTCAGCTACA
>SLOE01000132.1 GCA_007132715.1 Bacteroidales bacterium
AAAAGAACCAGGTGATACCCGGAACGGACAAGATAATTGTTGACGGCGGGGTGGATATTACCAGGAACCCCATCTGGATCGAGATGCCCCATATCTACAAGCGTTACGGGCGCTATTACCTGATGTGTGCTGAAGGAGGCACCGGTGGCTGGCACAGCGAGGTGATCTTTGTGAGTGATCACCCAAGGGGGCCGTATGTTCCGGCGCCAAACAACCCGATCATGACGCAGCGGTACCTCAACCCGAACAGGGCAAACAGAGTCGAATGGGCCGGCCATGCCGACCTGACCAAGGGTCCCGACGACCACCTGTATGGCGTATTCCTGGGGGTGCGCCCCAACGAGGAGAACAGGGTTAATACCGGACGTGAAACATTCATTCTGCCGGTAGAGTGGACAGGTGAATGGCCGGTTTTCATTAACGGGCTAATACCGCTTGAGCCGAAGCTGAAAATGCCTGCCGGAGTGGTTAACAGGACCGGGACAGACGGGTTTTTTCCAAACGGGAACTTCACGTTTGTTGAGAAGTTTGAGTCAGAAGATCTGGACTACAGGTGGATTGGTGTCAGAACCTGGCGTGAGAATTTCCTGACCATTACCGGCGAAGGAATGCATATCAGTCCCTTTGAAACAAACATCAAGGCCGTGGCACCCATATCGAGCCTTTTCAAAAGGCAGATGCACAAAACATTTACGGCAACGGCAACAATAGATTACAAGCCGGGGTCGGAGAATGACCTGGCCGGACTGGTATGCTACCAGAGTGAGAGGTTTAACTATGTTTTCGGCATCACAAGAAAGGGTGACGACGACTACCTGTTACTTCAGAGAACCGAAAGAGGCCGTTCTGAAATTATTGCCAGCACAAGAATAGATGTCAGCAACCCTGTTCATCTTCAGGTCAGGGCGGATAACGATAAATACTGGTTTAACTATTCATTGAACGGACAGGACTTTGAAAATCTGGGAGGTGAGGTTTCGGGAGATATCCTTTCAACCAATGTGGCAGGTGGATTTACCGGTAACCTGATAGGGCTGTATGCCACTTCAGGGAACGATGCCCGTCCGGAATAAGATTTTTCTGCTTCAGGGTCCCGGATATAAAACATACGGCTATCCCAGATGTTAAACCACGGGCTTTATATAACACCACCTGCTTTGCCTTTGTGCACGCAGGTGGTGTATATATCCCGTTTAATGTTCCCGTTACAAAGTGATTACCGCCCTGCCGGTTTTCACTGTCTCTGATAATAGACCATGGCATTGTCACCCTGCATAACCAGGCTTTCACCGTCCCAGGCAAGGGGTCTCAGTATCTCCTGGCCGTTATACGTTACAAGAATTCTGTCATTCTCAATGGAATAGGGGTAGGTCTGTCCCATGTAAACAACGTCGCTCTCTGTAAAAACCAGGTCACCCTGCATTCTGGCCATCATTTCGTTTTCCATGCCAATATCCAATACAAATCTGGTGCAGGTCCATGTACCCGGCAACATTTCTGCCTGTATCGGCAAATACTGATCACTGTCACTGTCCGCACGTTCTCCGGAAGCACCTCCGCAACCATACATGCTGAACATTAAAAATCCGATAAACAATAAACTTGTTAAACGCTTCATAGAAAAATAATTTTTGGAGAAACATTGATTTAATGCAAACAAATGTATAAAATCTAAACTTGTCTGCAAAAAGCTTGGTGTTCTGACACACCCGGTTGGTTTTTGTATATTTACTGTATGGAAAAAGAGGAAATTAAGCAGAAAGTATTGGACGAGATCTCGAAAACAGAGAGATTGATAGTAGAGTATAAGGAACTTACCAGGCCGGTGGCTCCTGATGTTGCAATAGGCCGCATTTCCCGTATGGATGCCATTAACAACAAAAGCGTGAATGAGGCCTCGTTGAGACAGGCTGAGCAGAAACTGCAAAACCTGAACAGGGTTTTATCAATGTATGGTACGCCTGATTTTGGGCGCTGTATAAAATGCAAGGTTAAAATACCGGTTGGCAGGATCCTCTTCAGGCCGGAAAGTCTTTATTGTGTAAATTGTGCACAATAAGGTGGTTTAAGCTCAATTCCAGTTCAGGGATAAGCATAAAACCGCAGGCTCTGAATTACCTCTTCCTCAATATATCGAGAGCTGTCATATACCCGCTGTAGATGGACCCGGAAAACCCGCCGCCGAACTTTCCCCATGCCGAGGCAATGTGGATATTGCCGGGCAGGACTGACAGGTAACCGGATGGTTTACCGGGATTCTGTGCAAAACCGTAGACGGCGCCGGCCGGGTTCATGGTGTAGCGTCTTACCGTTAACGGTGTAGCCACTTCCACAAACTCAACGGCATCTTTGAATCCCGGTATGAACTCTTCGCATCTTGCAATGAATGTTTCTGCCACATCGGATTTTTTATTCAGATAAGTCTTTCGCTCCATTCCTTCCCATTCTGATGCATAGTCAATGCAGCATACCGCACCCACTCCTTTGTCCGGCGGGGCAAGGGCGGAGTCGACCTGGCTGTAGTCCACGAACGTAAAACTGCGTTCATCAAAGCCTGCATGGTTGTTACGCACTATATCTTTCTGGCTTTCTACAGAAGGGTCAAACACAAACATTGAATAGTAACTGTTGCCAATCTCTTTCAAAGATTTCCTGAACCCGAAATAGACCGTAAGAAGGGAGGCACCGGTCTTCATCTCTTCTATCTTTTCAGAAAGTATCCTGCCCTGGCCTTCCGGAAGCAGATTCCCGGCCAGGTTGGGCACAGCGGCGTTTACGACAATCTCCCGGGCATTATCTGTGCCCGCAACTTTTTCTGCTCCGGCAGTGCTTTCCCAGCTTACGCCGGCAGGCCTGCCCCCTTCAAAACTGATGCCGGTAGCCAGGCTGTTCAGCATGACCGTGCCGCCGTTTTCTTCGATTACCGACATAAGTGCATCTGAAAGCTTTTGCGACCCGCCCTTTACGAAACTGGCATTACCACCATAATAGCTCCCCTGGGCAACAAGGTAATAATTGAGTGAGAGTGTGTATGGATCATCATGGAAATACCCCAGGTTACCCAGAAGGATGAGCTTGAGATCTTCATTACCAATGTGCTCATCGAGGAAGTGGCCGATACTCCTTTCGGGACTGCCGGCTGTATCGGCAAGAATTTTCCGGGAATTTACAAGGTAATGAAAATAGGTCTTCAAGCCCTCCTTTTCACCGGGAAACAGTTCAGCCAACCGGCGTTCGGCCTCTTCAGGATCATGTGGAATAACCACATCCTGACGGCCGTTCACAAAACGGTAAAATTCAGGCAGATCAAGGAGCGTTACACGGTCGCTTATACCCAGATCCCTGAATATCCTGACCTTTAGATCTTTGGCGTGGGGGCCGTCCATTTCGTGCAGACCTACTTCCAGGGTGAAATCCTTGCGGGTAAAAGTCGTGGCGCAACCTCCGGGCCGGTCATGCTGCTCCAGTAACAGTACTTTTTTTCCCTCTTTTGCCAGTTTGGCACCGGCGGTAAGTCCACCCAGTCCGCCGCCTATTATTATGATTTCGTAATGCATATTAGATTTTTTTCAGTCTGATGCCGGTTTGATTGTTATCAGATTAATTATCAGGACTGTTTTCCGCCCCGGCTATCTTATCTTCCTCCGGAATGGGATATCTTTTAAAGGGTTTGTTCCGGTCGAACAGGTAGCGGTAAGTGATGTAGTTTTTTGCCGGTACAGCTCCGATGGCAAACCATATCTTCCTCATCTTCGGATTGAAGTCCGCTACCCAGGAGAATTCAACCTCTCTGTAATGGGACTTCCTTTTCATGGCATTGTACACGTTGAGCGCCATTGCCGACTCAATACCCATGCCCTGGAAGGGTGGTATTACACCCATAAGCACTCCCCTGGCACGGGTCATGGTCTTCTTGTTTTTCAGGTAGAGAAATTTGAGCAGCGCCGGCAGAGTAAGCTTTCCGTTAAGTTTCTTCAGGATCTGGTTCACATCGGGGTACATCAGGTAGATGGCGATGGGTCTGTCGTCGTGGTATGCGATCCATATGAACTCTTCATCGATGATGGCCCTGGCTTTCTGAATTGTCTTTTTAATGTATGACTCTTTCAGAGGTTCAAAATTTTCCTTGAAGGATGCCCATGCAGTATTGAACACCTCGGCAAAATCTTTTACGAACTTATCGGTATTTTTCCACTCGAAATGCCTGAAGCTGTAACCGGGTTTCTTTGCAACCCATTCGGCGATTTTCAGAAATCTGGGAGGGAGTTCCTTTGTAAGGTCAAGGTGAAAGCCCTCCTGTTTATAGTATGTTTTAAATCCGTATGATTCGAAAAGTTCCTGGTAGTATTTGTGGTTATAGGCGATCTCATAAGAGGGATGCGTGAACCCATCTACCAGCAATCCCCAGTACTTATCGGTCTCACCGAAATTTACCGGACCGTCCATGGCTTCCATGCCTCTCTCCTTCAGCCAGTCACGGGCAGTATCGAACAAAAGGAAAGCAGCTTCTTTGTTGTCAATACACTCGAAAAAACCCATTCCCCCGGTTGGCTGATCCTGCCTGAAGGCCGTATTCCGGTCAATAAAAGCCGCCACCCTGCCTATAAGGCTGTTACCCCCGTCATAAAGAAGCCACCTGGTGGCTTCACCGTGATTAAAATATACGTTTTTGTCCGGGTCGAAGATGGACTCGATCTCGCTGTCAAGCGGGCAGACCCAGGTCGGATCGTTTTTGTAAATGATCCGGGCAACGTTGTGAAAGGCTTTTTTTGTCCGGCTGCTGTTGACTTCCTTTATCTGCATCTGAATGTTTCTTGTGATTATGCTGTTTTAGTTATACTGTTCTGTATTATCCTGCTCAGGATCATTCATTTCTTCCGTAGATCCCGTCAAGGGTCTTGCTGTATTTTGACTCGATGACGTTCCTTTTCAGTTTAAGGCTGGCCGACAATTCGCCTGTAGCCGGCGACCATTCGTCGGTCACAATGCGAAAACGCAAGATCCTCTCGGGTTCGGAAAGTGATTTGTTGAGAGTTGCAATATCTTCGCTAATGGCATCTTTCACCTCCCGCAAAGCGGCAAGCTCTTCATTGACCTGTCCGGAGTAAAGGTCATTCGATTCACACCACTCCTTCAAGTATTTAAAATCGGGCAGTAACAGTGCGCTGGCAAATTTCTGGTGTTCGCCCACCACCATGGCCTGATCTATGAAAGAAGACTCCTTCAGCTTGTTTTCAATGGGCTGAGGAGCAACAAATTTACCGTTGGAGAGCTTGAATATCTCCTTCTTCCTGTCAGTAATATTGAGGAACTTTTCATCTGACCAGTTTCCAACGTCGCCGGTATGGAACCATCCCTCCTTATCAATGACCGAACGGGTAAGCTCTTCATCCTTATAGTATCCGATCATCAGGTTGTCGCCCCGTGTCAGTATCTCGCCATCGTCATTGATCTTTACCTCCACACCGTCAATTAGGGCGCCCACTGTGCCCAATCTGCACAGGGGTTTTTCCTGCCGGTTGATAGTTATGATGGGCGAGGTTTCTGTCAGCCCGTACATGTTCAGTATCTTAATTCCCGCTGCCCAGAATACCCTCTCCAGCCTTGGCTGCAGACTGGCTCCCCCGCATCCCACCAGGCGTGCGCAGCCGCCCAGGGCTTCTCTCCATTTACTGAAGATCAGTTTGTCGGCTATCTTGAGTTTACGTTCATAAAGCCAGCCGTTTTCTCCGAACGGCTCGTACCGGAGCCCGAGTCTGACTGCCCAGAAAAACAGGGCTTTCTTAATTCCTGTAAGGCTCCTTCCCTTCGCCATAACATTGTCGAACACCTTTTCAAGGATGCGTGGCACGGCGTCAAACCCGGTCGCTTTTATCTCCTTCAGGTTCGCCGCAATGGTAGCCATGCTCTCGGCATAATAGATGCAGGCCCCGGAGTACTGGGTCTGGTAATTACCAAGTCTGCCGCCCACATGACAGAGAGGAAGGATGTTCAGGTAGCGGTCGTCAGGGCCCAGTTTGAATACCCGGGCTGCAGCAATGAAGTTGCTTACGAGGTTCTGGTGTGAAAGCAATACCCCCTTCGAGGCACCTGTTGTTCCTGAAGTGTATATCAGGGCTGCAGGGTCGGCAGGTGTAATCTCTTTTCTTGTCTTTTCGAGCTTTTCCTCAGTACCCGGACTGCAATTCTTTCCTTTCTCAACAATTTCCATCCAGTGCCGGGAGTGGTCGGTCTTATTGAAGGTGAAAACAGCTTCCACCTTTTCCACCAGGTCGCATACCGGTTTGATGCAGTCATAAAGTTTTGTGTCGGATACGAATACCATCCTTGAATCTGAATGATCTATAATGTATTTGTATTCGTCAGGGTTCATCGAAGTATAGACCGGGACGTGAATTACTCCGGTCATCGCCATACCCATGTCAGCAAAGTTCCATTCGGGACGGTTGTTCGTGATGGTGGCTATCTTGTCTCCTTTTTTGAACCCAAGCTCAATGAGGCCAAGGGCAAACCACCGGGATAAGTCGTTGTATTCGCGGGCACTGTACCTGATCCACTTTCCTTCCGATTTTGCGGCAAGGGCATCTGCCCCGGGAAAGAGACTGAGGTATCGGTCAAGAAGGTCAAAAGTGCGTGTGGGTTCCATAGCTCAATTTTTTATGCGTGCGGATATCAAACCAAATATAAAAGATTATTTTCATCTGAAGCACATTCAGCAAGAAATATATTTAAGATTAACAATGACTGAGCACCGTGATAAATCATCAGACATGCTGAAAGGAATTTCACCACTTATAAGTCCCCAATTACCCTTCGTTGCGCGCCATCCAGGTGATCTTGTAATTCGGGGGGTCCGGCCTGAAATAGGTGTCTCCCAGGTCTTCCATAGCTTTTCTTGTAAGCTGTTCGGTGTCTATACTGGTTGAGCCGGCAGAGCCCAGATCTGCGGAAAATGGAACACGGTGAATGAATTTTGACGGACGGTCTGCAAGCCTCATCCCCTGGATTATCGTTTCATTCATCCAGTCCTGGCGCTGTTGCGGCGTCATTCCTCCCATTCCTTCTCCATGTGAGATGCCAAATCCATTCAGATCAGGGTACTCTTTGAGGACCTGGGTGATACTCTCACGGATATAACGTTTTACAATCTCAGAGGTGTCGCCCTCTGAAAAATAATGAGGATAGAAGTTTTCAGCCGCCACATTGTGTGCCTCTGCAAATTCGCGGCTGACAAAGATATTCCAGTTTACAAGATAGGTGTCAATGCCACGTTCGCTTGCCATGCGGAAGATCTGCCGGTAGAGGTTTTGCCATTCTGCCAGCTCATCCTCACTGAAAGGGCTGGCCTCCGGGAAATTCTCAGGCATGATCATGTAGGTGAATGGATGAAGGTTCCAGAGAGTAAGGGCGTTGAAGCGGTTCCGGGCCATCATGTCCAGGAACGATTCCCAGTAATCAATTTCCCATAAAGTCTCGTAATGCTGGTCCAGTGCGGAACTGGGACGGTAACTGTCCCATGCCAGGTTATGTTTTATGCCGCGGAAAGGCAGCCTGGCACTTTCACTTCTAGCTTCGATATCATCCAGTTCTGTTCCGTTACTCAGTTCATCGGCAAGTGCCAGTGCGCCATAGATCATCCCCCTTTCGTCACCCCCGTAAACCTTGATGATCTTTCCTTCAGGGATTATCAGGTATGCCTCCTCGTCCAGGAGAAGCTTCTGCATATCAATATTTATAAGATAATCATAGTCCTCCCGGTCTTCTCTGACATGGTAACCCTTTTCGGTAAGTACTGAGTTTAGCATGTGAGCCGCGTAAGATGCCTGGGGAACAGATCTGTCATACAACAAGTAAACCCCGTTGGAAAAACCTGGATTGATGAGAGTTGCCAGGCAGATAACAGGAATTAAAGCAAATCGGTAGTATGGTCTCATATCATTTGGGCTTGAATTAAAGTCAGTGAGAATGGATATTTTGTCCGACCATAAATTTATGAATTATTTTCATCTTGACAGTGTGTATTTTAAGCTGAAAAAAATTGACTCCGTCGATTACATCTGCAGTGCTCAGTGCAAAAAAATATTTAGTCAGATATGTAATTCATGTGTATTTGATACAAGGGGAAACTTTAAAACTGATTTGTGTTGCCATTTTAACTGCACCGGCGGCAAAGTCAATAGCAAACTGACTTTGATTCCTGTTTCTATTTTCTTACTTTGCTCTCAAAAACCGAAATCATGCTGTCACGAACATTAGTGATCATCTTTGTTGCTTCAATTACGTTTTATTCCTGCAGGGAAGAGCCGGTGAGGTATGAAGCAAGCTGGCAATCGCTTGAGCAGGTCGATCCTGTGCCTGAATGGTTCAAGGATGCCAAGTTCGGCATCTATTTCCACTGGGGCGTCTATTCGGTGCCTGCCTTTGCCAACGAGTGGTATCCGCGGCATATGCATGCCGAAGGCTCGAGGGAGTTCCTGCACCATACAGAAAATTACGGTCATCCTGATGAGTGGCCGTATCACTATTTCATTACCGGGGCGGAGGACAGGCATGGGAATTTTGTGCAGTTTGCGCCCAGGCTCAGGTCGGAGGGAGGTAATTTTGACCCGGAGGAGTGGGCCGACCTGTTTGCCCGGTCGGGTGCCAGGTTTGCCGGGCCGGTTGCCGAGCACCACGACGGCTTCTCCATGTGGGCAAGTGATGTCAATCCATGGAATGCCAAAGACCACGGGCCCGGGATGGACCTGGTGGGTGTGCTGGTCGATGCCTTCCGCGAAAGTGGTATGAAGATCATCCTATCGATGCACCATGCCTTCCATTGCTGCCCCGGCGAGCGGTCAGACGGCGCCACGTGGAGTTTTTTTGAACATGTGCCTCCGAAGGATGACCCGGACCTGCAGATGCTCTATGCGCAGCTTCCGGCACAGGAGAATGAGGCGGTCTGGCTGGAGAAGCATAAGGAGATCATTGACAGGTACCAGCCCGACATTATCTGGCAGGATTTCAACCTCACAGCGGTCGGCGAACCGGTACTGCTGGAGTTCCTTGCCTATTACTATAACAGCGCTGCGGAATGGGGCCGGGAGGTGGTGAACACCTACAAGGATGCCCTGAACCATAAGGTGGGCGTGCTCGATTATGAACGTGGCGGGCCTGTCGACCTGACAGATTACTACTGGCTTACCGACGATGCGATAAGCCGCACGAGCTGGTGCTACACCGAAGGTATCAGTTATTATACGCCAAAACAGGTGCTTCACGGATTCTTTGACCGCATCAGCAAGAACGGCAACCTGCTGCTCAATATCTCGCCCATGGCCGACGGCACTATTCCCCCGGAACAGAGGGAGATCTTACTGACTATGGGTGAGTGGCTCGGCAGGTACGGCGAAGCAGTTTACGATACCAGGGCATGGTCCAGGTACGGTGAGGGGCCGACCAAAATGGGAGCCGGCCACCTGCACACCGGCGGCGGAAGCTTTGAGGCACCCAGTGAAGGTACCGCCTCTGACATCAGGTTCACCAGGAGCAAGGACAACCGTATTCTGTATGCTATTGTTCTGGGGTGGCCTGATGACGGAATTGTTTCGGTAAGTTCCCTTTCGGGGAAGGGTACGTCGCTCGATAGCCTTGAGGAGGTGTCACTGCTGGGACCAGAGAAGGGCGCTTATATTCCGGTAGACCATTACCAGTATGATGACGCACTGCACCTGAGACTGCCGGAGAAACCTGCTGAAGAGCCTGCCTATGCTTTGAGGCTGCGTTTTTCGGGGAGTATTCCTGAGCCGGCTCCCTGATGCGGGCTCATTTCCCTGATGTGCATTGCATTCGCTGATGAGGGTTATTTTCGCTTATGCGGATATGCTCCCTGATGCGGGTCGTTCTGACTTGTTTGGGTCCCGGTTACTCATCCCTGGCTGTAAACCCGGCCGGGCAATAAGGGACCAGTTATTAAACTTTATGGTTTCACAGACTTTATTTTGGCCTTTTGTCGTTTATTTTTTAGTTTAGGAACTTCATGGGATACAACAGCCAGGTAAAACCTGATTGTTGTTTATTGATAAACCGGACCTGTATGAGAGCAGTTGTGACGATCATTTTAATCCTTGTTTTACGTTTGTTTTTCCCTTCACTTTCATTTGCAGAAGACCCCCTTTCGGAAAAGCCGGTTGTTGACAGTCTGGAATCCTATTCTGCATTTGTGAGTCCCCAGAAGGTATATCTTCATACCGACCGTTCCTCTTACAGGGCCGGACAAACAATATGGTTCAGGGCATACCTTCTTGACGGGATAACCAATGTCCCGGTAAAAGAGATGAATAACCTGTTTGTTGACCTGATTGATTCGCGGGGGGAATCTGTGGCGGTCAGAATGCTGCTTTCCTCTGAGGGCGGAGCTCATGGCGATATTGTGCTTAGTTCAAATCTGCCTGACGGCAACTACATTCTCAGGGCATATACAACGTGGATGAGGAATTTTGGAGAGGAGTACTATTTCACAAGGCATCTTTACATAAGGAATACCGCTTACGAGAATAGGATCGGGCGGGTTGACGTTTTAAGGAACAGGCTTTTTAACAGGAAGATTGACAGGATGAGCGGTAATTATGAGATTGCATTCTTCCCTGAAGGCGGCAATCTTGTGGCCGGTGCTGTCAACCGTGTTGCCTTTAAAGTAGCAGATAAGCTGGGCAGGGGGCAGGATGCGGAAGGGGAGGTAATTGACCGCAACGGAAATGTGGTTGCCAGGCTTAAAACAGACATTGCAGGAATTGGGATCTTTGACATTGAACCCGATGCCGGTAATCAATACAGGGCGCTCATTTCAGTGAACGGAGGCAGGCAGGAACGGTTCAACCTGCCGCAGGCGAGGGAGCAGGGATATGCTTTACGGATCGACCAGGATGAGGAAAATATTAAGGTAAGGCTTACAGCAGCAGCTGGTGCAGGGGTAAACCCTGATGACCGGCAGGAGGTGGTCATTGTCGGACATACAAGAGGCAAAGTCCATTTTGCCGGTGCGTACAGGGCCGGTGATGGTATCCTTGAGGTTGATATTGACAGGGAGCTCTTCCCGTCGGGAATTGCTCACTTCACGGTCTTTACCGGCGATTATATTCCTGTTGCCGAAAGGCTTGTATTTATAGACAGAAAAGATATTCTCAGGTTCTCTGCAACGATCGACACCGTAGACCTGTTTGAAAGGGATTACATAACCTTCAGTCTTGATGTGACAGACAGCCATGGAAATCCTGTAAGCGGGACCTTTTCCCTGGCAGCTGTTACCGGCAAGCCAGACCGGGAAAGCCATTCACCGGGTATCCTGTCATACGTGCTCTTCAGCTCCGATCTGGGTGGGATGGTAGAACATCCTGATCTTTACATCGAGAAAGGAGAGGAAGGTATGCTTACAGCCGATCATTTGCTTCTTACCTATGGGTGGAGGAGGTTCAGATGGGAGGACGTTCTGGCAGGAAATATGCCCCGGATAAATTATTCCGGTCAACCCGGACTGAGTATTGCGGGACGGGTAAAAGATCCGGCAACTGATAATCCAATTCAGGACCATCCGCTTCAGTTGACAGTCAAAAGCGGTTATGATGATGAATATATAATCACAACAAATGACCGCGGATATTTTGCCTTCCCGAATATGTATTATGAGGGTGAGGTAAGGATGGAATTGAAGGGCAGGAGAATTGCGAGCAACTATCCTCCTGAAATTGAGCTGAGTATAAGTGAGCCCTGGGGTTATGACACAGATCCCGGTATCCATACCAGGAAACGCGCGGTAACAAGCCGTGGGGAGGATTGGCGGAGGGACCGGAGCAGGTCTGGACCAACATATGCGACTGCACCCGGACGCATTGCAGTGGCACATGAATACGGAAGGCCTGACCAGACAATCTTTATTGACCATGATGACATGATCGAGCACAACCTGCTTGAGGTTCTGAAAAACAGGGCTGTAGGTCTGATTGTTGAGGGGGATTATGTGAGGCTGCATGGTCTGACAAGTGTCTACGGGAGGACCGAGGTAGAGTATATGATCAACGGCCGGTTTGTTGACCGGAGCTGGTTTGTCAGCACCCCGATAAGGGATGTTGAAAGGATCGAGATATTCAGACATTCCAGCACCGTGGCATTCGGATCGCGGGGCGGTTCGGGGGTTGTTATCGCTTATATAAAGGAACCCGGGTATACCGGACTTGTTGATGTGATGCATCTGATGGTCCAGGGGTACCATGAGGTTCGTGATTTTTATACTGATATGGTTTCCTATGAGGGAATTCCCGGCGATCCCGACCAGGAGAGGATCATTTACTGGGAGCCCAATCTGTTGACCGGCCAAGATGGTACGGTCAATTTCTTTATGCCGGTTGACAAGGAATCCGGGCGGCTGGATGTGACGATACAGGGAGCAGGGTTTAACGGTTCGCTCGGATACACCAGGATGGTTATTGAGAAGTAATACATTCCACAACAAATTTGTTATGAAAAAGCTGGCTATCTTTTATTTTTCTCTGCCGGCAGTGACTGCCTTAGTCCTCGCTGCCTGCAATGCCGGTAATGATGTTCAGGGTGATAAATCTTGGAAACCTCTAAAAAACCAATTATGAATTTGATTTCTTTGGCTATGCTGGCGCTATGTTCAACAGTGGCTTCAACTAATGATCCGGAGCTCGACAAGGCTGTCGAAATGCACCGTAAGGGTGTCATAACCATTTTTGCCGAGCCTGAGGCAGATGTAAGTGTTGAACAGATCAGACACGAGTTCTGGTTCGGTGCTGCAATTGCCAACTCTCCATTTAACGGTTCACTTTCCGAATATGATCTGAACCAATACAAAGAGAAGTTCCTGGAGAATTTCAACTCGGCGGTAACTGAGAATGCGGTTAAGTGGCATGATATGGAGAGACGCAGAGGGCAGGTAAACTATTCTGTTGTCGATGCAATGCTTGAATGGACCGAGGAGAATGACCTTCCGCTCAGGGCACATAACCTTTTCTGGGGTATCCCCAGGTTTGTGCAGCAGTGGTTAAAAGATCTTCCTGATGATGAACTGGAAGAGGAAATCAAAAACCGTGCTTTTACAATTGCTTCACGTTACAAGGGGCGATTCGCAGAATATGATCTGAACAACGAGATGATACACGGAAACTATTACGAAGACAGGCTGGGGCCCGATATTACCAGAAAGATGGCAGAATGGGCAAGGTTGGGTGATCCTGACATCAGGCTTTACCTGAATGATTATGATATTCTGACAGGGTTTAAGCTGAATGAATATCTGGCCCATATACGCCTGTTGCTTGACCAGGGTGTGCCGATTGACGGGATCGGGGTACAGGGACATCTTCACGCCGCATCTTTTGATCGGAATGAACTAAGCAGGGCGCTTGACTCACTGGCACAATTCGGACTGCCCGTTGTAGTTACCGAGTTCAATATGCCTGGACAGAGATCGAAGTTTCACTATGACCGGACTTTGCAAATGACTGAAGAAGAAGAGGAAATTAAGGCAAAAGACCTGGTTGACTATTTCAGGATATGTTTTGCCCACCCCTCTGTCAAGGGCATCCTCTTATGGGGATTCTGGGAAGGGGCAAACTGGATTCCTGCTTCATCCCTCTATAAAAGGGACTGGACACCGACCCCTGCCTTACAGGCATACCGGGAACTGGTTTATCATGAATGGTGGACCAGGGAAGAGAGCAAAACATGCGGTAACGGAGAGTATTCAGTGCCAGCTTTTTTCGGCCGGTACAAGATTACGGCTAACGGAGTTACCCGGGAAGTGGACCTGACCAGTGAAACGGGTAAGGTAGTTATAGATTTGCGGTAAGATCGAAAGGGCAGTTTTCCTCATCTGCTAAAGTTTCTGTTCCGGACAGTTCTCCGCAACAGGTCTTTGTCAATTCTTAACGAAAACAGATGATCCTGTTGTCATGTTTTTACCGGACCATGTAATGATGTATGCTCCTCTGGAAAGGTTACTGATATCTATTGCCAGTATGCCATATGCATCTTTTATCGTACTTATTTTAGTTCCTGTAACTGAATAAATGGCGATGTCTACTCCTGTCAGTTCTGTCAGATCAATAGACAACGTTTCCGATGCAGGGTTTGGATATATCTTAATCTGGTTGATCGGGATCTCTGATATATTCAGTCCTGTGGCAACATCTACCGTGAAAATCAATGTGTCTGTTGCCAGGTATTCTCCCGGGCCGGAGGTATCAGTCGATAAATAATAGCAAAGAATGTAATCACCTGCGTCGAGTGTTCCCAGCTCCAGTGTGTCGGCAGAGCTGAATAATTCATTCCTGTTCCCGGTGGTGTAGATGGTGTGGACATGTATAGTGTCTTCACTGATATGTACGTTGTAGTCCGTTAGCCTGCTATCAACGGCATTAAACGATACATGTGTTAACAGCATAACCGTATCACCCGCTACCGGTGCTGCAGGAATTATCTCCATACTGTCTGTTTCGGCTGACCTTGTGAAACCTTCGCCGGCATAAACCTCAAAGGCTCTTACGCGGGTGGCTCCTGCTATTGTGTCGCCGGTAACCTCAAGTCGCAGGTACCTTGCAGAATCATCAAGACGGGTCTCGATCCACTGGCTTGAATAGCAGTCTTCCTTATCAATCAGGGTTTTCCATTCTTCCGAGGTCTCTTTCCGTGTTTTGACTGTATAGTGATTGCTGATCCATTCACCTTCTTCTTCACCAAAGATCCTGATCAGTGAGACCCGGAACAGTTTACCCAGATCCCATTCCGCCCAGAATGAACCTATGTCACCGGCTCCGGGCGAATTGGAAGGATCGCCTGATACATCTCCGTCCCACAGGCCCTGAGGCGGACTGCCCGGATCGAAATTCCCGCTGTGGTCTGATATTGTGTGTCCGTTGGCCAGGTTTACGTTCTCACCTGACAGGATAGTGACAGAGGTCTGCAGGGATCTTATTTCGCCGGACTGATCTTTGGCTTCTATGGTCAGTTCATGGATCCCTTCCTCTTCAGGAAAGCCGGTCAGTTTACCTTCACGCGAAAGGTCCATGCCTGAAGGAAGAGAATTGTCTGCCGCATACCACCGGTAAGGGGGTAACCCACCTGATGCTGCATTGATAGCGGCATTGTAACGAAGTCCCCTGTACCCGTCAGGCAGGGAGATTGAATCAAATATAAACTCAGGCTTTTCCCTTCTGACCTCGCCTATTCTTTCATGTGCCATGACAAAACCGTCAAACTGGGCATATGAATCTGTCCTTGGTGCCCAATCGGAGGTACTGCCACCATGAAATGTCGAGAAATAAACTCCGCCAATTCGCCCGTAATTATTTTCAACATCCCAGAAGCGCATATCGTCTATATCAAGCCTTTTTTCTCCGTCTATCCATACTGTCAGTTTACCGTCATCATGTCCAGGGGTGCCCACATTGACATACTGTTCAATGCAGTGCCACTTGCCCGGTTCTGCGGCAAAATCACAGTCAATGTTCTGACCCCACTGAACTCCGCCCCATTTCCCATTCTCGCTTGGGGGAACATATGCATAGACCATTAAAGTACCTTGACTGCGCCACATAAACCTCAGGGTCCAGCCATTTGTGCCATCCGGCTGATCACCTCCTGAACGGGACCATGAGTTGCCGCCACCCATTAATCCGGGTAGTTTGCCTCCCCGCCTGAAATCAAAACCTTCTTCAAATTTTACGTAATAACGCAGGTAAAGCTCCTGGTAATAACCCTCTGTGAGCCCTTCCATATTTGTAAGAACCATTGGAAATTGTCCCCCCGTCTCACCCGGACCCACGCCTCCTTCCGGGTAGCTTACCCGCAAGGATTTTTCACCAATAAAATGATTGTCTGTCACATGGTTGGCAGGACCCCTGTTGACCCATGGAATCCCCCACCTGTTTCTCCACTGCGTATTGTTGTAACCTTCTTCAAACCCTCCGTAGAAGATGACATCCTGCCTGTGGAGCAGGCTGTCTTCTATGGTGGCAATATCACCAGCACGCTCAAAAACAGAAAGGTAGAAAGTTCCCTCAAGAGTGTCGGAACCATCGGTTAAGAGTTCCTGCAGCTTTGTTTTGGTCTTGCCTTCAGGAAAAATGGCGGCATCTGTTTTTACCATGCTGATGCAAAGCATGCACAAAGCTAAAGCGGCAGTTTCAAAACGTGCACGGGACAAGGCAGAGTGTGTCATCTTTTGAATATATTTCTGGCGGTAATGCGGGTAGCCTTTTTGCGAAATGTCAGGAAGTCTGATATGGTCAGGTGCAAAATTATGATTATGGAGCTTAAATCCAAATTCCCCGGTTTGAATTATTTTGTTAACTTGGGGCAGGATAAGAACAGGGAAGGTTACCGGCTCTTTTACCTGGAATGCTGCAAGGTAATTAATTTGAAATTCAGCGATTGTCATAAGCCGGTTTGTTGGTTTGCAAATTTTTCTCATACTTAAAACTACTGTTATGCAAAAGATTAATTGTTTTATAGTACTAACTCTTTTTTTGTTGCTTTCCGGCAGGGGTGTTGCCCAGCCTGACAACAGATTTCGCCAGCCTCACAGCGTGAACCAGTTTGAAGTTCTTGTTTACACTAGTCCGGATCGCTGGCACAACCTCTCCGAACCGGTTGCACTGCTTGAATTCCAGGAGATGGCACAGAGGCATGCTTTCGGACTGACATGGACCACGGTGAACGGCATGTTCAATGACAGGGCGCTTGAACAGTTTGATGTAATAGTTTTTCTCCATTCCACCACCAGGGATTTTAACGATGAGCAACTTGAAAGTTTCAGGAAGTTTATCCGCAATGGCGGCGGGTTTGTCGGCATCCACGGGGCTTCTGCAATGACCACCGAGTGTGACTGGTACCGGCAACTTGTTGGACGCGTTTTTACCTATCATCCAGAGGAACAGACTGCTGTGATGCATGTCGCGGACAAAAACCATCCGTCCACCATGCATCTGCCTGACAGGTGGCTGTGGACTGACGAATGGTATGCATTTGGCCCGGAGCTGACTCCCGGTCTTAATTACCTTCTTACAGTAGATGAATCGACATATGATCCCCGCAGGACCTGGGGTGATGATACAAGAACAGCTTACATGGGTGATTTCCATCCAATAGCCTGGTACCATGAATTTGATGGGGGTAGGTCTTTTCAGACCTCTTTGGGGCATATGCCTTCGCTCTACAGGGACAGCAGGTTCCTTGACCATATATACGGTGGTATTTTCTGGGCAGCAACCGGTTTGGGTGTATATTAACATAATGATATTGATATTGAAAAAATTAAAATTTATGAAAAACAGCAGCAGAAGATCATTCCTTAAGAAATCGGCAATAGCAATGGCGGGAGCCGGATTATACTCGTCAATGCCTCATGATCTCTATGGATCATCCACACCGGCTGGCCGCATCAACGTGGGTGTAATAGGTGTTAACTGGTTTGGTACCGTTAATATGCAGTACCTGCTCAGGGCCGATCCAGGGGTGCATTGTACCGCCATGTGTGATGTTGACCAGGTCAGGCTGAGGGAACAGACCGCCGTCCTTGAAAAAGAGTTTCCGTCACGGGCCGGCAATATTAAGCTATACCATGATTTTCGCCGGTTTCTTGATGATAAAGATATAGACGCTGTTATTATTGCCACTCCCGACCACTGGCATGCAATAATGTTTGCGGAGGCATGCCTTGCAGGCAAAGCAATCTATATCGAGAAGCCTACCGGGTACAGCGTTGCAGAATGCCGGAAAATGGTGGAACTGCAGCGGAAATACCAGACTGTTGTTACCACAGGGCTTTGGCATATCAGCCTTGATTACTTTCTCGAAGCATTCGATATTTTACGTACCGGCATATTGGGAGATGTATTCAAGGTGCATTGCTGGATATCGGGGACCACAGACCCGGTCATTTATGATCCTGCATCACAGCCTGTTCCTGAGACCCTTGATTACAAAATGTGGTTGGGGCCTGCACCCTACCGGCCCTATAACAGTAACAGGCTGCACCGTCAATGGAGGAATTACTGGGATTATGGAGGAGGGCAGCAGACAGACTGGGTGCATTACCTCGATTCGGGGTTTGACGGATTGCTTGCACTGGGGCATAAAAGGGCCTACCCCAAATCGGTTTACTCTACAGGATACAGGCATCCGGAAACAATGACCGAAACCCCGCGTGTGCAGACCTCAGTGTTCCAGTTTGATGATTACCATGTGGTATGGGAACAGCAGGTTGCCGGCCTGTATAACAGGGGAGACGGGGTTGCCTGGATCGGAAGTAACGGAACCCTGATTTGTAACCGTACAGGCTGGGAGATCATTCCGCAGAATGACAGGGGAGGTAAGCCCCTGATTGAGGCACGGAGAAGATCCGGCCCGTATGGTGACCAGCATAAACATATGATCAACTGGATGGATTGTATAAGAAATAACAACCCGAATACCAACGGTACGATCGAAAAGGGTTGCTATGCCACCGAACTGGCCTGTATTGCAAATATTTCCCACAGGACAGGAGGGAAAAGCCTCGAGTATATGCCGGATGAGATGAAGTTCAAAAATAACCGTGAGGCTGACTCCTATATTATGCCTGAATATCATCATAACTGGGAATTGAAAACCTGATTGCCGGATCAAATTTTTACCCGGTTCCGGAAAACATTGCCGGATACCTGTTTTGCGACGGATCTTTTGAATTTTGGTTTCTGCTTTGAAATAAAATTGGTAACTTGGTGCGGAATAATAGTACAATTCTGTAATAAACATATTGCTTAATAATGGAACAAACAGAAATGGAGTTCACGCACCAGGGCGAAAAACTGGCAGCAAGGCATCCATTTTTCGGACCGGCGAACTCAAAAACATTACTTGAAAGCATTAAGCATGATAAATACTCCGAACCTGCCTTCCCCGAGCTGGCCTCATTTATCCACCGGTACTATGGCGAGGAAGGCCACAGGGCCAGGGAAATCAGGGAGATAATGACCGCAAAGTATTTTGTCGGGTTTACAGCGGTACTTTACATGCCGGGGAAAAAGGAGGTGTACTTTATTGACAGACCCGTCTTTCACTGGGATGCCGTTGTTGATACCGACAACCTGCTGTTGAGGCTTAAACTTGGAAAGGCAAGGGCCAGCGTCCCTTTTGACAAGGTTGAGACAGGGTCGGTACCCTTTGATAAGATTCCGAAAAATCCTTTCTTCAGGGCTGTAAGCGGAGGTGAGGAGGGTGCTGAGAAACTTGCCGAGATTGCTTCGATGCACACTGATAAGAAGGGCCACATATTTGTCCCCGACATCTCATACTTTACAAGCCCCCAGGCAAGAATTGCCCTGCTCTATTCATACGATAAGGGCAGGAGCCTTACTGTAAGCCTGAACGGTTCGGGATACAGTATCAACAGTTACACTTTTGGTTTGATCAGCGGAAGGGATTGAGCAGACAGGAAACCCTGCCATAATTTACATCATCATTGATCCTCTGCCTTTCTTCCTGATACTCTCCGGTCCAGCTCCTCACGAGTTATAACCGGCCAGTAGATCATATACCGTGCTTCATGTATTTCGTAAAAGGGAACCAGTGTTAATTCGTTACCTTCAGGGTAATGTATAAGGTCCGGAATTCTGAAGGTCATTGGCTTTTCTCCCGTGGGTACGATCAGGTTGCTGAAATCCCTGTCAGTGCTTACTATCAGGGGAGCGCTGTCAACAGGATAGTGAGGGCCGCCTGCAACATGTGCCCACCGGCCGTCATCGGCAAAGATTCCGTCAAGATCGTCATCACCTGTTACTGCAGCCAGGACAACGGGGCCATGTAAGATCGAGGCCCAGTCAGAACCGTCGGGCAAATACTCAATCCTTGTTTTCATCGGTAGTGAAACAGTAATCACATCACCGTTCTTCCATCTGCGGGTCACAGGAACATAGATGCCGTTGTTATCATGCAGATATATCATTTCAGTGTATTTCCCGTGATTTTCCAGACCCGATCCGACACAGCACCAGAAACAGTCATGTGGCTGTGAATATACCCTGTAATGCCTGGGACGCATGGGGGTGAAATAGACATAGCCGCCCTCCGGGTGCTTGGAGGAAAGGATATGATTGTAAAGTGCCCTTTCATAGTAATCCATGTATTTGTTCCCGGGATCTGCCAGGTACAATAATTTGGACAGCCGCAACATGTTATAGGTATTGCAGGTTTCAGGGCCCTGATTGGATGATACCATCGATGAAAAATCATCAGGCGGATGTAAATGCTCATATACACTGTTTCCCCCGATCGAAACGGTCCAGTTATCAACAATGGCATCCCAGAAAAATTCCGATGCCTTGTTCCATTTATCATTATTAGTCGCTTCTGCATATCTCTGAAAACCTATGACTTTTGGGATCTGGGTGTTGGCGTGCATACCCGTCAGCCGATTCTCTTTACTGATGAGAGGATCAAGGATCAGCCTGTGAGAAAACCTTTCGGCCAGTTCCAGGTATTTGTCGTTGCCGGCAATAAGGTATGCATCGCGTAATCCGGCATAAAGCTTGTGTATATTGTACCACGGGACCCATTTATCGTTAAGTGAGAAGTTTGCGGCATTTATCTCTCCCCGGGCAATATCTGCCCACATCTCCCTGCCCCCGGGTATTCCCCCACATAGCCGTTACCGTTGGCCTCCTGGCACCTGGCAAGCCAGTCGGTCATGTAGTCCAGGCGCCTGAGAAGTTCAGCGTTGCCGGTAGCAGCATACATTAATGAGAGCGCTGAGAGATAATGCCCTCCTATGTGGCCGTCAAGCCCTGTATTCTCCCAGTTACCATAGCTTTCAGCCAGCGGTGTTAACCCTGCCTCCCTGATGAAGGGAGCCAGTAACCGGTCCACATCCATTTCAAGCATATACCGTAAGCTGGCCTCCTGTGCCACGAGAAAAGGGCTTTCCAGCAATTCTACATCATCCGGCCTGAAGGTATTCAGATCACCCTGACCACTATGCTTACAGGCAACCACAAGCATGCAAATGAAAATATAAACGATGAATTTTTGCATAAAAAACCTTATTTGTTCAATCCGTAAATATAGCAAGCCGGCGATAATATCCAAACTAGAAGAACAGCCTCACCGAGGCCAGGGTTGTCATAATGATGATCAGCCACCTGAACGGTTTTTCGGGAATGATGCGTACAAGCCTGATGCCCAGAAAGCCTCCTGTGATAATTACCGGAAGCATCACCAGATTTATGGAAAAGGAACGGAGTGTGATGGTTTCCCAGACAAGTATGTGGAAGGGGATCTTGAAAAGATTGACAACCAGGAAGAACCATGCGCCTGTTCCAATGAGTACATTCTTGGGCATTTGCATGGCAAGCAGGTACAGGCTCATGATGGGGCCGGCGGTGTTTCCTATCATGGTACTGAAGCCGCCGGTAACACCGAAGAAACTGCCTGTCCACCAGTTGGCCGGCAGCGCCCTGGTGTTTCGCATCCGCTCCCTCCATATCATAACGGGTATACCTCCGAGTATGAAAATTCCCATCAGTATCTTGAATGTACTGTCGTTAATGACGGCGCCCACCCAGATGGCCGCGATTATGCCGAGTGCCGCAAAGGGAAACAGTCTCCTGAGATGGCTCCAGCTTGCATGCCTGTTATAGTATATTACAGCAATGATATCTGCCATCGAAAGCATGGGAAGGAGCAGGCCGGCAGAGATTTTCCCGCCAAATATGCCTGCCAGCAGCGGGGCGGCCAGCATACCAAGTCCGTATATTCCCGTCTTGGACATCCCGACAAACAGGGCAACCATTACAAGGATTGCCCAGTGCATACCAGTAAGTGATCCGGATAGTTCGGCTGGCATATCTGGCTGATTTAACAACGGGGACAAAACTACATAAGTTTTTATAAATGTTGATACACCGGCTTCTTGTTTAAAAAAATCCTGTTAAATAGTTGCAGGATATTACAGAAAGTCTATTTTTGACTTTTCTGATCAGAAGATTATCACCAGCCAAAATTCGAAATTTCCGAAATAGCGTATAAATTTTATAAATCTAATCGATAACAGTCATGAATAAAAAATCCAAAGATCTTAGCCGTCGCAGATTCATTGGCGATGCTGCCGCCATAGGTGCCCTGGGTGCACTTGGTGTTGGTGCACTCGTAACTTCCTGCCATAGTAAACCTAAATACACAGCTCCTGTTTTTCCTGATCAGGCTCCGGACGGGCCCCGGCTGAAGGCCGGACTTGTAGGATGCGGGGACAGGGGTACTGGTGCAGCTTTTGACTTCCTGAGTGCAGGACCAAATCTCGAGATCGTGGCAATGGGTGATGTTTTGCAGGACCGGCTGGACCGGTGCAGAAATGCACTCAGGGAACACAGGGGTGTTGAGATACCGGACGACAGGTGTTTCCTTGGCTTTGATTCTTACAGGAAAGTGATCGATTCGGATATCGATGTTGTACTGCTGTGCCAGCCGACACATTTCAGACCGGAGAGTCTGCTATATGCGGTGCAGGCCCGAAAGCACGTCTTTGCCGAAAAGTGTGTAGGTGTTGATCCGGTTGGCGTCCGCTCTGTCATGGCATCGGGCAGGATGGCTGAGGCGGCGGGCCTTAATGTTGTTGTAGGCACACAGAGGCGCCACCAGAAGGATTATGTGAAAACTTTCGAGATGGTTAAGAACGGTGCCATCGGCGATCTTATATCAGCTAACTGTTACTGGAACCAGGGCTCCTTCCGCCATGTCTATCCCAGGGAAGGATGGTCGGATATGGAGGCCATGATACGCGACTTTTTCAACTGGTGCTGGTTGTCGGGAGACCATATCCTCGACCAGAATATACATAACATAGATATTATCGTGTGGTTTTTCGAAAAGTACCCGGTAAGTGCGGTAGGTTTCGGCGGAAGGCACAGGAGACCGCTGGGTGACCAGTATGATTTCTTCAGCGTCGATTTCGCTTTTGATGACGGAAGGCACTTTCATGCCATGAGCAGGCAGATTGACGGTTGTGCAAACAATGTATCGGAAATGATATACGGGACTAAAGGCTACACCAACTGCCGCAACATGATATGGGACTATGACGATAACCTGATCTGGGAATATGAGTACCCGATGGGCGATGACGGCACTCGCCGGACAAGTGTGGTAATAAGCCCCTATGTGCAGGAGCATATCAACCTGGTCACTGCCATCCGCACCGGTAATTATATCAACGAGGTGCAGAATGTTTGTGAATCCAACATGGCCGCCATAATGGGACGTGAATCAGCCTATACGGGCAGGCAGATGACCTGGGATGACATGATGAACTCCAACCTCAGGCTCGGACCAACGGAATACAGCATGGGGCCGGTAGATATACCGCCTGTGCCTCCCGTTCCCGGAACCAGTTCCTGATGACCGGAATATATTAAGCTATGAGCAAAAACAAGCTTGTCGTAATAGGAGGCGATGCCGCCGGTATGAGTGCGGCATCAAAAGTAAGGCGCGAGGAGCCGGACAGGGAGATAGTTGTTTTTGAGCGGGGCAGACATACCTCTTATGCTGCCTGTGGCATACCCTACCTGGTGAGTGGACTGGTAGGGTCGCCCGATATGCTTATTGCCAGGACACCTGAAGTCTTCAGGGAGAAACAGAATATCGATGTACGGATTTTTCATGAGGTTACCCGGATTGACCCTGAAAAGAGACGTGTATTGGTTACCGACCTGAGAAAGGGCGGGGACTTCTGGGAATCATGGGATCAGTTACTGATTGCAACCGGCGCTTCACCCTTTGTTCCTGATATTGAAGGTATTGACACAGAAGGAGTGTTCTGCCTCTCAACACTACAGAGCGGGATAGATGTTTTCCGGTACATTGAAGAACAACGGCCTGCCAGGGCTGTGGTCGTGGGTGGCGGCTATATAGGCATCGAGATGGCGGAAGCGTTCAGGGACAGGGGTATGGAGGTGGCACTTGTTGACATGGCTGAGCAAATTATGGTCACCATGGATACCGGTATGGCAGATCTTATATCTGAATATATGGCTGAACAGGGTGTGAAAGTATTTACACGGGAAAAGCTTGAAGGATTTGAAAAAGGACCGGATGGCAGGATAGGTGCAGTTGTGACCGGCAGTCAGGAGCTTGAAGCAGACCTGGTCATAGTGGGTGCCGGTGTCAGGCCAAATTCAGCTATTGCCGCTGAGGCGGGGATAGCCACAGGTGCGGGAGGTGCCATTGCTGTCAGTAAAAAGATGGAAGCCAGCATTCCTGGCATTTGGGCTGCAGGTGATTGCGCTGAATCATACCACCTCATCAGGAAAAGTCAGGTATACATACCTCTCGGCACGGTTGCCAACAAACAGGGACTGGTGGCGGGTATTAACATAAGCGGTGGTGATGATGAGTTTCCAGGCGTTATCGGTACAGCCATTACCAAATTCAGGGAAATGGAAATTTCACGGACAGGCCTGTCGGAGAAGGAGGCGGGTGAGCTGGGAACAGACTTGCGGACAACCACAATTGAAAGTCCGGTCCGTTCGGGGTATTTTCCCGGCACAGGCATGATGACCGTGAAGCTGCTGGCCGAAAAAAAGACCGGCAGGTTACTGGGGGGACAAATTGTTGGTACGGCCGGATCGGCCAAGAGGATTGATACAATAGCTACGGCAATAACCGCCGGGATGACGGCACAACAGGTTGTGGACCTTGACCTGTCCTATGCACCGCCCTTCTCCCCGGTATGGGATCCGGTGCAGACCGCTGCACGAACTTTACTGTAGAAGTGGGATGCCGCCTGTCGCTGCTTCTGCCGGTGCTATCCTGCAGCTAAGCGTAATATAGAGTAAGAGTGAGATTTGTGATCAGGGCCTATTCAACAGGCACCAGCCTGTAGATGACCCCCGGATTTTCGACTGCAACGTAAACCATACCGTCCGGGCCCATATCAACATTGCGCACACGCCCGATCTCCCGCAGCAGTATCTCCTCGTGAACCACCTCTTCGCCCTCAATCTCGTTGCGTACAAGGTAGCGGAAGCTGAGCGATCCTGAGAGAATACTGTTTTCCCACGCCATGAAGGGCTCACCCGTAACGAAGGTCATCCCGCAGGGGGCGATCGAGGGTGTCCATTCGATCACCGGCTGTTCCATCCCCTCTTTTTCGGTAAGCTCGGTAATGATGGTTCCGTTGTAGTTTATGCCGTAGGAGATCACCGGCCAGCCATAGTTGAGCCCCTTACTTATAATGTTCAGCTCATCACCGCCGCGCGGACCATGCTCGGTGGACCATATCACACCGGTTTCAGGGTGCTTTACAAGTCCCTGCGGGTTCCTGTGCCCGTACGACCAGATGGAAGGCATGGCGCCGGGATGGTCAACAAAGGGATTGTCGGCAGGAATGGTTCCGTCATCATTTATGCGGTGTATCTTGCCTGCGTGGTTGGTGAGGTCCTGTGAATTGTCCCAGTTCCCCCTGTCGCCTATCGAAAAATAAAGGTAGCCGTCATCGCAGAAAACCATACGGCATCCGAAATGAACCCCATTGCGGGTGTCCGGAAGCCCTTTGAAAATTTCCTCTTTGTCGACCAGCCGGTTACCATCAAGTCTGGCCCTCATTATGGCAGTGTTGCCTCCTTCAGCAGGTCCACCCGGCCCGTAGGTGGAATATGAAAGGTATAACCAGCCGTTATTCTCATAACCGGGATGGAGGCGCAGGTCCAGCAGTCCCCCCTGCCCATGTGCAAAAATGGGGGGCAGACCCTCGATAACACTGACAAATATACCGTCATTGAACCTGAAAAGCTGACCGCTCCTTTCGCCGACCAGCATGTCGCCGTCCGGCAGCCAGACCATGCCCCACGGCACCTCAAGTCCGGTGATTAGCGTGTCAAGCCGGAAGGTCAGTCTTTCTGTTCTCTGGACCGGGTCCATCGCAGGACGGTAATCAAAGGTTCTGCTGGCCTCCTTCATGTCGGTAAGGATATAGGTTGCAATGTCGCTGATCTCATCAGCAGACAGCGCATCGCCAAAAGCCGGCATACCGGTATTGAGGTCACCGTCCCTGATGATAGCAACCATCTGGTCAACCGGCATGTTGAACATTGCCTCACGGTCTTCTCCAACAAACCGTTCCATATGCATTCCGTGGCAGGATGCACAGTAGCGTTCATAGTTGGAAACTGCCTGGGACTTGTCCGATATCGCGCTGGTAATTAACTCTCCTTCAATATATTCAGTTTCTGATGGCTTGATGAACCAGATAAGGGCCATCACCGGGATAAGAAGGAGGAAACTGTAAAGATACCTTGAGTTCATATGCCTGGAATTTAATGTGATACAATATTGCTGATAAGTTAAGGCATTTTGGATGAATTCCAGCGGTTTTTGCCGGATAATTGCAGCTTTTTTTCTGATTTTTTCCGTTGATGGTTAACCGGAAAGCAAATACCTGAGCTGGTCGAGCATGATAGGTATGTCGTCACTGTCAACTCCCTGGTTCACCAGGTGTGGAATATCTTCCTCGAACACCGCCAGGAATTCGGCTTCTGAAAAGGTTGCCGCCGATCCTTTCGCCTTTTCTGCCGCCTTTCCTGCTGCCTGCTCCTCTGCAGTTCCCGCAGCCGATCCTTTCGCCTTTTCTGCCGCCTGTTCCGGCTTTGCAATGGCCCTCCGGTAATATTCCAGGGCCTCACGGCGCCGTCCCAGGCTCCACTGCACATGCCCCATATTAACAAGGTCATGTGCTGTTGGCTGCTCCTCCATCAGCTTGAGGAAGTATTTCTCAGCCTGTTCTTTTTTGCCCGTGAGAAAGGAGCACCATGCTATCGGTCTCCACACCTTACTGTTGCCGGGCGTAAGGTACTCAACCCTGAAATAGGATTGCAGCGCTTCATCATACCTGTCAAGCTCCAGCAGGCAGTGCCCTATGCTGAGATGGACAGACAGGTTTTCGGGGTCAAGCTTTTCTGCCTCCCGGTAATACTCCAGGGCTTTGTCCGGCTTCTTCAGGTGCCGGTAGCAAAATGCTATCTTTCTGGTGTTCCAGATTCTGTTTACCTCGTAGAGCTCCGCTTTCAGGTAGTTGTCAAGCGCAAACCTGAACTTGCCCCTCTTCTGGTAACACCAGGCGACCTTCTGGTACAACTCGCCGCTCTTATCCTGTTCGAGCAGGCTGGTGAATATCTCTGCCGCCTCCCTGTAATGATCTTTGGCAAAATAGTATTCGCCTATGTTTCTCAGCACTTTGTCATCTTCCCTGAGAATGTCGCCCAGCACCATCTTGTTGTGAAAATCAAGGCGCCAGCCGAAAATATCTTCGAAACCGGCCTTTCCGGGAAAAAGCTTGTAAAACCTGTAAAGGTCCTGTATGTACTGGTTGGATACAAACTCCTCCCGCCTGCCCGGGTCAAGGAGCTCCTCATCCTCCTTAAGCTCTTCAACCTGTTCCATCTCTGCCTTCATCGCCTGTGTCATGAATTCGATGTTTTCTCTGGGTATCCTGCTGATGCTGAGGCAAAAGGAGTATTTGTCGGAGTTGCACAGGATGGGAGCCTTCCCGATAGACTCCACCATCTGCCGTATTACAGGGTCAACGGAGTCAACATTACCGGCGAGATCGGTGTTGCCGGGGAAGAATGGTATAAACCAGTTGGACATCTCATTAAAGAAAGGGAATGATTTGAGCATAGAAAATGATCCCATAAACACATCAGAGCCCTTCATCTGCATCTCCGAAAACTCCTCCATCTTGTTAAGCAGTCCGGGCGAATCCTTTAATATGTCCTCCCACTCGGGGTTCTTGCCTTCCGACAGACCCTCTTCCATCAGGCTGTCAAGGTTGATCTTGTTCCTTAGGTTGGGGCTTATCTTTATCATTTCAGGGAGTATCTCGTCGCGTATACGCTTTTGCAGCTTCTCGGTCTCCTTGCTCCTGACAAGCTGGATGATAATCCGTTCAAGATTCCTCTTGAAAGCCGGGTTTTCGTTAAGTATTTTGAACCTGCCCGTTATCTGCGGGTAAAAGGGCATCCTTTCATCGTACCGGTAAAGACATATAAGCAGTCCGACCAGTGCCCTCTGGCTTATCCCGGCATCGCCCGAATCATAACTTTGAAAAAGCAACGTGAACTTTTCAGGATCAAAAAATCTCTGAAGGCTGAGCATTATCGCCGTAACCATAAAGGACCTGTATTCGGATGGCAGCATCGGGTTTTGCAGAAATTTCCCGTACCTGTCCGTCTCTTCGGGTGACAGGTTGTCACTGAACCAGATGTTATAGAAAAGCCCCTGCATTTTTTTATGGTGCTCTGACGCTTTCGCGGAAGAATTTGCGCCCTGCTCTTTCCCTTCCCGGGATGACGGGGCATCCTCAATATAATAGTTCTCCAGCTCTGAAATATATTGGCCGGTATCAGTGATTGCCTTTTGTCTCAAAGCCCGCTTCCTGTAGTATTCGGCCGACGTTGAAAACTTCATGCGAAGCTCTTCATTGACCAGGTCTGCCAGTTCAAATGCCGACACTATCAGCTTATGGTAAACCTTTTGTCTTTCGGGATCGGTAACACCTTCGACCGTGTACTTCAGCATGTACTGGTAGGTCTCTTCCAGGTTCCTGTGCCGGTCGTGCAAAACCCCAAGACCGTTTTCCGATATGAGTGTCCCGAGCCGGTCGAAAGCAGGCTTTAGGCGGCGGCCGGCAATACTGCCGCATACCTCGGGGTATATTTTTTTCAGTTCGTTGTCAGTCATTTTCCAAAGATAAGTCAAACAGATCATTCCCCGTAAACAGATAAGCAAAAACCAATCCAATTTTTTGGATATCTGAAAACCCAGTCCGCCTTGCCCCAATAATATTTTATTTACTTTTAAGGGTCCGTGAACATTAAAATCTGACAGTTCCTTATGGTACAAAAGAAAAAGTTCACCCTCACAATCTGGATATTTGCCGGGTTTTTCCTTGGGATCCTGACCGGCGCCCTGGCCGGCGAACCGGTCCTTCCGTACACTGATGTGCTTGCCGACATCTTCCTCAGGCTCCTGCGGATGGCCATACTGCCCCTGGTAATCACTTCCGTTATAAGTTCAATAATACAGGTGGGTTCGGCAGGGGGACTGGGAAGGATGGGCTTGCGCACCATGGTGTATTACCTGTCTACCAGCCTGCTGGCTATATTTACCGGGCAGATACTGGTAAATATATTCAAGCCCGGTGAAGGTGCCGGTATAGTCCTCGAAGAAAATCCCGATACCATTGCTGCTGCAGAGCGGGGACTTGGACGGCTGTTCCTCGATATCATTCCCGAAAACCCTTTTGCCGCTGCGGCTTCGGGCGACGTGTTGCCGGTAATTTTCTTTTCCATACTGTTCGGTCTTTTTGTCACACAGCTTAAAGCCGATCAGAGAAGCCTGCTGGGGGGATTTTTCGAGGCCGCGTTCGAGGCCATGATGAAGATGACCTCCTTTATAATCTGGTCGGCGCCATTCGGCGTGTTTGGCATTATCACGGGAATTGTCGCCACCTCCGGTTTCTCTGCGTTCAGGTCGCTGGGGTTCTACTTTTTGATAGTGCTCGGGGGACTGGCAATACATATGTTTTTTACACTGCCGTTGCTGCTGTGGGTGCTGGGCAGGGTGAGCCCGGTCAAGCATTACAAGGGGATGATCCCGGCGCTGCTTACAGCTTTCTCAACATGCTCGACCATTGTGACACTTCCGTTAACCCTTAAAGCTGTTACTGAAAATTCAGGGGCTTCGCGGAGGGCCGCAGGCTTTGTGCTCCCGATAGGCGCAACGGTAAATATGGACGGGACCGCATTGTATGAATGTGTGGCAGTGATCTTTATTGCGCAGGTTTACGGGTTTGACCTATCACTGGGAGGACAGGTGACAGTGGCGGTGACAGCAGTGCTTGCCTCGATCGGTGCGGCGAGCATACCGATGAGCGGGATGGTGATGATGTCGATCATCCTCGGTGCGGTGGGACTGCCGCTTGAGGGTGTTGCCATCATACTTGCGGTGGACAGGATACTGGATATGTTCCGCACCACGGCCAATGTCTTCAGCGACAGTTGCGGCGCGGTCATCATCTCCAGGTTTGATGAACGGGATAAAAGCACCCCTCCGGTTAAGACCGGCTGACGGTCCTTCATATTGTGTTGCGGCGCCATAAGAATCACTGATTTTAATGAACGGCAAATTAGCCCAGCGCAAATAACTCAGGCAGGATCAAACTGTCTTATCTGTTGAAGGCATGGTGATGTATTATTTCTTATATTCGTATAAAATTTTCTGATATGAAGGTTAAAATTATACTGTTATTTACTGCCTCTGTTATTTTCATGAATGCTGCGGGCAGCGGGATACAGGCACAGGATGAACCGCTTGCCGAACAGATCAGGGGCCTGGTACAGCATGAGGCGTTCATGCTGAACCTTCTCGTTCAGTCCGGCTTCAGGTACTCACTGTCTGATGATGATTTCCAGGGCGGCAGGACCTTCGAGGTAGCAAATGCAAGGGTAAGCCTGAGGGGCGAGATCGACAACAGGTTCTATTACCGTATACTTGTCAATATGGCCAGTGAGCCCAACCTGCTTGATGCCTATGCAGGCTACAGGCACAGTGATGCCCTGAGGATAACAGCCGGTGCGATGAAGCCCAGCCAGACGGCTGACTATATTGTTTCTCCGCAGGAAACTGACTTCGTTGACAGGGCGAGGATCACGGGGCATCTGGTGCAGTCGCGAGAGATCGGACTGGCCGCCGAGGGTGATATCAATGGTTTTTATTACTATTCAGGAATATTCAACGGCAGCAGGCTGACCGACAACAATAACAATAAATTCTACGGTATCGGGAGGCTGCAGTATACCTTTGATGATGCTGTTCCCGGTACGCTGCAGGTTGCAGTGTCAGGTTCCCATGGTGATTCGCGCGGAATCAGGAGCGGCAGTGTGGGTCCGGTACTGAGGGGCGAACGATCTATTTATGGCGCTGATCTGAGGATGGAGACAGCCACAGTCCTGCTTGCTGCAGAATACCTTGCAGGGAACGTCGAGATAGCTGAGCTTCCCGGCAGCAAGGAACTTATAAGCGGGTATTACCTCACAGGCGGTTACCGCTTTGCTGAAAGCACCATGGCCCTTGTGCGCTGGCAATCCTGGGGATACAGGGAGAGGGATTTTCGCGACAACCAGCTTACTTTTGGCATTAACCATGATTTTACCGGGATAACCAGCTTCCAGGCAAATTTTGATGCCTATTTTCCGGAAGAGGGTGACAACCGTTTCGGTCTGTCACTGATTCTGCAGGTCTACTTCTGACATCTTACACCAAACCGGCTGTTTGGCCGTTGTAAAAGAGTGAACCGATTATTATCTTGCAGATGGTAATCGTTGAAATTCAATTATGAACTGTCAGCGCCGGCGTAGTTTTGTCAAAAAAGCTTTTATCGGGTGTGCAGGTTTTATTTCCCTGGGGTGCCTGCCGTTTGTCCGGGATCCTTTAGCTGCAACCGGCAATCCGGGGATGAGCAGGGGGGGCGGTGGTGTGCAACCGGCACAGGGCACCGATGGCTCCGAGGCGATGTTCTACAGCAAGCTTGACAATAATGTGGTGCAATGTCAGCTTTGTCCGCATCGTTGCAAAATTGAGCCAGGCAACAGCGGATTTTGCAGGGTGCGGCGAAACAGGCGCGGCACTCTCTACAGTATGGTTTACGGCAGGCCCTGCACGGTCGATGTCGGTCCCATAGAGAAGGCCCCCCTCTACCATTTTGTGCCTGGCCACCGGCGATTGTGCCTTGCAACGGTCGGATGCAACCTCAGGTGCAGGTACTGCCATAACTGGCACATATCACAGCGTGGACCCGGCGAGGTGCGGGAGCTGCGGATGAGTGCCTCACAGATTGTTGATGAGGCAGCAAGGCAGGGAGTGCGTTCCATCTCGTTCACCTATTCCGAACCAACAATATTTTATGAATATGTTTATGATATAAGCAGGCTTGCGAAGGATCGGGGACTGAAAACGAGCATCGTGTCGAACGGTTATATTAACCCGGAACCGATGCGCCGGCTGCTGCCGCATCTGGATGCGGTTAAAATCGACCTTAAGGCATTCAGTGATTCCTTTTACAGGGATATTTCCTCTGCAAGCCTTGACCCTGTACTCCGGACCCTGCAGTTGCTCAGGGAAGAGGGCGCCTTTTTTGAAATTGTATGCCTGGTGGTGCCAACGCTCAACGATGACCCGGTTGATATCAAAATGATGTGTGAATGGATAGCTGGCAACCTGGGGAGGGATGTTCCGTTACACTTTACCAGGTTTGCCCCTTCATACCGGCTCACAAACCTGCCGTCAACCCCGGTGAGGACCCTGGAGGCTGCAATCGGGATCGCCCTTGGCAGTGGCCTCAGGTACGTCTATATTGGTAATGTTCCGGGACACATGAATAACTCAACCTATTGTCCCCGTTGCGACGAAAGGCTTATTCACCGCACCCATTTCACGGTGCTGGAGAACAATATTGAAAATGGTAAATGCAGGTACTGCGGTTATGCGATACGCGGTATCTGGGAAGCAGTTTGAGGTGTGACCGGACTGGCAATTTGAAAACTAAACTGATTTGTTATGACTACCAGCAGGCGTGAATTTATTGTAAAGGCAGTGCTTGGCGGAGCTGCCGCCCTGTCGGCGGGATGCATGCTGCTGAGCGGTGCAAGGGGCAGGCTGCGTGGTGGCCCTGCCCTGGCTGCATCAGCCCTGCTGCCGTCTGACCGGGGAGGCGTGGACTTCCGCGAAAGCGAAATTATTAATGAGAACCCGGGGGGAATTGAGGCGATGTACTATTCGGCGGACGACAGGAACAGGGTGAGTTGTGAGCTGTGCTACCGCAACTGTGTTATTGCCCCGGGCAGAAGGGGGTTCTGCCGTAACAGGGAAAACAGCCGGGGAAGCCTGTATAACGTAGTTTACGGCAGGCCGTCGGCGGTTCATGTCGATCCGGTGGAGAAGGAGCCCCAGCACCACCTGCTGCCGGGAGCCGAGATGCTGAGTATCGGCACGGCGGGGTGCAATTTCAGGTGCCTGCATTGCCATAACTGGCACCTGTCGCAGCGGTCGATCGAAGAGATAGGACGCTACCATGACCTGCCTCCGCGCGATGTTGTAAGTACTGCCCGGGAACTTGGTGTGAGCATTATCTCATCCACCTATAACGAGCCGACTGTCTTTTATGAGTATGTTCTGGATACGGCCAGGATAGCAAGGCCGGAGGGGTTTAAGATATTGTGGCACTCAAACGGATACATGAAGCCTGAGCCGCTGGTTGAACTGCTGGGCCATACCGATGCGGTGACGGTTGACCTGAAAGGGTTCTCGAAAAGGGCCTATGACAACTCCTCGGCCGAGCTTGAGCCGGTGCTGGAAACTCTGAAGATCATCAGGCATGAGGGTGTCTGGCTCGAGATAGTCAACCTGGTGATACCGGGAGTGAACGATTCGATGGCCGAGATAGGGGAGATGTGCTCCTGGATAAGGGATAACCTTTCGCCTGAGGTGCCCCTCCACCTCTCAAGGTTCTTCCCAAATTACAAGCTTACCAACCTGTCGCCCACTCCTGTTGCAACTCTTGAAAGGGCTTTTGACACTGCAAGAAAGGCCGGCCTTGATTATGTTACGCTGGGTAACGTTCCCGGGCATGAATACAACTCCACTTTTTGCCCGCGCTGCGGTGAGATCCTTATCAGGCGCGTCCATTTCAAGGTGACGGAGAACAATATTACGGACGGCAGGTGTGCTTCCTGCAGACATAACATTCCCGGTATATGGAGCTGAGGTGGAAGGTGCGGCGGCAAAATCACCAGCAATGATGAGGCGAAAAATAGTTTCTGCGGTCATCCTGATGGGGTTCAGCGGTCTAGTCGCGCAGATAGTGCTGTTGCGTGAACTGATGGTGGCTTTTCACGGCAATGAGCTTTCCATTGGCGTGGTGCTGGCCAACTGGATGCTGCTGGAAGCAGCCGGTGCATTTTTCCTTGGCAGGAGGATTGCCGGTTCGCCTCGGCGGAGGCTGCTGTTTATTGGCGTGACCGTGATGTTTTCGTTGTTTTTCCCTGCTGCCGTTTACTTTGCAAGGGTGTTCAAGGATATGATGAGCCTTGTGCCGGGAGAGGGCATTGGCATCATGCCCATGTTCTACGTGTCGTTTCTTATACTCCTTCCTGTCAGCGTCTTTCACGGGGCGCTCTTTACCGCCGGCTGCAAGCTGTACTCCCAGTTGTCGTTGCCCGGCAAAGAGGGGGGGACAGAAGAGGCAGGCGGGCACGGGGCCGGGCAGGGTGCAGTCAAAAACACCGGGCACGATGCCGGCCGTTTTGTCGGACAGGGTGATGACAGCTGCGGCGATAATGATGCCGGGCAGGGGGCCGGCAGTATCGCGCGGGTTTATATCTACGAGACGGTAGGGACGCTGGTTGGGGGACTGGTACTGACTTACCTGCTGATTCCTCATCTTCACTCGGTGAAAATAGCTGTCCTGACCGCCCTTTTTAACTTCGCTGTTTGTGCCTGGCTGCTGAAGCCGTTCAGGAGCCAGGCAGCATCGTTTGCAGACCGGGCAGGATGGGTGTTGCTCACTGCCCTGATCCTGTTTTCAGGTAACCTGGTGTTCAGGGGAGGATCTGACCGCCTGCATGAACATTCGGTTAACAGGCAATGGAGAGGCCAGGAGGTGGTGCATTACCAGAATTCGCATTACGGCAATATCGTGGTTGTGGAGAACATGCAGGAGTATACCTTTTTTTCGGACGGACTGCCGGTTATAACTGCTCCCAATCCGGATATTGTCTTTATTGAGGAGTTCGTACACTTCCCGATGCTGTCGCATCCTGATCCGCTGGACATACTGGTGCTGAGCGGCGGAGCCGGCGGTGTTATAAGCGAGATACTGAAGCACGGTGTACAGAGGGTTGATTATGCTGAGGTTGACCCGCTTATACCCGAGGTTATAGGCAGGTTTTCCACTTCGCTCACCGACCGGGAACTTGGTGATGAGCGTGTTAAAGTGAGGTATGCCGACGGAAGGTTCTTCCTGAAACGCACTGAACAGACCTATGACCTGATATTCAGCGGATTTACCGATCCCTCGTCACTGCAGTCGAACAGGTTTTTTACCCGTGAGTTTTTCTCTATTGTAGAAAGCAAGCTTTCGCGGAAGGGGATCTTTGTACTTGCCCTGCCTGGGTCGCTCACCTATATGAGTCCCGAACTGGCTATGCTTAACGGACTGGTGCTGGCCACGCTGGAGGATGTATTCAACGTGGTTCGGGTTATACCCGGCGACGGAACAAACCTCTACCTTGCTTCCGGATCGTACTCTTCTGCTTTTCCTGATGCGGGAGAGATGATGGCCAGGGCCGGTTCACGTGATATCAGTTTCAGCCTTATAACACCGGGGTACCTGGAATACCGCCTTCATGAGAGATGGCAGGAGTGGTTCCATGATAACCTTGGGGATACCGGCGGGAGAATTAACGAGGATTTCAGGCCGCTGGGGGTCTTTTACAGCCTTGTGTGGTGGAATGAGAAGTTCTCACCTTCGTTCAACAGGATTTTCAGGCAAAGTGAAGGGATAAGCATTTCGATGATGTCAATTGTTTTCCTGTTGCTGACCGGTTTGGCACTGGTTTACTCTGCACGACTGAAGCAGCCGGTCAGGCCCGCACTGTCGTTCTGCATTGTTTCAACAGGTTTTGCCGGCATGCTCTTCGACCTCATCCTGATATTTGCTTTTCAGGTGCTGTTTGGCTATATTTTTTACTGGCTCGGACTGCTTGTTACGGCGTTCATGGCTGGTGTGGCTGCCGGGGGACTGTGGATGACCCGGCGCATAAAAAGGATGGACAGTGTGCTGCCCGGTATCATCAGGCTGGAGATGCTAATTTTGCTTTTCGCTTTGGTGCTGCCCTGGATATTCACATTTTCGGCACCACTGCTGGTTCATCCCTGGTTCGATCTCCTGCTGAGGATCATGTTCCTGTTGCTCTCTTTCCTGTCGGGCCTGCTCGTGGGGGCTGAGTTTCCACTTGCCAACAGGGAATACCTGAAGATGTCGGGCGATATCGGTGGTACAGCCGGGTTGCTGTACAGTGCCGACCTGTGGGGAGGATGGATAGGCGGTATCCTGGGCGGGGTGGTGTTGCTGCCGGTACTCGGACTGGTACAGAGTTCGCTGGTGATTGTGATGTTCAAGGCAAGC